>JAYVGI010000173.1:0-6769 GCA_043772355.1 Polaromonas sp.
GATGGCGCTCTTGCGCGCCGCACGCTGGAAGGCGCAAGGCGAGGGCGCTGATGACGCGCTGCTCGATTGGCTAAAGCACACCAGCGTGCCCGCAGCGCAGGTGCATGCGCTGGAGAGCACGCTTCGCAAGCCCAATAGCCCATTAGCCATGAAAGATGTTGCCCGAGAAGCTATAAAATTTATAGTAGATGACAAAACGCAAGTGTCTGTGGACGCGCTGCTGGGCAGCCTGCGCGCCAGCCGTCCCATAGCCCAATGGCTGGCCAGCCTGGAGCAAGCCTTGCGCAGCGCCGGCCAGTGGAGCACGCTGGTGGCCGACAGCGCCGGGCGCGACTGCATGCAGGCGCTGCATCTGCTGCAACCCGAGCAAGTGCAGGCGCACACGGCCCACGTGTCTTTGGCCGATTTCAGTGCCTGGGCCACCGACTGCCTGGAAAGCGCCAGCTTTAAACCCCCTGTGGATGCCGCAGGAGATGCCGCGCAAGTCGTGGTGCTGCCGCTGGCCCAGGTATTGGCCAGGCCATTTGCTTCCATAGTGATAGCTGGCGCAGACGAGCAGCGTCTGCCTGCATCGCCCGAGCCGCAAGGCGCATGGAGCAGCGCGCAGCGCGTGGCACTGGGCCTGCCTGGCCGCGAGGCGCTGGGCGCAGAGCAGCAAGCCGTGTGGCAGTGCGCTATGCAAGTGCCTCTGGTAGACATACTGTGGCGCAGCACTGAGGGTGAGCAGGCTTTGCTGCCCAGCCCGCTTTTGCAGCGCTGGCTGCTGGCCCAAGCCGCGCTGGGCCGCAGCGTGCTACAGGGAACCGACCCGCGCGAGGATACATTGCATAACGCACAGCCCAGCCTGCCGCCCCAGCCCACAGCGCACAGCGTGAAAGTAGGCAAGCTCTCCGCCAGCAGCTACGGCGACCTGCGCACCTGCCCTTACCGCTTTTTTGCCCTGCGCCTCCTGGGCCTGCAAGACGCGCCAGAGCTGGATGCCGAAGTGAGCAAACGCGACTTTGGCAGTTGGCTGCACAACGTGCTGAGCGAGTTTCACACGCGCCGCAAGGCCGCGTTTGAATCAGGCCAAGTTGCAATCCCCGACCGCGATCTACTAGACCAATGCGCCACAGAGCAGAAAATAGCCGACAGTGGCTTCATCCCCTTCACCGCCGCCTGGCCGCAGGTGCGCGAGAGCTATGTGCTGTGGCTGGCCCAGCATGAGGCGGAGAGCTGGCAGTTTGACCAAGCCGAGCTGGAGCGCACGCTGGAGCATGCCGACGAGGCAGGCGAGCGCGTCACCCTCGTAGGCCGCCTGGACCGTGTAGACCGCCTCAGCCGCGGCCCCATGGCAGGCACGGCCTACGTACTGGACTATAAAACTGAGAGCACCCAGGCCAGCAAAGAGCGTGTGAAAAACCCGCTGGAAGACACGCAACTGGCCTTTTACGCCGCGCTGCTGGGCGAGGACGACATCCACGCCGCCTACGTGAACGTGGCCGAGCGCGAGTGCAAGATCACGCCGCAGCCTGACATCATGGCCGCGCGCGATGCCTTGCTGCGAGGCATCAGCACTGACGTGCAGCGCATCCACACAGGCCAGGCTTTGCCTGCACTGGGCGAAGGCAAAGCCTGCGAATTTTGCGCCGCACGCGGACTGTGCCGCAAGGATATGTGGACCCTATGAGTACCGAACCCTACGCCTACGCCCTGGACGGCCAGCCTTGCACGCGCGAGGCGTTTTATGCCGTGGCCTGTGACCCAGCGCGCAACGTGGTGGTGCAGGCCTGCGCAGGGGCTGGCAAAACCTGGATGCTGGTGTCGCGCATTTTGCGGGCTTTGTTGAACGCGCAAACTACCAACGCAGCCGCCAAGCTAAGTGCACCCAGCGACCAGGCAAGCACGCTTGCACCGCAAGAAATTCTCGCCATCACCTTCACTAAAAAAGCCGCAGGCGAGATGCGCCAGCGCCTGCAAGAATGGCTGGAAGAGTTTGCCCAGGCTGACGATGCCACCTTAGCCCAAGAGCTGATGCACCGAGGCGTTGCAAGCCATATTGCCTTGCAGCCTAATGGAATATTGCGGGAGCAGCTATCAAATTTATACCAAAGCGTATTGACCTCTGGCCGCACCGTGCAGATCCGCACCTTCCACAGCTGGTTTGCCGCGCTCTTGCGCAGCGCGCCCATGGCGGCGCTGGAGCAGCTAGGCCTGCCCTCGCAGTACGAGCTGCTGGAAGACGACAGCCAAGCTACCCAGTTGGTGTGGCGGCGCTTTTACGATGCGCTGGCGGCGGATGATGCGCTGCGCAGCACCTACGGCCAAGCCGTAGCGGCACATGGCCGGTTTAACGTAGACAAGGCCTTGTCCAGCGCGCTGGACAAGCGGGTAGAGTTTGCGTTGGCCGATGCTGCCGGCACGGTGGCCAGCAGCATTCGCCCGTTTGCCCAGGTGCATACCGAATTTGCCGGGCTCGATGAACCCATGGAGATGCTCAGCAGCAACCGTGACCACCGCCAAAAACTGCGCGATGCCGCCGCCATTTTGGGTCGCGCGACGCAAAAATCCTTTGCCGAAAAAGGCGTAGAACTGGAATCTGCGCTGGCCGCCAGCAACTTTCCCGCCGCCACGGCGGCCCTGCTGACGCAAAAAAACGAGCCCCGCAAGTTCAGCGACAGGCTGGTCGGCCTGGAGCACGTGCGCGTGGCCCAAGCGCTGTGTGTGCGTGTCAATGCCGCGCAGCAGCAGCACGAGGCCTGGCTGCACCAAACCCGCATGGCCCAGCTGACCCGCGCGCTGATTGCCTGCTACAGCGCCCTTAAGCGCGAGCGCGCCTGGGTAGACATGGGCGACGTAGAACGCTCGGCCCTGCATTTGCTGAGCGACCCCGTGCTAAGCGGCTGGGTGCAGCAGCGCCTGGACGCGCAAACCCGGCACTTGCTGATAGATGAGTTTCAAGACACCAACCCGCTGCAATGGCAGGCACTGCAAGCCTGGCTTGCCAGCTATGCCGGAGCAGGCGGCAGTGCGCCCAGCGTGTTCATTGTGGGTGACCCCAAGCAATGCATTTACCGCTTTCGCCGCGCCGAGCCGCAGGTGTTTGTGGCTGCCAGCGCCTTTGTGTGCGAAGCGCTGGGTGGCGTGGTGCTCAGCTGCGACCACACGCGGCGCAACGCACGCGGCGTGCTGGCCGCTGTGAACGGCGTGATGCACGGCGCTGCCGAGCAAGGCTACGAAGGCTACCGTCTGCACACCACCGAGTCAAAAGAGCAAGGCCAGGTGCTGCGCCTGCCACTGGTCGCGCGCGAAGAGGCAGATGGGCAAGACGCGTCCACCGAGTGGCGCGACACCCTCACCACCCCGCGCGACGAAGCCGAGGAGCACATCCGCACCCGCGAATGTGCGCAGGCCGCCCGATGGGTGGCGCAGCACATCGCACAAGGCACTCCCGCTGGCGAGGTGATGGTGCTGGCCCGCAAACGCGACCGCTTGCAGCGCATGCGGGACGCCCTGCAAGCGCTGGGCATCGCATCCCAGATCAGCGAGAAAACCCAGCTCATGGAGCACTGCGAGGTGCAAGATGTGGTGGCCTTGGTCGATGCGATCGTCTCGCCTACCAACGACCTGGCATTGGCCCGCGCCCTCAAGTCGCCCCTGTTTGGCGTGAGCGACGACCAGTTGGTCGCCATCGCCCAGGTAGCCAAAGCGCAGCGCTGCACCTGGTGGCTGGCACTATCAAAACATGAGCTGCTTCCGCAATATTCTTCATGGCTAGAGACTGATTCAGCTGAAATTACACCGAATTTTGTGCCAATTCGTCTGCCAGAGTTTGCCACGCTGGCTACTGACCTGCAAAGCTACCAAACCCTGTTCGCCAGCCTGCCGCCGCACGACGCGCTGGCGGCGGTGTACCAGCACGCCGACGTGCTGGCCCGCTTTATGGCCGCAGCGCCCGCAGCGCAGCGCGAGGCAGTGGTGGCCAACCTGCAAGCCCTGCTGGCCGCCGCGCTGGACGTAGACGGCGGCAGGTTTTTAACGCCCTATGCCTGGGTGCGCGCTCTCAAATCGGGCAGTGTGCGCACCCCTTCGGTTAGCGCGCCATCCGTTGAAATAGGCGGCAACCATGCAGTGCAACTGCTCACCGTGCACGGTGCCAAAGGCCTCGAAGCCCACACCGTGCTCATGCTGGACGCCAACGCCCAAGCCGAAAAGTCCCGCAGCATGGACGTGCTGATCGACTGGCCCGCAAAGCAAGCCGCGCCCACCACCTTCGCCTTCCTGGCCAGCGAGTCCGCGCCCCCAGCTTGTGTGAAAGACGCGCTGGAGCACGAGCAGACAGCCCGCGCCCGCGAAGAGACCAACGCTCTGTACGTCGCCATGACCCGCGCGCAGCACACCCTGGCCCTGTCCGCCCACGAGGTACGCACACCCGATCCGACCAGTCCGTGGCAGCGCTTTGAGGCCTTGGGCGATGCGGACGCAGACCATGCCAATGCCGCATTGCCGGCGAATGGGTCTGTGCACCCAATGCAGGCAAACAACACTGCCAAAACCCTCCCAGAGCAGCACTTTTACATAAAGAAAATGCCAATAGCCAGCATTAATGTTGCGGGAGAAGCTATGAATAATGTAGCGACTGGCAAATCAATCCTTGCCGATTCTACTGCCCAATCCAGCGCAGACAGCGCCGCCTCCCGCATCGGCCAAGCCATGCACCGCCTGCTAGAGCTCTACGCCCCCGGCTACGACATGGCGCACGCCGCGCGCAGCGTAGGTGCGCAGTTTCAGCTCGACGCAGCGCAGTGTGCGCAGGCCCTGCGGGTGGCCCAGCGCATCACCCAAGGCGAGGCCGCATGGGTGTGGGACGCAGCCGTGCTCGACTGGCAAGCCAACGAGCTAGAGCTGGTGCACGCAGGCGCGCTGCTACGCCTGGACCGCGTGGTGCGCCACCGCGCTACGCAAACCTGGTGGGTACTGGACTACAAATCTTCCACCGCACCAGAGCGGCAGTTGGCGCTGCGCGAGCAACTGGGTCAGTATGCGCAGGCGCTGCGGGCAGCTACACCGGGGGCAGTGGTTTGCGCGGCTTTTATCTCGGGCGACGGATTGGTTATTGAAATCTAGTGGACAGTTCGCTGGCGATTGGTGGCCTACGCACGGTTAGTTGTTTATCGCCCGCCCTCATACTGGAGTACCAGAAATCGGTCAGTCGATAAACGCTCAACCACCCGCCAGCCAACCATCTTCCCCTCTAGTCAGCAAGCGACAACCACCACAGGTTAAGCTCACCAGTTACCCACAGAAATACACACATCAATGACCCCTATCCCAGTCGCCATCATCGGCGCAGGCCCCGCAGGCCTCATGGCCGCCGAAGTGCTCAGCAATGCAGGTATCGAAGTGCATGTATACGACGCCATGCCCAGCGCAGGCCGCAAGTTTTTGCTCGCTGGCATCGGCGGGCTCAACCTTACCCACTCTGAACCACTCGATACCTTCCTCACCCGCTACTACGAGAGAAAAGACCTTCTAGCCCGCCAGATCATTGCGCAGCCAGCTATTGAAATCGCAGCATGGGCCAAAGGCCTGGGCATCGACACCTTCGTCGGCACCTCCGGCCGCATCTTCCCCACCGACATGAAAGCCGCCCCGCTCTTGCGCGCTTGGCTGCACCGCCTGCGCGGCAACGGCGTGCAGTTTCATATGCGGCACCGCTGGACGGGCTGGAACGAGCAGGGCGCTTTACGGTTTGAGAAAACTACGGCAGGCGGTGCAGTGGGCGCAGCCCCTGCAGCCCAAAGCCCCTCAGCGACAGGTGGCAGTTTAGCCAACTCGGCGCGCAGCGTGGAGCACGTCACTGTGCAAGCCAAAGCCACCATCCTGGCCCTGGGCGGCGCAAGCTGGCAGCGCCTGGGCTCTGACGGCGCGTGGGTGCCCTGGCTGCGCGCCAAGGGCGTAGACATCGCCGATTTGCAACCCGCCAACTGCGGCTTTGACGTAGCCACCAACGGCAAATTCGGTTGGAGCGACCACTTCCAAAACAAATACGCAGGCCAACCCTTCAAAACCGTCGCCCTCCGTATCGAAGGCACGGCCACAGAGCCAGAATTCCACCGCCAAGGCGAATTCGTCGCCACCCAAGCGGGCGTAGAAGGTAGCCTCATCTACGCCGCCAGCAAGCGCCTGCGCGAGTGCATAGCAGCGCAAGGCAGCGCCACTTTCCACTTAGACCTGCTCCCCCAATGGGACGCCACTAAAGTGCTGCGCGAAGTCAGCCACCCAAGAGGCTCCCGCTCCCTCTCCAGTCACCTGTCCAGCCGCTTAAACCTTGAAGGCATCAAGCTCAACATCCTGTACGAGCTGCTCAGCAAACAAGCGATGAACGACCCCAAGCAGCTAGCCACCGCCATCAAGTCATTGCCCATCACCGTCACCGCCACGCGCCCCATAGACGAAGCCATCAGCACCGCAGGCGGCGTGCGCTTCGAAGCCATGACCGGCCAGTACATGCTGAACAAACTGCCCGGTGTGTTTTGCGCCGGCGAAATGCTCGATTGGGAAGCGCCTACGGGGGGGTATTTGTTGACGGCGGCGATGGCTACGGGGCGGGCGGCGGGGGCGGGGGCCTTGGGCCACCTAACGCCATCTTCCCTCACGCGAGTTGGTTCATAGCCCTTTGAAAATATGTGGGAACAGCTACGCAATACATAGCGATCATTTTGCATTGAGATGCCGTAGCAGCGGCATTTGCGGCTCAACATACCGCCTGCGTGCTTCACACTATGTG
>JAYVGI010000174.1:0-19912 GCA_043772355.1 Polaromonas sp.
TGAGGTCGGGCAGTTCGGTCATTGCCTCTATTGTTGCTCATTAATCTGTAGCGTGCAATAGCTGGGGTCTGTCACTGGGACCTGAGTAGTTACCAATTAAGGGGTTTATCCCGTGCACCCCACTGGTCTGCTTAGACGGAGTGCTACGGTAAAGAGAGTGAGTGCATAGCCTCAGCGCAAATTCCTCCATCGCCGCAATGCGACCAAGCTAGGACAGACATCTTGAAAAACCCAAGAAGAAACGTGACCAAGGCAGGAAAGACATCTTCAAACCAGCGAAGTAACCCAGACCGGTACCGAACCACTTCAACCTCCCTATAGCGCCAAAATAAAACTGTAACCCGTGATGAAGTTCGCGGCATCTGCCTTCTTGTGCCCTACAAGTTGGCGAAATAAACGTTACAAGACGTACATTACATGGGCCTCGCATGCGATGGATTTTTTTGCGGCCCTGCTTTAAGGCGACAACCGCATTTTGTATCCTCAGTCGCGAGGCTAAGACTCCCACCCCGTTGATCAGCCAACCATAAGCCCAGTGACTCACTGGCATATCATTTTCAATGCAAAATACACCATTTTTCGCCACCCGTGTTGCGCAAGCAGCTATTACTTCCATAGTACTTGGCATGGCACCCGCAGCCGCCTGGGCCGCCATGACCGAGCTGTACGCCAGCTACACCGTCCAGCCCAAAGACACCCTGCAAGGCGTGAGCCGCAGCCTGCTGAAAGACCCCACCAAATGGGCCGAGGTGGCCAAGCTCAATGGCATGAAGAACCCGCACCGGATCTTTCCGGGTCAAACCATCAACGTACCCCGCAGCCTGCTGAATATGGCCTCGCAGCCGCTGTTGGCCTTGCCGGGCAAGGTGCTGAGCGTGCAGGGCGATGTGAAAATGGGTGGGCAAAGCGTGCAAGTGGGCGCTAGCGTCCCTGAGGGCGCGCGCCTGGAGACCGGGGCCAACAGCTCGGTACTGGTCCAGTTAGGCGATGGCTCCAAGCTGCAAATGATGCCCAAAACCCTGTCTGAAGTCACCTCCCAGCACGGCTACGCCCTGCGCGACCCCGCCAGCAGCGCGTCCACCACCTGGTTCTCAGGGGCCATCCGCTTGGTATCGGGCGTGCTGGAAACCCTGGCCAATAAGCAGGCCAGCCGCTTGACGCCCCTCACCGTCACCACCCCTACCTCCGTGATAGGCGTGCGCGGTACCGAGTACCGCGTCAGCTATGAAAACCCGGTCACCCGCATTACCTTGACGGAGGTGCTGGAGGGCGCGGTGCAGGTAGACAACACCGCGCGCCAAGTCAGCACCCAGCTCAAAGCAGGCTTTGGTGTGGTGGTAGATCCCAACA
Organism: Polaromonas sp.; assembly: GCA_043772355.1. GTDB lineage: Bacteria > Pseudomonadota > Gammaproteobacteria > Burkholderiales > Burkholderiaceae_C > JAAFIP01. The sequence goes on from JAYVGI010000174.1 coordinate 1,351, forward strand.
CGGGCGAGAACAAAATGGTGGCACTGCTGCCAGCCTTGGCGGCATCGCAGTTGCCCACTGAGGTGCTGCGTACCGGTGCGCACAGCACCACTGGGAGCGCGAGCGCAACGCGGGCTGAATGGACGGTGGGTAGCCTGGCCGGTGCGACCAGCTACCGCGCCCAGTTCGCCACGGATGCAAAATTTGCCCTGATTCAAAGCGACTTCCAATCGAACACCCCCACCCTGGACATCAACGAGCTGCCCGATGGTAGCTACTACGCCCGGGTGCGTGGTGTGGACACCCACGGACTGAACGGCCGCAACGCTGTCCAGTTAGTCCAGGTCAAGACCGCGCCAGCGCCCGTGCCCGTCATCAAAAGCCTGGTCTGGCCCCTAGAGCTCTCCATTGGCGCTACAGCAGACTATATGAACGACGGCGTACTGCTCAAGGTGTACAGCAAAAGCGCAGATTTACCGCAACAACTGAGCGTGCAAGCCGCCCGCGATGCGGCGTTCACACAAGACGCGCAAACCGCCACCATTGCAGCCGATGGCACGCTGTTGTTACGCAACCTCAAGGCCGGTGAACGCAGCTACGTGCGTTTCAGCTCAACCGCGACGGCCACGCAACCGGCTGCCCATGCAGTGTTTACTTTGGACGTACCCGCCAACTGGGGCACCACGGTGATGGGCATGACTCAGGCCCTACAGCCCGTGCGCTAAACCGTGATCTGAAGCGCCAGAGCCTGTTGTATGCAGCCCTAGTGGCTGTGAATCAAGTCGCAGCTTGCCGAAGTGCGTGAAGTGATAGCAGCGGATAGCGGTTTTTCAGGCTGCCCAGGGCTTACAGTCGCCCCCTCACCGCCCCGTGCGGCGGTTGACTTGAAAGCGCAGATGATGAAAAAACCCATGTTTACCTTAGTAGCCGTTGCCCGTGCTGCTATTTTTTTGACAGCGTTTAGCCTGAACTGCTCGGCCAGCTGGGCGGCTATGACGGAGCCTTTTATCAGCTACACCGTCAAGCCCAGAGATACCCTGCAAGGCGTCAGCCGCAGTTTGCTCAAAGACCCCGCCAAATGGGCCGAGGTAGCCCAGCTCAACAGCATGAAAAACCCCAACCTGCTCAGCTTGGGGCAGGTGATTAACGTGCCCCGCAGCCTGCTGAACCTGCAGACCCAGCCGCGCCTGGCAACGCCGGGCAAAATTCTCAGCGTGCAGGGCGATGTGAAGATCGGTGGCCAAAGCGTGCAGGTGGGTGCCAGCGTGCCCGAGGGCGCACGTATCGAGACCGGCGCTGACAGCTCGGCCATCGTGGAGCTGGGCGATGGCTCTAAAGTGCAAATGATGCCCCGCACCTTGGCCGAGGTCACCACCCAGTACGGCTACGCTTTTCGCGACCCGGCCACCAGCGCTTCGACCACCTGGTTTTCGGGCGCTATCCGTTTGGTGTCTGGCGTGCTGGATACGCTGGCCAACAAGCAAGCCAGCCGCCTGTCCCCCCTCACCGTCACCACCCCCACCTCGGTGATCGGCGTGCGCGGCACCCAGTTCAGAGTGGCTTTTGAAGACCCTTCTACCGGCATCTCGCGCACCGAGGTGCTGGAGGGCAAAGTGCAGGCCGACAACACCGTGCAGCAAGTGAACGCCAACTTAAGCGGCGGCTTTGGCGCAGCCATCAACCCCAAGGAACGCGAGATCAAGGTGGTCAGCCTGCTACCGGCTTTGGCGCAAGAGCTGCTGCCCGCCCAAGTGCTGCGTACCAGCACCCAAAGCCCCACACCGGGCCGCGCCCAGTGGCTGGTGGGCAGCCTGACTGGGGCAGCGGGCTACCGCGCGCAGTTCTCGATTGACGAGAAATTCAGCCAGATCCAAAGCGACATCAAATCAAACACCCCCGCGCTTGACGTGAGCGCGCTGGTAGATGGCAGCTACTACGCCCGCGTACGCGGTGTGGATTCATCGGGTATCGAAGGCTTTGATGCTGTCCGCCTGGTGCAGATTAAAACGGCAGCGGTCAGCCTGCTGTGGCCCAAAGAAATCGCCATCGAGGCGAGCGCCGACTACGTGCCCAACGGCTTGCTGCTCAAGGTCAACGGCAAAAGCGCTGACCTGCCCCAGCCGCTCTCGGTGCAAGTGGCCAGCGACGCAGCCTTCACCCAGAACCTGCAAACCGCCTCTTTGGCGCCCGATGCCACGGTACTGCTACGCAACGTGCCCGCAGGCCAGCGCAGCTACGTGCGCTTTACCGCGCCCGCCAGCGCTGCCCAAGCCGCTGCCAGCGCCGTGTTTGCCATGGACGTGCCCGGCAACTGGGGTAGCCACAGCTTGACGCTGACCCAGGTGCTGCTGCCGGTGCGGTAAGGGTTGCGATAAACACCCGACCGCACCCGCCACTGCAGCCCAACCCCACGCCTCACAACAGCCAGCAAAAAATACAAACTATCCGCCACCCTTGCCGAGTCTGAGCGTCTGAGAGTCTGAGACAATCGGGCCATGGACATTGCCAACCTCATTCAAACCGTACTCATCTACGCCCTGCCGGTCATTTTTGCCATCACCATCCACGAGGCGGCGCACGGTTACGCGGCGCGCCATTTTGGTGACAACACCGCCTATTCGCTGGGGCGCATTACGCTGAACCCACTCAAGCACATCGACCCCATTGGCACCATCGCCATGCCCCTGCTGCTGTATTTTTCTACCGGTGGGGCGTTTTTATTCGGCTACGCCAAACCGGTGCCCGTGCACTTTGGCAATCTGCGCAACCCCAAGCGCGACATGATCTGGGTGGCCCTGGCAGGCCCCGCTGTGAACCTGCTGCAAGCCTTGCTCTGGGGGGTGCTGCTGTACTTGGTCATAGGCATGCGCATCGACGAGCGATTTTTTATTGAAATGTGCAAAGCCGGCATGCTGGTCAACGTGGTGATGTGCGTGTTCAACCTGTTCCCCGTGCCGCCGCTGGACGGTGGCCGCATTTTGGTGGGCTTGCTGCCCTACAAACAGGCTGAGCTGGTCAGCCGTGTCGAGCCTTACGGATTTTTCATCGTCATGGGCCTGGTGCTGGCCGGCGTGCTGGGCAATATCTGGATGCGCCCGCTGATGAACCTCACGTACGGCTTGATTGATTTAGTGCTCACGCCCCTGAGCTTTTTGGTGAAATAAGCATGAAAGAACGCGTTTTATCCGGCATGCGCCCCACTGGCGCTTTGCACTTGGGCCACTACCACGGCGCTCTGAAAAACTGGGTGCGTTTGCAGTCCGAGATGGAGTGCTTTTTCTTTGTCGCCGACTGGCATGCCCTCACCACCCATTACGCCAACCGCGAGATCGTCGAGCAAAACGTCTACGAGATGGTGATTGACTGGCTGGCCGCCGGGCTGGACCCGAACCAGTGCACGCTGTTTCTGCAAAGCCGCCTGCCCGAGCACGCCGAGCTGTTTACCCTGCTGGCCATGGGCACGCCGCTCAGTTGGCTAGAGCGCGTGCCCACGTACAAAGACCAGCAGTTGCAGCTCAAAGACAAAGACCTGTCCACCTACGGGTTTTTGGGCTACCCCTTGCTGCAAGCGGCCGATATTTTGATCTACCGCGCCCACTACGTGCCGGTAGGCGAAGACCAGGCCAGCCATGTGGAGCTGACCCGCGAGACCGCGCGCCGCTTTAACGACCTGTATGGCCGCAACCACGACGATGTCCAGCGCCTGGCCGCCGTGCTGGACACCTGGTCTAAAGAAGACGCCCGCTACCTAAAGAGCATGGCCAAAAAACGCCAGGAGCTGGGCGACGAGACCATGCTACAAAAACTGCCCGGGTTCTTGGCCAAATTTCCCGATTTAACGGCTGACCAGCGCGCTTTGCTCACCTCGTTTGTCAGCGGCAAAGGCAAGGCCATTTTGGTCGAACCGCAGGTACTTTTGACCAATGCCAGCAAATTGCCCGGTCTGGACGGCCGCAAAATGAGCAAAAGCTACGGCAACGGCATCGCCATCCGCGAAGACGCTGCCAGTATTGAGAAAAAAGTACGTGAAATGCCCACCGATCCGGCCCGGGTCAAACGTACCGATGCAGGCGACCCTGCCAAATGCCCGGTGTGGCAGTTTCACCTGGTCTATTCCGACGAGCCACGCAAGCAGTGGGTCACCCAAGGCTGCACCACGGCGGGTATTGGCTGCATTGAGTGCAAAAAGACGGTAAGTGATGCTATTTTGCTGGAGCAGCAACCGATGCTTGCGCGGGCGCAAACTTACATCGATAATCCAAAGGTAGTACGGGAAATTGTGGATGCGGGCTGTGTGCGTGCGCGCAAAGTGGCGCAGGATACAATGCACGATGTACGCAGCGCAATAGGGCTGAATTACTAGCGGCTTGGCGACTACAATGACCCCCCAAAGCACAGACAAGCTTGGCTGTTCAGACACGATCCGTACTTTTTTTACACCTATAACTATATGTTAATCTTTGTAGTTGATGACCACCCTTTAATGCGCGAAGCCGTAGTGATGCTGTTTCGCCGAATCAAAAGCGATGCCACGATTGTGGAAATGGACCGCGTGGCGGCCATCGCGCAACACGCCGCCAACCAAGGCTCGCCGGACATGATTTGTCTGGACTTGAAGCTACCCGATACGCATGGCGTGTCGGGCGTGCGTGAAGTGCGTGCCGCGTTTCCCCACATCCCGTTGGTCGTGCTGTCAGCATCTCCCGCAACTGACTATGAAGACCTGGCGCTGGAAGCCGGTGCTGATTTGTACCTGGAAAAAGCCGCCGGGGCCAGCCAACTGGCGCAATCGTTGCGTGCCTTGGTCGCTCCCGAGAGCGAGTTTGGCGATGCCGCCCCTGAAAATGAAAAATTGTCCAAGCGTCAAAAGCAGTTGCTCAAACTGCTGGACGACGGCCTGTCCAACCGCGACATCGCCGAGCAGCTGGGCATCAGTGAGCACACGGTCAAAGTGCATTTGTGGCGCCTGTTTCGTCGCCTGGAGGTCAAGAGCCGTACCCAAGCCACGCACTGGGCCCGCAGCCACGGTCTGGTTTAAACCAAGGTAGGCGCCGCCAGCTCGCTGGGCTTGGCCAGCGCAATTTCTACCCGCATGCGGGTACCGCGCCCCGGGTAAGAGCGCATACTGACGGGGTGGCCCAGCACCTGTGACAGGCGCCGCACAATCGCCAAGCCCAAACCGAAACCGTCTTCCGTCCCTTCGTGCTGGGTGGCCTTGTAAAACTCCTGGAAAACCTGCTCCTGGTGCTCTTGCGCAATGCCAATGCCGGTGTCCCACACTTCAATCCATATGCACCCCGGTCGCAGCCGGGTGGACAGCAAGACACCGCCTTTATCGGTATAGCGAACCGCGTTCGATAGCAGATTGCTGATGATTCGCCGGATCAATATCGGATCAGTCCACACCACGCCAGGGACAATGCGCTGCCTGAGCGCAATGCTCTTGCTGTGCGCTGCCGGGCCAAACTGCACGGTAAGGTCGTTGACTACGCCGCAGATGGGCACTGGGGCACAACGGGCTTGCACCGTGCCAGCCTCCAGCCTGGCAAAGTCAAACAGGCTGTTAAACAGCACATGGACGGAGTCGGTGGCGACTAGAATTTTGGGCACAACTTCTGCGGCCAATTCCGGTTCGTTGCGCAGCAAATCGGCATAAAAAGCCAGCGCATGCACCGGTTGGCGCAGATCGTGCGCTGCGTTGGCCAGCAGGCCGTTTTTGACGCTCACCGCGCGCAGTGCAGTGCCCGTTTGCTCGCGCAGCGAGGCGATCAGGCGCTCATTGTCGTATTGCAGCGCGTAGCCGTGCCTTTGCATGCCGTGAAAACGCTTGCCCGCGATCAGCAGCACGGTCCAGAACATGGCAATCAAAATGACCATCGCCACATCAAACGACTGCGTGAATGCCAGCCCCTCGCTGATCCACAACGCCAATACCGCGCTCAGGCCAGTAAAATTCAAACCATGCACATAGGGGAAAAAACAATCCAGCCTGGCCGATGTCAGCATCACGGAAAATGCACCAATACCCACCAGCACCAAGAGGCAGATAAACTGGTTGCTCAAGGGGACCTGCCCCAGATACAGAAACATCAAGCTGGCCCATAACCCCGCGCTCACAGGCCAACTCCAGCGTTGGCGCGCAAAAAATGCATGCAACTGCGAAACGCTGGCATGGGGGCACATCCTGAGGTAGGTGTTGGCAACCCAGTGGCGGTAACACGCCATGCACACCACCGCCACGCCCCAGGCCAGCAACGCAGGGGTGGACACCAGGCCATACAGCATCAGCACAATAGTCAATAAACCCAGGGTGGTAGTAAATACACCGGTTCTGGCATTGGCCATGAACGTGCGGTTCAACTCGAGATTGACCCAATCAGCTCGGCCGTCGTCGATGGCTGCGCTTTGCGCGTTGATGTTGTCCGGCAGGTGTGTATCCCAATGCATAGGCGCGATGGTACACGCCAAAACGTGCTCTTTCGGTGGGTCCTGTAGGCACCGCAACGCAGCAAATGCAGGAAAAACCCGGTAATTTTCAAAAAACAGCTGGGCTTGTACGTCTTCTCAGTACGGATGATGGCATCCGCGATTGTCCACGCGTGGCAATTGACGATCTGTTTACCTTACCTGGCAATGCAAGACCATGAGTTGGCGAAAAAAGGTAGTTTGGAGCGAGGGCATGCTGCTGCAGCCCCAACATTTGCAGCAAAGCGAACGCCATGGCGACCATGCGCGGCACGTGTTGCTGCGCACGACCACGCCGTACGCTTGGGGGTTCTGCGAGATCGAGATTGACCAGGCTGCGCTTGCCCTGGGCAAACTGGCGCTGGTACGCGCCGTCGGCGTGTTCCCAGACGGGACGGTATTTGATATGCCCGCCGTCGATCCGCTGCCCGACGCCGTGCTCATCCCCCCCGAGATGCGCGACGAAGCCATCGTGCTGGCGCTGCCGCTGCGCCGCGCGGGCGCACGCGAAGCAGATGTGGATGCTTTTGAAGACCTGGTGCGCCACCGCGTGGTCGAGGTCGATGTGCCCGACTCCAACACCGCTGGCGAGCGCACCGCTTTGCTGCAACTGGGGCATTTGCACACCCGGCTCATGCGCGCCAGCCAGTCTACCGATGCCTGGACCGTCCTCAACGTCAGCCGCGTCAGCGAACGCCGCGTGGACAATCAGGTGGTGCTGCAGCGCGGCTACATTGCGCCCTTGCTGGATGTAGCGGCCAGCGGCGTGCTCAAATCATTTGTCGATGAACTCTTGGGTTTGCTGCGCCAGCGCGGTGATGCCCTGGCCGGGCGCATGACGCAAACCGGCAGCGGCGGTGTGTCGGAGATCGCAGACTTTCTGATGCTGCAAACCGTCAACCGCAATGAGCCGGTGCTGGCCCATCTGGCGCGCATTTCTTTGTTGCATCCCCAGCATTTCTACGAAATTGCGCTGTCCCTGTCAGGCGATTTGGCGATCTTTCGCGAGACCCGGCGCGGCACCCGTTTTGGCCCCTATATCCACGACGATCTGGCCGCCAGCTTTCAGCCGCTGATGGACGATTTGCGCCGCAGCCTGTCGATGGTGCTGGAGCAGTCGGCCATCCGCATCGAGCTGCATGACCGCAAGCACGGCGTGCGCGTGGCGGTGATCAGCGATGTCGAGTTGCAGCGCAACGCCACCTTTGTACTGGCCGTCACCTCCACCATGCCCGGCGACGCACTGCGCTCGCGCTTTCCCACCCAGGTCAAGATTGGCCCGGTCGAGCGCATCCGCGATCTGGTCAATCTGCAGTTGCCCGGTGTGACCTTGCAACCCCTGCCGGTCGCGCCGCGCCAGATCCCGTTCCACACCGGTGCCAGCTACTTTGAGCTGGAAACACGCAACAGCGACCTGTGGCGTCAGCTGGAAAAATCGGGGGGCGTTGCCATGCATATTGCAGGCGAGTTCCCCGGCCTTGATCTGGCGTTTTGGGCCATCCGCGCCTGAGGTCTTTCATTATGAGCACCCCCGACCCCTTTGCTGCTTTTGAAACTGAGCGTACCGTTATCAAGCCCAAGCCGCGTCTCTCCGGCAACGAACAGAACCTGACTTCGCCGCTGTCCACGGGTGCCTTCCGGGCATCAGAGACTGCGCCGCTGGACATGGCCGCTGTGGCGGTGCTCAACCCCTTGGTATCTGCCGCCAGCACCCTGCTGGGCCTGATATCGAGCCTGCGCAATGTGCGCCACGCGCCCAACATCCCGGCCCTGCGCAACTCGCTCACGCAGGCCATGCAGCGCTTTGAAACCGATGCCCATAAACTGGGGCTGGACAACGGGCAAGTGATCGCCTCGCGCTACGTGCTGTGCACCGCCCTGGACGAGGCCGTGGCCAACACCCCGTGGGGCGCGCAGGCGGCCTGGAACAAGCAAAGCCTGCTGGTGCAGTTTCATAACGAAACTTGGGGCGGTGAAAAAGTCTTCCAACTGCTGGCCAAGCTGGCCCAGGACGTGGCTAAAAACCGCAGCCTGCTGGAGCTGATGTACTGCGTGCTGGCGCTGGGTTTTGAGGGCCGCTACCGGGTGATAGACAACGGCCGCGCGCAACTTGACTCGGTGCGCCAGCGCCTGGCCGACATGGTGCGCAAAGACCGCCCGCAACCCGACCCCGATCTGTCGCCGCATTGGCGCGGCCAAGCCGCCGGCAAAGGCAACATCACCGATGGCATCCCCATCTGGGTCGCAGGCGCTGTGCTGGCATTGATCCTGGCGCTCATGTATTTGGCATTTCGCATGAGTTTGAACTACCGCTCCGACACCACCTTTGCCGCCGTCAGCAGCCTGCGCGTGCCCAATGTGCAAATCGTCGCCACTGCGCCCCTACCGGCCAGAAATGCGCGCCTGTCTGGCTTTTTGCAGCCCGAGATCAAAGAAGGCTTGGTGACCGTGCTGGAGGAATCAGACCGCAGCATCATTCGCCTGCGCGGCGACAGCTTTTTTGGCTCGGGCAAAGCCGAACCCAATACCGAGTCCTTACCCGTGCTAAAGCGCATTGGCGAAGCCTTGGCGCAAGTCAAAGGCGATGTGCAGATCGTAGGCCATTCCGACAACCAGCCCATTCGCTCACTGCGTTTCCCCTCCAACTGGCATCTGTCTACCGCACGGGCCGAAGGCGTGCGGGCCGCGCTGACCGCGCAGGTCACTGAAGCGCGCATGCGCGCCATAGGCAAAGCGGAGGCCGACCCCGTAGCCCCCAACGACAGTGCCGAGAACCGGGCCCGTAACAGAAGGGTGGACGTGATTTTGGTGCCCGAAAAAACCTCTGGCACTGACAGCCAAGCGGGAGCGAAAAAATGATCAAGAAAATTTTCGCTTTTCTGCTGCATCCTATTTTTCTCACCCTCATCGCGCTGCTGATCCTTGCCACCTTGGTGTGGTGGATCGGGCCCTTGGTCGCCATCGGCTCCTGGAGCCCCTTGGTGTCTGAGCTGTCACGCTATATTTTGATCGGTGCGATTGTTCTGCTGGTGGTGCTGCGCATGGTGCTGGCGCGCTGGCGTGCCAAGCGCGCCAGCCACCAGCTCACCGACGGACTCATGAAGGCCCCCACGGCCCAACCCGACGAACCTGAGAACGCAGAGCAAAAAATCCTCAACACCCGTTTTGCAGAAGCCGTTGCGTCGCTGCGCAAAATGCGCTTGCATGCGGCGGGTAAAAAACCCAGCTGGCGCGACTGGATGTCCCTGTCCAGCGGCAGCTATCTGTACGAGCTGCCTTGGTACGTGTTTATCGGCGCGCCAGGCGCAGGTAAAACCACGGCGCTGGTCAATTCGGGCCTGTCCTTCCCCTTGGCCGACAAGTTTGGCCCCGGAGCCATTCGCGGCGTAGGCGGCACCCGCAACTGCGACTGGTGGTTTACCGACGAGGCCGTGCTGATCGACACCGCAGGGCGCTACACCACCCAGGACAGCCACCAATCGGCGGACAAAACCGCGTGGGACAATTTTCTCAACCTGCTGAAAAAATCCCGCCCACGCCGTCCGCTCAACGGCGTGTTCCTCACCATCAGCGTGGCCGATTTACTCAACCAAAATACCGAGGCACGCAATGCCCTGGCCGCCTCCATTCGCGCCAGGCTGATGGAGCTGGACACCACGCTGGCCACCCGCTTGCCGGTGTATGTGCTGGTCACCAAGAGCGATCTGCTGCATGGTTTTAACGAGTATTTTGCCAACCTGGGCAAAGAGCAGCGCGCACAGGTCTGGGGCTTTACGCTGCCTGTCGGTGAGCAGGCCAGCACCCAGCTGGAGCAAGACTTCAAACGCGAGTTTGGGCTGCTGTCCGCGCGGCTTGACGCAGGGCTGATTGAGCGCATGCAGCATGAGGTAGACGGCGGCCAACGCGCCGCCATTTTTGGTTTTCCAGTGCAGTTCGCGGCCCTGGGGCCACTGGTGTCTGACCTGATCAACCAAGTGCTGTCGGGCTCCAAATTCACCCAAGCCCCGTGGGTGCGCGGCGTGTACTTTACCAGCGGCACCCAGGAAGGCAGCCCGATAGACCGCATGATGGGCAATCTGGCGCGTGGCTTTGGCCTGGAGCATGCGGTGTCCCCACCCAGCAAAGCCAGCGCACGCAGCTACTTTCTCACCTCACTCTTGCAAAACGTGGTGTTTCCCGAGCAGCGCCTGGCCAGTGCAGACCTGCGCTGGGAGCGGCGTCGCCACATCATGCGCCTGTCCGCATTCGGTGCCATGGGCATGGTGGCAGCCTTGCTTATCGGTGGCTGGGCCGTGAGCACGGTGCGCAACCTGGACTACCTCAAAACCATTGAAGCCCAGGTAGAGCCGGCCCGCCAGGGCCTGGCCGCCATGCCCGCGCGCATGCAAAACCCGGCGCAAGTGGCCCCGGTTTTGCAGGGCCTGCGTGACATTTGGCGCACCCCCACCATTGGCGACAGCTCGCCCCCATTTTTGATGGGGCTGGGGCTGTACCAAGGCGACAAAATCAACGGTGCTGCATGGGTTGCGCACCAACGCGCGCTGAACGACGTGTTTTTGCCGCAACTGGCCCGCAGGCTGGAAGACCAGTTGCGCAGCGCGCAAAAAGACAACCTGGAGTTTGCCTATGAGGCCCTTAAAAGCTACGTCATGCTGCACGACTCTGAGCACTTTGACGGCGATGCCTTGAAAGCTTGGATCACCCTGGACTGGAACCGCAGCCTGGACCGCGGCATCCCCGAAGAGCAGCGCAAGGCACTGGAAGAACAGCTCGATACCCTGCTGGCCCAAGGCCCACCCCGCTCGCCCCTGCCTAAAGACGAAAATTTGGTGCGCAATGTGCGCGCCTTGTTGGTCAGCTACCCCTTGGAGCAACGCATCTTCAGCCGCCTCAAGCGCCTGCGCACCGGCGCTGATATGCCCGCCTTCACGGTAGCCAACGCTGCAGGCCCGGCCGCGCCCCTGGTGCTGGAGCGCGCCAGCGGCAAGCCCTTGACCGAGGGCGTGCAAGGTATGTTCACCTATGACGGCTACCACAAGCGTTTTCAGTCCAGCGTGGTGCAGCTCACCGGCCTGATGGCACTGGAAGAGCCGTGGGTACTGGGCCTGGAGCGCAGCGTAGCCGACAAAGCCCGCGATGCGGCCGGTATCGGCGCGCTGACCGACCGTGTGCGGCGTATTTACCTTGAAAACTACGTGAAAGAGTGGGAAGCCCTGCTAGCCGATGTACGCTTGCAGCGCACCAGCAGTCTGGAAAAAAATATTCAAATCGCCAGAACGCTGTCCAGTCCTGCGTCACCGTATGTCAATTTTTTGCGCGCTGTGGTGCGTGAAACCACTTTGATCGCACCCGATAGTGCCGCCAAGAATGTCGTGAACAAGGCCACCGAAACCGTGCGCAACACCAGGAAGAGTCTGGAGGAATTGCTAGGGCCGGAAGGTGCAGCCAAGCCGGTGGAAACTGGCAAACGCATAGAAAGCATTGTGGATGACCGCTTTGACACCATACGCCGCCAGATGACGGCACCTGGGCCCAATCAAGCTGCGCCGATTGAAGAAACACTCAAGTTATTCAATGATGTCTATGTCTACCTCACTGCGGTAGACACTGCGGCCAAGTCCCGCTCCCCTTTGCCCCCTGGAGATATCGCAGGCAAGCTCAAAGCCGATGCAGGGCGTTTGCCTGAGCCCATGCGCTCCATGGTGGAGAACCTGAGCCAGTCCGGCGCAGTCCAGGCCCAGCAAGCCGAGCGCAGCGGCCTGAGCCAGGACTTGCGACCCCTGGCCGATTTTTGCCACCGCGCCATCGCTGGTCGCTACCCCTTGGTACCCAGCAGCACCCGTGATGCACTGCCCGAAGACTTTGGCCAGTTCTTTGGCCCCGGCGGTTTGATGGATGATTTTTTTCAAAAGCGCCTGGCCAACCTGGTGGACACCAGCGCCAAGCCGTGGAAGTACAAACCTGTGGCCGGGCAAGCCAACGTGTCTGCCTCCGCGCTGGTGCAGTTTGAGCGTGCAGCGCGGATTCGCGAGATCTTCTTTCGGGGCGGCAAAACGCCCTCCATCCGGCTGGATTTCAAGGTCATGGAAATGGATGCCACCATCACCCAGTTTGTGCTGGATGTGGACGGCCAACTGGTGAAGTACGCGCATGGCCCGGTGCTGCCCATGGCGGTGCAGTGGCCCGGCAGCAAAGGCAGCAACCAGGTGCGCATCCAGCTCACGCCGCCATCGACCGGCGGTGCCTCTGGGCAAGTGGCCGATGGACCTTGGGCGCTGTTCCGTGTGATGGAGAAAGCGCAGCTTGAAAACACCGGGATTCCCGAGAAGTTTTTAGTGACTTTCAACGTTGAAAACAGGCGCACGCGTTTTGAAGTGACCACCAACAGCGTGCAAAGCCCATTGAAGGTGCGAGAGCTTCAAGAGTTTGCCTGCCCAGAGGGTTTGTAAATGCAGCACTACAAAGTCCCTGCGCAGGGCTTGGATACGCCCGGCTGGTTTGGCAAGCTGCCCGGTATGGGAGACTTTGCACAGCGCCGTTTGCCCGCCGGTTTTGTTGAAGTGTGGGACAGCTGGCTGCAAACTGGGCTACAGCAACTGCGCAGCGAGCGGGACGACTGGGTGGCACACTACCTGGAAGCGCCACTGTGGTTCTTTGCCTTGGGCACCCACATTGTCAGTGCCCGCCCGTGGATGGGCGTGCTCATGCCCTCGGTAGACAGTGTGGGCAGGTACTTTCCGCTGACGATGGCGATAGAACTGGTGCCCACCGATGACGCGGCCAGCGACGACGCTTTGCCCGACATTCACCGCTGGTGGGATCTTAGTGCCAAGGCGGCCTTGGCGGCTTTGGACGGCAACTTCGATGCCGCCCGATTTGACGGCTCCTTGCTGGCTTTGTTTGGCGCGCCGTCCAGCCAAGCGCCAGCCAGCCTGTCCATGTCGGGTTTGCCCGCAGCGGGTATGTCCAGTTGGCTGGTCAATCCGGGCATGCCCGATACGGTGGTGCACACCATTCCCCAGTTGCCTACCGTGGCAGGGTTTGAAGTACTGTTTGGCTATGCCAATGTGGCACATGCTCAGCGATAATCGCGGTTAATATGAATCAACTCCCTCCCGATTCAAGCTCTGGCAGCAGTGCCGACACGCACCCGGCAGCCGTGCCCGAGCCCAGCGACGATGCGACGCGCATCCTCCCAGCGGCCAAAGCGCCAGCGGCCATGGCTTCAGCGCCGCCCATCGAAACGCCCATCGAAACGCCCACCATTGCCGCCACCCAGTTCCCCAGCACCCGCGCTGGGCCCGCCGAGTCTACCGATGCGCCCGTCAGCACGCCGATGGACAACAGCCTGTTGCCCATGGGCACACGGGTGGCCGAGTTTGAGATATCGCGGCTGATTGGCCAAGGCGGTTTTGGCGTGGTCTACGAGGCCTGGGACCACACGCTGGAGCGCGTGGTGGCCATCAAAGAATACATGCCCTCCTCGCTGGCCAATCGCCAAAGCGATGGCAGCGTGGTGCCCCAGTCCGAGCGCCATAAAGAAACCTTTGACCTGGGGATGCGCAGCTTCATCAACGAGGCGCGCTTGCTGGCCCAGTTTGACCATCCCGCATTGCTCAAGGTGTACCGCTTTTGGCAAGAGCGCGGCACCACCTATATGGTGATGCCGTGCTACAAAGGCTCCACCCTGAAAGAGGCCTTGCTGGAGAAGAAAAATGAGGTCAACGAAGCATGGCTGATGGGCGTGATCGACGGCGTGACGCAGGCGCTGGCCGTGATGCACCGCGCCAGTTGCTACCACCGCGATATTGCGCCCGACAACATCATGCTGCTGGAGAACACCGGGCTGCCCGTGGTGCTGGATTTTGGTGCTGCGCGGCGGGTGATTACCGACAAGACGCAGGCCATCACCGTCATCTTGAAACCCGGCTACGCCCCGATTGAGCAGTACGCCGAAACGCCCGACATGTCGCAAGGGGCCTGGACCGATGTCTACGCCCTGAGCGCTGTGATGCATGTGGCCATCACCGGCCGCTCGCCGCCGCCGTCGGTGGCCAGGATGTTGACAGACCGCTATGTGCCACTGGCGGGCAACACCACCCTGCATGAGCGCTTTAGCGACCGTGTGCTGGCCGCTGTGGATGCCGGCTTGGCCGTGCGGCCCGAAGCCCGGCCCCAGTCGATGATGGAGTTTCGCACCGCGCTGGATTTACCCGGCTTGGAAGAAGCCACCACCGCGCAGACCACCAAGGCCCTGTCGGCCAGACCCTCTGCATTGGCGGGGTCGGCACCCCGGTCGGCCGACAAATCCCCTGCCGGTGCGCAGGCTGGCAAAAAGCCCTCCGCAGCAGTCATGGCCGCTGGCGCAGCAAGCCTTGTTATCGTGGCGGGCACGGCCTGGTGGTGGAGCCACACTGGGGCCACTAAACCCGCTGCAACCAACCCTACAGCCACCCCTACAGCCACATCTACAGCGCCACCCGTGGCCACCGCGCCCGATGGCTCGGCCAAACCAGCCGGCAATTCGACACCCACCCCTATCCCTGCGCCGGCAGCAGCGGCCCAGCCCTTTAGCGCCAGCAATGCCTTAAGCCAGCTACAAAGCACCGCCAAAGGGGGCTTGGAAGTGAGCGCCAAGCCCGGCAAGCCCGAAGTTCGGATCGGCAAAGACAAGCTGGAATTCCAGATCCAGAGCAACCAGGCCGGTTTTGCCTACGTGTACCTGCTCAATACCGTCGGCGAGCTGTACCTGTTGTTTCCCAATGCCCTGGACAAACGCAACCGCATTGAAACCGGTGCGACCCTGTCCTTGCCCAAAACCTCATGGGCCATGAACGCGGACGGGCCAGCGGGCACGGACGAGTTTGTCGTGCTGGTCAGCGAGCATGAGAGGGACTTGAAAACCACGGGCATCCAATATGACGGGGTTTTTGGCCAGTTCTCCTTAAAAATCCTCCAGGCGCTGGAGGCTGCCCGTGGCAGCGGCCCGTCCCCCCTACTGGGGCTGCCAGTTTGTCCAGGCGGCGCACCCTGCGCCGACAACTATGGCGCGGCCAGTTTCAAAATAACTGAAAAGTAATCGTCTACTAGGTATCGGCACCCCCGAGTTCGGGGGTGTTATTTATCCCAGGAGTACGACATGGATATCAAACACTTGCCTCTTGCCGCTATCCCAGCGGCACTTGTTGCCCTATTGATAGGTTGCGCAGGGCCCCAGCAAACCATTCAAATTCCTGGCGAGTCTGCGCCCGCGCCTGTGGTGACCAGCGCTGGCGCTGGTCCATCCCAGCCTGGCGCGCAGACGCAGGCAGCGGCAGCGGCACAACCACCTTCTGCGTCAGCGTCACCGGCAGGGCAAGCGCAGTCCCAGGCGGCTTTGGCTTCGCCGCCACCCAGCATTGAAGGCAGCACTGCGGGACAGGCCACCACCTTCTCCACCCAATTGGCCAACTACACGGCCAGCAGTTTTGACAGTGTGCCCGGCTGGAACACCGATAATTTTGCCGAAAGCTGGCCCGCCTTCCTGGAAAGCTGCAAAGTGTTGACCAACCGGGGCCCCGAGTGGAAAGACCTGTGCGCCCGCGCCCGGCAGGTGGACGGCAGCAACACCGCCACCCTGCGGGCGTTTTATGAGCGCGAGTTTGCCGCCTACCAAATTCGCGGCGATGACCGCAAAACCGATGGCGTGGTGACCGGCTATTTCGAGCCTGAGATCAACGGCAGCCGCCGCTACGGCGCGCCCTTTATCTACCCCGTGTACGGCCAGCCAGAAGACATGCTGTACCTGGACGCACGCAAAATCTCCTCGGCGCAGCGCAGCGGCACCCTGGCAGCCCGTGTGGAAGGCCGCAACGTGGTGCTGCAACCCAACCTGAGCACCAAAGACATGGGCGCGCCGGGCCTGTTTGTGGTGGACATGACCGCACTGGGCTTCGATACCCTGGACCGCAAGGTGCGCCTGCGCATCAACGGCAAGCAACTGCAGCCCTACTACACCCGCGAAGAAATCGAAACCCTGGGCGCGCCCAACGCCAAGGTGCTGGCCTTCGTAGAGAGCGCTACGGCCCTGTATGAAATGCAAGTACAAGGCTCTGGGCGCATTCGCATGCGTGAGGGCGGCGAGATTTTGCGTGTCGCCTATGCCGAGCAAAATGGCCACCCTTTCCGGCCTACTTTGGTAAGCTCCAATAGCGGCAAAGCCCAGGTCAAAACGCGCGGGCTGAACGTCGAACTGGCCACCGAGGACGACAGTGACGATGGCGCGATTCGCACGCGCGGCTTTAAGCTGGCCGCGCCCGTCAAGCCAGGTGCTGTCGCCCTGCCCGGACAAAAACCCACGGCGCAAACCACGGGCAGCGGCATCAAAGATCCCAGCTACGTATTCTTCCGCGAGGCCCCTGCCAAAACCGGTGGTCCTGTGGGAGCCTTTGGGGTGCCGCTGTCGGCGGGCCGCTCTATCGCCGTAGACCCCCGCAGCACGCCTCTGGGCTATCCGGTCTTTGTCTCCACGAAAAACCCCACCAATGGCCTGCCGCTGCGCCGTTTGACGATTGCCCAGGACACCGGCGGTGCCATTCGCGGCGCGGTCCGCGCGGATTATTTCTTCGGCGACGGCCAGCAAGCCGCCACCCAGGCCCGCCGCATGAAAGAGTCGGGCCAGCTGTGGCTGCTCCTCCCCCGTGGCCTGAAAGTCGCTGCGGCCTCAGTGCTGCCGGGTAAAACCCGAGGCATTGGCGGTGCCAACACGGTGGCGCCCCAGTGCATTGTGCCCAGCGATGATTTCTGCGCCGACGACCAGTAAAGACTGGGTTGATGTGAGGTGCCGGGGGTAGGGGAATGGGCTTTTCTGAACGGCGGTTGGGCTGGCCGGAGCATATTTCCGGCTCCCTCTCCCGCATTGCGGGAGAGGGCTGGGGTGAGGGTGTCGCCCAGCACCAACTCATCAGATGGTTTGCACTGCTTCAACCTATTTACTCTCTTTACCGTAGCACTCCGTATAAGCAGGTCAGTGGGGTACACGGGTACAGGCTAAAAATTGGAGTTTTGTACCGTACCGAGCCGCTGCGCACCGAAAAGCTGCCCCACAGACCGTCCACCAAACGTCCACCAAACGTCCGCCAACCCTCTTCGACACAACAGGCACTCCTTATTCCATAGCGAATCCCGCATATTTCTTGCTGGCTATAGCGCGATAAGATCTAAAAACAGCACTCAAAGAGGCAAATTTGCAGCTTCCAGCCGCTGTGCAAACTCCCAGGGCCTCCCGAGCGCTCAAAAGCGGCGATTTTGCGCTGTTTTTAGGGGGATGGAAAAACCCAATATCCCGTTGATCGATCCTCTCTGCCGCCCTTGTTTTGAGTCTGTGTGATTTGCCGTGGATTGCGCCGTGGTGGGGACCTCAGTGGACGGAGTGCTTCACCTTCACCAGCGCATCCAGATGCCTTTGCTGGTCTGGCTTGGCGGCTTGCTAGAAAACATCGTTACTCACTAAATAGTAGCACTCCATCTATGCAGGCCAGTGGGGTACATGGGTATAGGTTAAAAAAAGGCATCCTGTACCTTGGCTAGCCGCTGTGTGCCGAAAACCAGCGAGACGGGCTTCCGGCAGCGCATTTTGGGTCGGGATGGCACTCTCTATTCCATAGCTGTTGCCGCTTTATTCTAGAGGGCTACAGGCGGATATCTATCTAAACTAGCGGCGCTCCCAGCAGCAAATTCACAGTTTTCGGCCGATGCGCAAGCCGCCAGAGGCCTCGCAACGCTCCAAACCGTACCGCGCGACAAAATATAGGCGTTACCCTGTGTACCCCACTGGCCTGCATAGACGGAGTGCTACTATTTGAGGAGTAAGTGGTTTTCCAAGCGGCCCTTGCGCAGGCGCGCTACGAGGGCTGTGCGGGTGAGGCTGTGCGGGTGAGGCTGTGCGTGGCGAGGCTGTGCGGGCGAGGCTGGGCGTGGCGAGGGTGGGCGTGGCGAGGGTGGGCGTGGAGCGGGTCTTGTGCGCCGCAGACAGCGCAAAAGGGGTCAGAGCAAAATTTCGTCAGAGTGTTGCGCGCTCCGAACTCAGGGTCTTCCTGAATTTTGATCTGACCCCATTTGCTCTCCCCGCTTCTAAGAC
>JAYVGI010000175.1:0-7769 GCA_043772355.1 Polaromonas sp.
TGGGTCGAACTTGGTAGTGCATTGGAGTCTGGGAGCGCGCTGGCCGGAGCACATTTCCGACTCCCTCTCCCGCATGGCGGGAGAGGGCTGGGGTGAGGGTGTCCCCCAGTACCCAACTCATCTGGCGCCACGGTGGTTTGCACTGCGGCACCCCGCTCACTCTCTTTACCGTAGCACTCCGTCTAAGCAGGACAGTGGGGTACATGGGTACAGACCAAAAAATTGGAGTTTTGTACCCTACAGAGCCGCTGTGCACCGAAAACCTGCCCCGTAGACCGTCCACCAACCCTCTTCGGCAAAACATTCGCTCTTTATTTCATAGCGGCTACCCTATGTTTCTTGCTGGCTATTGCCCGATAATATCTAAAAACAGCGCTCAAACAGGTGCATTTACAGTTTTCAGCCGGCGCGCAGGCTCCCAGGGCTTCCCGAGCGCTCGAAAACAGCGATTTTGAGCAGCTTTTTGGTATTTGTCAGCCGTCAGCCATTGCTTGCAGTACCAAGGCGTTGGCTGCGTCAGGGGCTTCGTACTGCACCCAATGCCCCGCGCCGGGCACGACCGCGCTGCGTTGCAGTGGTAGTCTCGCCGCTTGCAGCGCGCGCAGCACGGTGTCGGGTGTGCAGGTCACGTCGTGCTCGCCCCACATCGCGCTCAGCAGCAGGGCGGGGTTGGTGCGCTGCGCAGTCGCCAGTGCGTCCAGCAAGCCGCCTGCCAGGGAGATTTTTTTGCTGTGAAAGCGGGTCTGGATGCAGGCTGCGGTGTGCAGGCCCAGTGCCTGCGCGTCTATGGACGAGGCGTGCTCCAGCATGTGCATCAGCAAGTTATGCCGCATGGTGCGCGCCAAGGCCACAGCGTCCTGGTCGCGCGCAGCGTCTCGCCAGTCTTGCAGCGCGCCTTTAGGGCGGCGGGCTCTGCCATGGCCTGCCGGGCCCAGCAGGGCCAGGTGGGTGACATGGGGGCGCTGGGCGGCGATGTGGGCCGCCACCAGGCCGCCAAAAGAAAACCCAGCCAGCCGAACGGGTCTGTCCGCGCCCAGCAATTGGTCTAGCGCAGCGCGGGTGGTGTTCACCAAGGATTGCATCGTCGGCTCGGGCGGGGTGTCCGAGTCGCCGTAGCCGGGAAGATCAGGCACCAACACGCGGTAGTGGCGGGCCAGCGGCGCGATGTTGCGCGCCCAGTGTTGCCAGGAGCCGTGGCCGCCGTGCAGCAGCACCAAGGGATGGCTCGCATCGCCAGTATTGGCACCCAGCGCATGCCAGACCATCTGCGTCGAGCCGATGGAAGTAGTGAGGCGTTGCATGCTCATGGCGCAGCCAGCACCATCACCGCGTCGGCCGCCTTCACGCCTTGGCCTGCGGGCAGCACAAACAGCGGATTGATCTCAGCGGTGACGAGCCGCTCGCCCAGTTGCTCCACCATGTGGGAGAAGGCCACGATGGCATCGAGCAAAGCGTCTACATCGGCCAGCGGGCGGCCCCGGTAGCCGTTCAGCAGGGGCCAGGTTTTCAGGCTGTGCAGCATGGCGCGTGCGCTGGCACGGTCAACGGGGCACATGCGCAGCGCCGTGTCTTCCAAAAGCTCGGCCGCCGTGCCGCCCATGCCCAGCAAAATCGCGCTGCCTAACGGGTCACGGTGCATGCCCAGAATCATCTCGGCGGCGCCTGTGACCATCTCTTGCACTAGAAACTGCTCGCAAGAGACCCCGGTGTGTGCCTCTACCTGCGTGCGCATGTGGTTCAAGCGTGCGCCGATCTGCTCGGGTGTCAAGCCGATTGCCACGCCGCCTACGTCGCTCTTGTGGGGGATGTGGCTGGACAGCATTTTGAGCACCAGCTTGCCTGCGCCGTTGTTCGCACCGTTTTGCGTCAACAGCGTGTGCGCGGCTTGTTGGGCCTCGTCCGCCGTGCTGGCTACGTGCTCGCGTGTGGATGCGATGCCAAACTGGGCAAAGATTTTTTTAGCCTCGTACTCATTCAACGAGCCTGTGCGCTGCGCGAAAGTGTGGATGGGCGCAGCAGCGCGCGAGTTTTGCAAGGCTGCGGGGCTCTGGGTGTGCACCTTCATCACTTGGGCTTGCTGCTGCATCCCCAAGAGCGCCTGCGCACAACTCTCTGGTGCTGAAAAGGCAGGCACGCCGAGCGAGGAGAGCACAGCGGCTGCCTCGGGCGCGTGCGGGCTGACATAAGCCAGCACGGGTTTGTCGGCATGCTCGGGCACGCCCAGCAAAGCCGCCGCAATGGCATCGGCCATCAGGCGGGGCTGGGCCACGCCAGACGAGCCCACAATCACAATCAGTGCATCGTAGCTGGGGCTGGCCAGCAGGGCCGCCACCGCGCCGCGCAGCACGGCAGGCTGCAGGCCTGCCAGGGTGACATCGATCGGGTTTTTGTCAAACACCGCATGGTCTCCGCTTTGCGTGGCGCGCAGTTTGGCTACCGTGGGCGCATCGGGTGCGGGGGTTTCAAAGCCTGCCAGTCCCAAGCTGTCAGACACCAGGGTGCCTGCGCCGCCCGTGGAAGTGAGAATCGCCACGCGCTGGCCCGCCAGCATTTTGCCGGTAGACAAGGCAAGCGGGATGTCCAGCAAGTCGCTGAAGAACTGCGCCCGAATCACCCCACAAGCCGCAAACAACGCGTCGTACATACGGTCTGACCCGGCCATGGCACCCGTGTGGGAGACAGCGGCTTGCGCGCCCGCTTCGGAGCGGCCAATTTTGAAGGCAACGATGGGTTTGCCTGCCACAGCAGCCTTGCGGCACGCGGCTTTGAAGCGCTCCGCGTTGCGCACGGTTTCGATGTAGAGCACGATCACGCCGGTGGCGGGGTCGCCCGCCAAAAAGTCCACGCAGTCGGCCAAATCAATGTCTACTTCGTTGCTGGTGGCAATCAGTTTGGACAGGCCCACGCCGCGCGCCGAGGCGCGCGAGAGCAGGGAGCCCAAAATGCCGCCGCTTTGCGAGACCACGCTGATAGCGCCCCGGCTCAAATGCGCCATGTCCAACGCACCACTGGGCGAGAGCACGATGCCGTCGGTCAGGTTCACTAGGCCGATGGTGTTGGGGCCTAGCAGGCGCATGGGGGCCAGGCCGCTACTTGGGCCGCTAGCTGGACGCGCAGCTGCCTCTAGCAGCGCCGCTTGCCGCGCCGCGCCTGCGGGGCCGGTCTCCGCGTAGCCACTGGCCAGCACAATGCAGGCGGGCACGCCCAGCGCCGCCAACTCGCGCACCGCGCTTTCTGCGCGGTCAGCGCCCAGCAGCACCATCGCCACATCCGGTACGGCGGGCAGATCGGCAATGCTCGCATAACAGGGCAGACCGCTGATCTCGGATGTGCGTGGATTAACCGGATAAATAGCACCCGTAAAGCCTTGCTTTTGCAAATAAAAAATCGGACGGCCTGCGGTTTTGTTCGCGTCGGCTGATGCGCCGATCACGGCGACCGAACGCGGATGGAATAACACTTGCAATGCATTCATCGAATGGGGTGGGGTGGCTGGTGCCGTGTGGGTTTCTGGCTCCCTCTCCCGCATGGCGGGAGAGGGCTGGGGTGAGGGCATTTGAGGCATATAGACCATCATTGCGCCGCTGTCTTGGTTAAAAACGCCATCACAGCCGCGCGGTGCTCGCTGCTGGTGTAGCAGATGCCTTGCGCCTGGCTGCCCTGCGCAAATATCTGCTGCGCGGGCAACTCAAAACTCTGGTTCAAAATGGTTTTGCCCAGTGCCAGCGCGGTGGCAGAGCCCTTGGACAGCTCGGCCGCCCAAGCCTGCGCATCAGCCACCAAACGCTCGGCGCTCGTACTGCGGTCGGCAATGCCCAAAGACAGCGCCTCTGCGCTATCAACTTTGCGCCCGGTAAAAATAAGCTCTTTGGCTTTCGGCAAGCCCACGCGGCGGGGCAAAAAGTACATGCCCCCGCCGTCGGGAATGATGCCCCGGTGGATATACGACCAGGTAAAGCTGGCGTGCTCGCTGACCATGATGAAGTCGCAGGCCAAGGCGGTGTCCGCCCCCAAGCCTGACGCCGCGCCATTGACTGCGGCAATGGTGGGCTTGGGCAGGGTATGCAAGAGCGTTTGCACATGGTGTACGCCCTGTTGGCGCGACCAGCCGTTAAAGGCAATCTCACCCGTGGGCGCAGCCATGCGCTTTTCCATGCCCGCAATATCGCCACCCGCACAAAAGCCTTTGCCCGCGCCCGTGAGCACCAGGGCGCGAATGGCTTTGTCGCTCGCCACGCGCTCCAGCGCCTGTGCAAACTGCGCGCGCATGGCATCGCTCATGGCGTTGCGTTTGTCGGGGCGGTTCAGGGTGATGGTGGCAATGCCACCCGCGTTGACGGAGAGATCGATCAAGGTGTCGGTCATAAAAAATCCTGTATTTTTTGCATGGCTTGATGTGCATCTGTAACGCTGTCACAGGCAGTGGCACGGGTTTTAGTCGGCGGTAATTTTGGCGCTTTGAATCACTTTGCGCCAGCGAACCACTTCGCCTTTAAAGTAGTCGTCCAGCTCCTGCGGAGCGCCTGCACTCACCACCAAGCCTTCTTCCACCACCCGCTTTTGAAAAACCTCCGATTGCGCGGCTTTCTTGGCGGCGGCATGCAGCTTGGCAACCACCTCGGGTGGTGTGCCTGCGGGCGCGAATAGGCCGTACCAGCTATCTGCGGCATAGCCCTTGAGCTCGGGCACGCCCGAGTTGGACAGGCTAGGCACCTGCGCCAGCCGCGCCACGGGCGAGCGCTCCTGGGTTGTCACGGCCAGGGCGCGCAGTTTGCCATTTTCAATAAACCCGCCTACGGCCGCTGCGGTGGCAAACATCATGTCCACCTGGCCGCCCAGCAAATCGGTCAGCGCGGGCCCCGCGCCCCGGTAGGGAATGTGCAGCATATAGGTTTTGGTCAGCGACTTGAACAGCTCGCCCGCCAAATGCGCCGAGGTGCCAGCGCCTTGCGATGCAAAAGACAGCTGCCCCGGCTTGACTCTGGCGGCAATCACAATATCTTGCACGGTTTTGTACGGGCTGTCAGAGCGCACCACCAGCACGTTGGGCGAGCGCCCGATCAACATGACAGGCGTAAAGGCTTTGTCGTAGCTGTAGGGCAGCTTGGGCAGCAAACTGGGGTTCACCGCGTTGGCAAAAGTGGCCATCACCAAGCTGTAGCCATCGGCTGGGCTTTTGGCCACCAGGTCCGTGCCTATCACCGTGCCACCGCCCGCCTTGTTGTCCACGATCACGGACTGCCCCAGCTCTTGCGCCATCACGCCAGACAGGGTGCGGGCAATCAAGTCCGTGCCGCCACCGGGGGCAAAGGGCACGACGATGCGCACGGGTTTGTCGGGGAAGGCGTGGGTTAGTGGTGCGCCAAGCAAAGCTCCGCAGGTCACGGCCCACACAATAAGTTGTCTCAAATGGGCTCCGTATGACATGCCATGAGTCATACCCCAGGCCGTAGCCGTGGCATCTCTTGCTCCCTCTCCCGCTAGCGGGAGAGGGTTGGGGTGAGGGTGCAAGGGGCCTGTAGACTGTGCAAGATGGTGTGACCAATGCGATGTGCTCGCCGTACCCGCCCTCACCCCAGCCCTCTCCCGCCAGCGGGAGAGGGGACAAGATATGCCGCTTAGAGTGCATTTCTTTACCCACTGCAAATCGCAGAGATCCAGCATAAATTGCCTCATATGGATGCCCTTAATTCGTTAGGAGTTTGTTGCGACTTCATTACGCAATGCACTGCCTTGCACATAGCGGGCCACATTGTCGATAAAAATCTTCGCCACATTATCGGCGTGGCCGGTGAAATGTCCTGCGGTGTGCGCCGACAGCATCACGTTGGGCAAGTCCCACAGAGGGGACTCGGTGCTTAAGGGCTCGACTTCAAAGCCGTCTAAAAATGCGCCGCCTAGCTGTCCGGTTTGCAGGGCCGCAATCACGTCCTGCTCTACGCAGACCTCGCCGCGCGCCACGTTGACCAAATAGCAGCCACGGCGCAATTGCGCCAAGCGCCCGGCATGAAGAAGGCGGGAGGTGACAGGAGTCAGCGGACAGGCCAACACTAAAAAATCGGCGCTGGGTAAATGCGCATCCAGCTGCGCGTAGCTGCACATTTTTTCGCAGCTGGCAACTGATGCGCTGCCACTACCGCCAGCATTCGCAGCGGCGTGTTTTGCGGGGTCATGCGTTACGCCGATCACCTTCAAGCCCAGTGCATTCAAGTACTGCGCGATCAGCAAACCAATCGACCCCAAGCCCACCACCATGGCGGTTTGTCCGGTAAGGTCGCGCAACAGCGGATGCGTGGTCATGGGCACATACTGCCGCTGGTGCTGCGCCGCGATCTGCACCGGAAATTGCCGCCCCAGCGCCAGCACCGCCGCTACAGCGGTGTGCGCCACGGGCGCGGCGTTAGCGCCCGACGAGCTGGTGACGCGCACGCCGCGCGCCAGCAACTCAGCATAAACCGGCCGGTCTAATCCCGCCGAGTGCGCATGCACCCAGCGCAAACCCGGGGAGGCGCGCAGCATCTCGTAATAGCGCGCCAATGTGGGCAATACATTGTTTTTGGTGGAGGCCCCGGTGATGTCCCGCGTGACGAAGCTGATGTCGGTGGGGTAGCTGCCGTCCGCAGCAGGCTGGGATTCCAGCGTGAGCCAATGAATTTCCCCAACTCCCGCAATGGCTTCTATCTGCGCGCCATAGCTGTCGATGGCCTCCTGCGACATGAGGATGTTTAAGTTAGCTTGGCTCATGCGTGCATCCAATACTTTGTGAGGGATCGCACTGGCACATCGGCATTGCCCAAGATCGCATTTGCTAACGCCTGTGCATTGGTTTTGCCAATGCGTGGCTCGGTCAGTTCAAAGAACTTGTCCAGCAACTCTTCGTCCGTCAAAGGGTCATCCGGGTCGCCATGGCGCGTGGCCTGGTGGATGGAAAAAACTTCGCCCGTCAGCAACACCACCTCCACATGCGCACTGCGCTGTTTAGGAAAGGCTTGGGTACAAGTGGCATCGACGCGCACCGTGATTTTGTCCTCCAACGTGGCTATGACGGAGTTGCCTAAAGCGTCTGGCATAAAGGCTTGCTCGCGCACACGCCCCAGCACCAGGCGTGCTGCCACCGTGTAGCTCAGGCTGAACTTGGCTTCAAACGCGCTCTTGGGGTGGCGGTAATGGCACACCTCGGCGCTGGCTTGGTAGCCCGCAATGCGTATGGCTTGGATGGACGCAGCTGTGAAACCGTGCGCCGTTTGTAGCGCTGCCGCGCCATCAATAGCGGGAAAGGTGTGGCCGCAGCAGCCGTGGTTCTTGAAGGTCATGCGGGTGATGTTGAAGTCCAAGCCCAGCCCCGCCAGGGCTTCGTCCCAACGCGCACCGTCGCTCATGGCTGCGCCAAATCCGGCTTCGCCTTCCAGCAAGTTGGGCGTGCCTGTCATGCCTGCAGCGGCAGCGAGCGCGGCACTTAGGCCCACCTCAGCCGCATGGCCGCCATGCATCGGTTTGGTCATGGCGTCGGAGCGAAAGGCTTGCTGCAAGCCGCTGGCAAAGGTGCCCGCCGTGGCCATGGCGTGGCAGGCAGCATCGGCGCTCAGCTGCAACAAACTGGCACAGGCAGCAGCCGCGCCAAACACGCCTGCCGTGCCCGTGGTGTGAAAGTAGCGGTAATGGCTGGGCTGCACTGCGGTGGCAATGCGGGTGGAGACTTCATAGCCCGCCACGATGGCTTTGAGCAGCGCATTGCGGCCCATGCCGCGTGACTCGGCCAGCGCCACAAC
>JAYVGI010000176.1:0-10780 GCA_043772355.1 Polaromonas sp.
CTACGAAATAAATAGTATTCAGAATGTCCGTCATAGGCTACAGAAGCTCTGCCGGGCCGCTTGGCGGCACACAGCGGCTATGGCGCTCAAAAAAAATGCGAATAGTTAACGTTTACCTATGTACCCCACTGTTCTGCATAGATGGAGTGCTACATTTTAGTGAGCATCCGTAGCGTCTGGCTGCACGTCAACCCAATACACCCGAAGGGGTCTGCAGGCTACCGGCCAGGCGGGTTGCAGCTTTCCCACCGGTGAAGCGGCTGCGAGCCTTTACGCAGGACGATCTGACGCGCCGGAGAGTACGCAAAAGGGGTCAGAGCAAAATTTCGTTACGGTGTTTCGCGCTTCGAGCAGATGGTCGTCCTGAATTTTGATCTGACCCCATTTGCTCTCCCGTGCTCCCCGCTTGCCTCCCGTAAACGACGGCCAGGAACCGCTCTTTTCCAGCGGCTAACTCTGCGAGAACCGAGGTTCCTGCTGATGACTCTGCAAGGAGGGGGTAATTCTATTTCCAGATCGATAAGGGGCTAGGCGCGGAGCCTACGAGAGTGCTGTAGCACGGCAAGGCGACGCAACAACGCATCCTATTGATCTGGAAATAAAATAAGAGCTCGATGGGCGCATGCTTTACCCACTGCCAATCAAATAGCCCAAAAAAAAGCCCCAAGTCTTGCGACTTGGGGCTAGAAATCCACCGTCTGATGGAGGGTGGAGGAGACAAGGGAGTGTGCCATATCTATTGCACAATACAGCCAGTGTATAGACCCTATGCTGCAACGCGGCAAAATTTACAGATTTTTGTACTTTTGTAAAGGGTTTTTGAGAAATAGTACGCAAAATTTGCGTTTTTACAGAGGTAAAACCCCATGGAATGCACAGTCAGTTGGATCGGCGGCGCAGGCACCCGCTCAGGAATGGGCTTTGTAGCCGAAACCGGCAGCGGCCACATTATCGCCATGGACGGCGCGCCTGATGCCGCCAAACCCGAAAACGGCGGTGCTAATCTGGCCCCCCGCCCGATGGAAACTCTGCTGGCAGGCGCTGGCGGCTGCACCGCCTACGACGTGGTGCTCATCTTGAAGCGCGGCAGGCACGCCGTGCACGGCTGCACCGTTAAGCTCAGCTCCGAGCGCGCCGAGGTAGACCCCAAAGTGTTCACCAAAATCCATATGCAATTCACCGTCACCGGCAAAGGCATTCCCGCCAGCGCGGTAGAGCGGGCTATCGCCATGAGCCACGATAAATACTGCTCAGCCACCATCATGCTGGGTAAAACGGCAGAGATCACCACCGGCTTTGATTTGGTAGAAATTTAAAGCGTGCTAGGGCTTTAGCCCAATAGAATATTGCGGAGGCAGCTACAAAATATATAGCTACATACCAACCCATCGGCACCTCAACCCAGCGCCTTGTGCCGTGTTTCAGATAAAGGGATTCACCAGCTTCACACCCATGACGGTGTGCGGCTGGCCCGCAGTGTCTTCTGTGTACAAAGTTTTTACGCCGTGCTCGGCACAAGTGGCGATGATCAGGCAGTCCCAAAACTGGCGGTGACTTTGGGTGGACAGTAAAAGCGCAGTTTCAAAAGTCTGTTGCGTAGCCGCTTCAACGCGGTGTGTTTGCAGCATGAGTTGAACGGCATTCAATGCAGGTACTCCAAAGCGTGCATCGGTTTGTAGCTTGCGAAACACCTCGCCCAAGACCTGGGTAGCCAGTACAAAACGCCCTTGTGTGGAGGCTAATACCCACTGCGCGGCAATTTTTTGCTTAACGGGTTCGCGGTGGTCAAAACTATAGAGAAATATATTGGAGTCCAGGCTAATCATAAAACTCATCCCGCTTAAAGGGACCATGAATATCAGCCGACTCAAAAGCTTTCCAAAGCTGCTGCCAACGCTCAGCAGGGGGCGGTTGCGCACCGGCATCAGAGGCCATTGACCCCGAGGCATCTTTGCCCGGTACCACCCGTGCTATTTCCCGCCCGCGCTTGGTAATGATCAGCTCCTCGCCCAAATCGACCGCTGCCATATAGCGGGAAAAATGCTGGTTTGCTTCGCGCACAGTGATGGTTTGCATACGATCTCCAAAATGAAGAACATATTGTAGAACATTTGGGCTGAACGTGGTGCCCACGCACACTGGGCGGGCTTTGCCTGGAGCTGAGAGCGCTTTAAACGCGCTGCGCCACCGTTGTCATCACTTTTGACGCAGCAGCCATGAGTGCTTTGACCGGTGCAGGCAAGGTTGCTGCACCGGCGTGCTGGGCATCGCGCGCATGCTGCGCTTCGTCGGCTTTCATTTGCACCACTACCGCGCGCGAGGCGTGGTCGGCTGCGGGCAAGAGGTCTAGATGGCTGTGCAAATGGGCTTCCACTTGCTGCTCGGTTTCTACCAAAAACGCCAAGCTCAGCTTATCGCCCAAACGCCCCGCCACCAGTCCCAGGCCAAACGCCCCAGCGTACCAGAGCGGGTTGAGCAGCGATGGCCTGGCGCCCAAGGCTTCCAGGCGCTGCGCCGTCCAGGCTAAATGGTCTGTCTCTTCACTGGCGGCCTGCACAAACTGCTTACGCAAAGCAGCATCTTTGGTGGCCAAAGCCTGGGCCGAGTACAAGGCTTGCGCGCACACCTCGCCCACATGGTTCACCCGCATCAGCGCGCCCGACGCCTTTTTGTCAGCAGGGCACAGTGTGTCATCCAAGCCTTGGGTGTCGAATGTCGCTTTGGCTACAGGCATGGGCCGAGTGGCATGCGGTTTGGCAAACAGTGTGCGAAGGGCAGTGTCGAAGGCGGTTACAAGGGCGTCCATAGCGCTATTATCGCCAGCACCGGCTTGCCGTGCAACGCGCTAGGGGCTTGTGCGAAGCGGGTTTGAAAATAGTCAAAAAACAACAAAGCCTTTGTGCTTGTTGCACTCAGACAACGAATATCGTGTTTTTAGTGCCATTTAAGGGGATTTCCTTTGCGCGCTCCCTCTGCGTCTGGTTCAATAGATACAACTTCCCGAACACGGGGGTTGGCCCGGGACTCCGGCGAAACGCAAAGCAGGTGGCTGCAAGCAATTTGTCGTACCGGAGCCCTATGTTTAACCTTGGAGAAATCTCAATGAAAAAATCCCTAGTTGCATTGGCCGCTCTGGCCGCAGCGACCACTGCATTTGCACAGTCTTCCGTCACCATGTTTGGTATCGTTGATGCTACTTATGCTTACGGCAAAAGCGACGCAAACAAGCGTACTTCTTTGACCAACTCTGGCCTGAACTCCAGCCGTTTTGGCGTGCGCGGTGTTGAAGACCTCGGCGGCGGCATGAACGGTAGCTTCCACCTGGAAGCTGGCGTGAACAACGACAACGGCTCACTCGGCGCGACCACGACCGACAACCAAGGTACTGCATCTGGCGGTGGTGGTTTGACATTCAACCGCCGTTCTACCGTCAGCCTCGGCGGCGGTTTCGGTGAAGCCCGTCTGGGCCGTGACTACACGCCTCATTTCTGGAACCACACCTTCTATGATCCGTTTGGTACCAACGGCGTGGGCACCAGCCAAGTGTTGCTCGGTTCGAGCGCACAGCTCGGCGGTCCAACCACCGTTCGTGCTTCCAACAGCATCGGCTACCTCCTGCCAGGTAACTTGGGCGGCGCTTTCGGCCAAGTTCAGTACTATTTGGGTGAAAACCTGAGCACTGCAGCCAACAAGAAAGACGGCAGCGGTTTGTCTTTCCGTGGCGGCTATGCCAACGGCCCTATCAGCGCAGCAGCAGCTTTTGGTAAAACCAACTACCTCAACGCCAACATCACCACCATCAACTTCGGCGGCAGCTACGATCTGGGCGTTGTCAAGTTGAGCGGTTTGTACGACCAAGACAAAGTTCAAAACGGTGCTAAAGGCCGTGGCTTCCTGTTTGGTGTGAACGCTCCTGTAGGCGCTGGCGAAATTCGCGCAGCTTACTCCACCTACAAAGTTACTCCTTTGGCCGGTGCTGCTCCATCGTCCGCCAAGATCGCTTTGGGTTATGTGTACAACCTGTCTAAGCGTACCGCTGCTTACGGCACGTTCGCTCGTGTTAGCAACAAAAACGGTGCCGCTCAAGCTCTGAACGGTTCTACCGGCGTGGCCAACAAGGCCTCCACCGGTTTCGACGTGGGCGTGCGCCACTC
Organism: Polaromonas sp.; assembly: GCA_043772355.1. GTDB lineage: Bacteria > Pseudomonadota > Gammaproteobacteria > Burkholderiales > Burkholderiaceae_C > JAAFIP01. The sequence goes on from JAYVGI010000176.1 coordinate 4,155, forward strand.
CTTCTAATATGACGCTGGCGTATAAGCCAGCTGCATGGAAGAAAAAAATAAAAGCCGCTTGGGGTAACCCAAGCGGCTTTTTCATTTATTTTTTGCGTTTTTTCACTCAGCGTTGACTTCATAAAACAAGACCGACTCCGGGAAATCCCGTTTGTGCAATCCCATGAGATTGCGCATAGTACGCGGGTATCTTCCAACGTACTGAAAGGCGTTTTATGAAATTCAAGTTTGCATGGCTGCCGCTGGCAGCGCTGGCCGCAGCATCGGCCTCGGCTACCACCTTCAAATGGTCCAGCGCCAGCGATATCCCCACCATGGATATACACTCGCAAAACAACGCTTTAGGTAACGGGGTGCACGCGGCTTTTTACGAGTCGCTGGTGTACTACAACAGCCGCAGCTTCAAGGTGGAGCCCGTGCTGGCTACCGCGTGGAATTTGGTCACGCCTACCCAGATGCGCTTTACGCTGCGCAAAGGCGTGAAGTTTGCCGACGGCAGTGCGTTCACGGCAGATGACGCGGTGTTTTCGCTGAACCGGGCGATGTCCAAACAGTCCAACTTTGGCGTGTATGCGCAGGGCATCGACAAAGTGGTGAAGGTGGACGATAGCACCATCGATTTGATACTCAAAGGCCCCAACCCGGTGCTGCTCAATCAGCTCACCGAGCTGCGCATGATGAGCAAGGCCTGGGCCGAGAAGAACAAATCGGTGGAGGTCAAAGATATCAAAACCAAAGACGAAACCTTTGCCCACCGCAACGCCATGGGCACCGGCCCGTTCATGGTGGACAGCTGGCAGCCCGACCAAAAGCTGGTGCTCAAGCGCAACCCCAACTGGTGGGGCAAGATGGAGGGCAATATCACTGAGGTGATTTACTCGCCGATTAAAACCGAGACCACGCGGGCTGCGGCGCTGCTCTCGGGTGAGGTAGACATGGTGCTAGACCCCAGCCCGCAAGACCTGCCGCGTATGCGCGCCAGCAGCGCCCTGAAGGTGATGGACGGTGCCGAGAACCGCACGATATTTCTGGGCATGGACCAATTCCGTGACGAACTGCTGGGCTCCAACATCAAAGGTAAAAACCCGCTCAAAGATGTGCGCGTGCGCAAGGCGCTGTACCAGGCGATCGATATCGACACCATCAAGCGCGTGACCATGCGCGGCCTGAGCGACCCTACCGGCGCGCTGGTGTCGCAGCAGGTGAACGGTTGGGCCGAGAGCATCCACAAACGTCCACCCTTTGACGCAGAAGCCTCCCGCAAGCTACTGGCCGAGGCCGGCTACAAAGACGGTTTTGAAGTGGATTTTGCCTGCCCCAATAACCGCTACATCAACGACGAAGAAATCTGCCAGGCCGTGACCGTGATGTGGGCCAAAATTGGCGTGAAAGCCAAGTTGCGCACCCAACCCCTGGTGTCCTATTTCCCCATGATCCAGCGCTACGAGGCCAGCATCTATATGCTGGGCTGGGGCGTGCCTACATTTGACGCCCTGTACAGCCTGCAATCGCTCACGCGCAGTGTGGGTACGGGCGGTGACGGCAACTACAACCTGGGCCGCTATAAAAACGAGCGCATGGACTACCTCGTGGACCGCATCAAGGTAGAGACCGACCTGCCTGTGCGCAACCGCCTGCTCACCGAGGGCCTGCAACTGCAAAACGACACCGTGGCGCACATCCCGCTGCACAACCAGATCATCCCTTGGGCCATGAAGAAAAACATCGACTTGGTGCACCGCGCAGACAACCGGATTGACTGGCGTTTGGTGAAGGTCAATTGAGCGTGGGGACTTGCTCCCTCTCCCCCTGGGAGAGGGCCGGGGTGAGGGATGCACGACGTAGCCTCAGTAAAAAATACGTGACTTCCAGCCCTCACCCTAACCCTCTCCCGGAGGGAGAGGGGACAAACCCACATCACCCTACATAAGGAAACCCCCATAGGGCTGCGTGGCGCGCTCTGCTAGCATCACGTAAAGTTTGTTCACCTCTATGTTTGCCTATATCCTCCAGCGCCTGTTCCAAGCCGTGATCGTCATGGTCTCGGTGGCATTTATTGCTTTTATGCTGTTCCAGTACGTGGGCGACCCGGTCGTGGGACTGCTGGGGCAAGATGCCACACCGCAGCAAATCATTGACCTGCGCGCTGACCTCGGGCTGGACAAATCTTTCGTCGTGCAGTTTTGGAATTTTTTGGGCAATGCCGTGCAAGGTGAGTTTGGCCTGAGTCTGCGCCAAGGCTCTAAAGTTTCGCGCTTGATTGCCGAGCGTTTCCCGGCCACGCTGGAGCTGGCCTTGGTGGCTGCTGGGCTGGCGCTGGTGCTGGGCATCCCGATGGGTGTGTATGCGGCACTCAAGCGGGGGCACTTCTCCAGCCAAATCTTGATGACGCTGTCCCTTCTGGGTGTGTCCCTTCCCACCTTCCTCATCGGCATTTTGCTCATCTTGGCCTTTGCGGTTGGCTTGGGCTGGTTGCCCAGCTTTGGCCGGGGTGACGTGGTGCAAATGGGCTGGTGGAGCAGCGGCCTGCTCACTGCCAAGGGCTGGCACCACATCGTGTTGCCCGCCGTCACGCTGGCGATTTTTCAGCTCACCCTCATCATGCGCTTGGTGCGCGCCGAAATGCTGGAGGTGCTGCGTACCGACTACGTCAAGTTTGCCCGCGCGCGCGGCCTGACCAATAACGCCATCCACTTCGGCCATGCGCTGAAAAACACCTTGGTGCCGGTGATGACCATCGTCGGCCTGCAGCTTGGCGCGTTGATCGCCTTTGCCATCATCACAGAGTCCGTCTTCCAGTGGCCCGGCATGGGCCTGCTGTTTATCCAGGCTGTCACCTTTGCCGACATCCCGGTGATGGCCGCTTACCTGTGCCTGATCGCGCTGATTTTTGTCATCATCAACCTGGTGGTGGATTTGCTGTATTTTGTGGTGGACCCGCGCCTGCGCGTCGCCCAAGGGGGCCACTAAATGCTGGTCCCTTTGCTCAAAGCCAATGGCCGTGCCTTTGCACACATTGCCCAGTTTCACCCCGAGCTCACCGCCTTTCGGCGTGACTTGCACGCCCACCCTGAGCTGGGCTTTGAGGAGGTGTACACGTCCAAGCGGGTGCAAGAGGCACTGAAGGTCTGCGGTGTGGACGAGGTGCACACGGGGTTGGGCAAAACCGGCGTGGTCGCCCTGGTGCGCGGCAAAGCCAAAGGCCTGCCCGGTGCGCGTGCCCAGATGGTGGGCCTGCGTGCCGACATGGACGCACTGCCCCTGCCAGAGCACAATGACTTTAACTGGAAGTCGCAAACCAACGGCCTGATGCACGCCTGCGGCCACGACGGCCACACCGCCATGCTGCTGGGCGCGGCGCGCTACCTGGCTGAGACACGCAATTTTGCGGGCACAGCAGCGCTTATCTTCCAGCCCGGTGAAGAGGGCTACGCGGGGGCGCGCGCCATGATGCAGGATGGCCTGTTTGAGCGCTTTCCCTGCGATCAGGTGTACGCCATCCACAACTCGCCCGAGACGGCGGCGGGCATCATCGGCATCACGCCCGGGCCGATGCAGGCGGCGGTGGACAGGATCGAAATTACCGTGACAGGCAAGGGCGGACACGGAGCCAGACCGCACAACGGCATCGACCCGGTACTGGTGGCCGCGCACATCGTCACCGCTGTGCAAAGCATTGTCTCGCGCAATATGCCTGCTATCGACAGTGTAGTGCTATCGCTATGCTCGGTGCAGGGCGGCAACCCCCAAGCGATGAGCGTGATTCCTGATGACGTGACCTTGGTGGGCACGGTGCGCACCTACAGCCCTGCGCTGCAAGACAAAGTGGAGCAACGTTTGAAAGCTCTGTGCACTTCGATAGCTGCGGGCTTTGGTGCTACGGCGCAAGTGAACTATGAACGCATTTACCCCGCCACCATCAACACCCTGCCCGAAGCGCATTTTGCCTCTGACGTAGCCGCCAGCCTGGTGGGCGAGGCGCGCGTGATGCGCAATATGCCGCCCAGCATGGGGGGCGAAGACTTCTCCTTCATGCTGCAAGCCAAGCCCGGTGCCTACATGCGCCTGGGCCAGGGTGACTCGGCAGGGGGCAGGCCCGGCTGCTATTTGCATAACAGCCACTATGATTTTAATGATGCAGTGCTGCCCTTGGGCGCGGCGCTGCACGCCAGTTTGATCGAGCAATCCATGCCCTTGGCAGCCACGCCAACAGGCGCGTAAGTTGAGTTTATTTTTAACCGGAGAAAACCATGGTATCAAAGAAAAATATGCTTGTAGCCCTTGCTTTAATAGCGCAAGCAGCTACTTTTTCAATAGCAAATGCAGAGGTTGTACGTATCGGCAACCAAGGCGATGCGCTGTCGATGGATCCGCATTCGCTCAATGAGTCGCTGCAAATCAGCGTCACAGGCAACATGTTTGAGGGCCTGGCCGGGCGCGGTAAAAACCTGGAGCTCACACCAGCCTTGGCCACCAGTTGGAAGCAAACCTCACCCACGGTGTGGCGGTTCGAGCTGCGCCAAGGCGTGAAATTTCACGACGGTACGCCCTTTACGGCAGACGATGTGCTGTTCACCATGGCCCGCGCGGCGGGCGATGGCTCGGACATGAAGAGCTATGTAAATGAGTTTAAAGAAGTGCGCAAAATCAGCGACTTTGTAGTCGAGATAGAAACCAAAGCACCGTTCCCCATCCTGCCCGACGTGATGACCCTGCCTGCCATCATGAGCAAAAAATGGTGCGAAACCAACCAAGCCACCAAGCCGGTAGACCGCCGCAAGGGCATAGAAAACACCGCCTCCTTCAAGGCCAACGGCACCGGGCCGTTTCGCCTGCGTGAGCGCCAGCCGGGCATCAAGACGGTGATGGCACGCAATGGCAACTATTGGGGCAAGATTGAAGGCAATGTGACCGAGGTGATCTACACCCCCATCGGCAACGATGCCACGCGCGTAGCTGCCTTGCTCAGTGGTGAGGTGGATGTGATGGAGCCCGTGCCCCTGCAAGACGTGGCCCGTATTAACGCGGCGGGTAAAGCCAAAGTCATGCAAGGCCCCGAGCTGCGCACCATCTTCTTGGGCATGGACCAAAAACGTGACGAGCTCTTGTTCTCCAGCGTCAAAGGCAAAAACCCCTTTAAAGACAAGCGCGTGCGCCAGGCCTTCTACCAGGGCATTGACATCGAGGGCATCAAACGCTCCATCATGCGTAACGCCTCAGCACCCGCTGCACTCTTGATCGGCCCTGGCATTAACGGCTTCTTCCCCGAACAAAACAACCGCCTGCCCTACGATGTGGAGGGTGCCAAAAAGCTGCTGGCCGATGCAGGCTACGCAGCAGGCTTTGAAGTCAGCATGAACTGTCCGAACGACCGCTATGTCAACGACGGCGAAATCTGCCAGGCCGTAGCCGCCAACCTGTCCAAGATCGGTATCAAAATCAACCTGCAAACCGAAACCAAGGGCACCTACTTCCCTAAAATCTTGCGCCGCGACACCAGCTTTTATTTGCTGGGCTGGACCTCCAGCACCTATGACGCACACAACGTGCTCAACGCCATCATGCGCTGCCCCAACGCGGCGGGTGGTGGTCAATTCAACCTGGGCTCCTACTGCAACACCAGGGTGGAGGAGCTGACTTTGAGCATCCAGTCTGAGACGGATAAGCCTAAGCGCGATGCGATGATCAAAGAGGCTTATAAAATCCACCAAGACGATATCGGCCACCTGCCACTGCACCAGCAGTCACTTGCCTGGGGAGTGAACAACCGGGTGAAGCTGGTGCAAAAGGCCGACAACATCATGGACTTTAGATACTTCGTCGTGTCCAAATAATCCACTTTTGGAAAAATAGGCGCTGGCGCTACAGTGCGCGCCTATTTTCCACATCCAGTTTCCCCATTTATGAATCAACTAGCGCGCTGGCTCGACAGCGATGTAGGGCACAGCTTTCGTACATCCCCGGTGGCGATGGGCGCAGCCTTGGTGGCCTTCATCTGTATTTTTTGCGCGGTGTTTGCAGGGGTGGTGGCGCCGCACAACCCGTTTGACTTGACTACGCTGGAGCTGTCCGACGCACGCTTGCCGCCCGCCTGGGAGGCCGAAGGCCGCGCCAAATACCTGCTGGGCACCGACGACCAGGGTCGTGATATTTTGTCCACCCTGATGTACGGCGCGCGCATCTCGCTGGCGGTGGGTTTTATATCGGTCATGTTGTCCGTCATCATCGGTGTGTCGTTCGGCCTGCTGGCGGGTTTTCTGGGCGGCTGGATGGATCACTTTCTCATGCGCCTGTGCGATGTGATGCTCAGCTTTCCTCCCATCTTGGTGGCGCTGTTGATCGCCGGGGTGGGCAGGGCGCTGTTTCCCAATGCACCTGAGACGGTAGCTTTTGGGGTGCTGATTATTTCCATCACCCTCACAGGTTGGGTCAACTACGCACGCACCGTGCGCGGTACCACCATGGTGGAGCGCAACAAAGAATACGTGCAGGCCGCGCGCGTCACCGGTGTGCCGCCGCTGCGCATCATGCGCAAACATGTGCTGCCCAATGTGCTGGGCCCCGTGCTGGTGCTGGCCACCATCCAGGTGGCCACGGCCATCATTACCGAGGCCACGCTGTCCTTC
>JAYVGI010000177.1:0-32128 GCA_043772355.1 Polaromonas sp.
ACTCCGTCTAAGCGGGACAGTGGGGTACACAGGGGGAGACTGAAAATTAGAGTTTTGTTCCGCATGCAGCCGCTGTGCACCGAAAATCTGCCCCACAGAAGGTTCACCGACCGTCTTCTACAAAACAGTCGCTCCACATTCCATAGCGTCTCCCGCACGTTTCTTGATGGCTATAGCCCGATAAGATCTAAAAATAGCGATTAAGTTCTCGTGGCGAGCGGGTTATCGTATTTTGGCGGCAAAAAGAGTCGTTGCGCGCGGCTGAAGCTGTCAACCGACCAAAGTCCCCTTAGTGTCAAAAATGATCCCTCACTAGTCTATTTGTGTGATGTTCAAACAGTTACATAGTGGTTACCATTGACGGACTGAGTACACTTCTGTCTTACAGTAAGGCCATTCATCAGTGAACGTAACGAATGCTCCACGCGGTTCTTTCCGTGCAGAGCGGTTCTGCGTAGCTGTCCCAAAGGGGCGAGCGGCAGGGCTATAACAATAAAGTGCCTGGCACTGGAGAGCAAGTAAGGTTATGCATAGCTTTCATCTTTTGGGTTCATCGCCCGCGTTCGCCCAGACGCGTTTGCAGATCGAAAAAACGGCCAAGGTCGATGCTACCGTCTTGATCGAAGGAGAGACAGGCACCGGCAAGGAAATGGCGGCGCGCGCCATCCATTACCTGGGCACGCGCCGCGACCGGCCATTTGTACCCGTCAATTGCGGTGCCCTGGCCGAGACCTTGGTCGAGAGCGAATTGTTTGGCCACGAACGCGGTGCTTTCACCGATGCCAAGGCCGCTTCGCTGGGCCTGGTGCAAGAGGCTGGAGGCGGCACCTTGTTCCTCGATGAAATCGATGCCTTGAGTCCGAAAGCTCAGGCCGCGCTGCTGCGCTTTTTGCAAGACGGTACGTACCGTCGGGTAGGCGGCAGCGCTACGCGCCAGGGCGATGTGCGGGTGGTGGTGGCCAGCAACGCCAATTTGCAGGAGCTGGCCGACACGCGGCGATTTCGCAAAGACTTGCTCTACCGTATCAACGTGCTGTCCGTGCGCATGCCCGCATTGCGCGAGCGCGGCGACGACGCGATTGAGCTGGCGCGGGTGTTTTTAGGGCGCCTGGCTCATCAGTACGAACGGCCACCCCTGCGGTTGGCACCCGCCAGCGTGGCTTTCATCCGCAGCCACCCGTGGCCCGGCAATGTGCGCGAACTGGAGAATGTGGTGCACCGCGCGGTTTTGCTCAGCGAAGGCACCGAGATTGATGTGGCCAGTGCTGCGGGCTGCGGTGGTGGGCAGGGGCTGGCCTCCACGGCTACGCCACAAGGCTTCAGGGCTGCCAAGGCGCGCGCCGTGGGCAGTTTTGAACGCCAGTATCTGAGCGACTTGCTTGATCGCACCCAGGGCAATTTGAGCCAGGCAGCCGTGTTGGCCGCCAAAGACCGCAGCGCCCTGGGCCGACTGGTGCGCAAACACGGCCTGCGCCACGCGCAAGAGCCCAGCGCCTGAAACGATGGCCACCAAGTTCGGTCTGGTGCTGCTGATGGCCTTGGTATGCACGCTGTCTTTTTTGGCTGGCACGGTGGCGCCAGACTCGGTGCGCCAGGCCTTGCCTCAGGCACTGGCCAGGCTCTCCGTGCCCGGGGTTGCCGCGTCCCCTCCCGCGCTTGCCGCCAGTGGCGCGCAGGCGGTTGGGCCCTCAGCCCCGGTTGCTGCGCCTAAGGCTGGGGCTTCTGCGGCCAGCGTCCCCACAGCCGATGCTAGTGCCCCAGCCACAGTGCCACTGAGTAGCTTATTAGTGCCTGCCCAAGTGCCCGCCACTGGCACCTATGCCTTGCAGGCTGGGCAGTTTGCGGTGCAGCAGGCGGCCAATCAACTGGCGGCCAGCATCAGCGGCCAAGGGGTCAGCAGCACCGTCATTTTGACCACCGACCAAGCCGGTACCAACTGGGCGGTGGTGGGCCTGGGGCGTTTTGCCAGCCCAGACGAAGCCGTGGCCCAACGCGCATATCTGGCCAACAAACTCGGCTTGCCTCAGTATTTGCCACCCATCACCCTGGCACCCGCCAAACCCGCACCATGAGGGCTGCGCTGCTGATGCCGCAACACCCCATTGGCCAAGGGGTGCTCGCCACTCACCCAGCCTGCCTGGCCGTAGCTGCTCACAAAGCACACTTTAAGCTGGGCCATACCCAGGCTGCAAAAGTAAATGTAGAGCTGCGCATCCTGCTTGTTGCGGGTAATGAACCACAACGCACCGCCGTGTGCCAAACCCCAGCTGCCCACCCGGTGCACCAGCAAATCGGCCTGCCCGATGTCGCGCACCAGCGCCACGCGCAGGTGCGCGTCACCCATGCTGGGGGACTGGTAAATGCGCGTCATGGTATTGTGTCTTGCCAAGCAAGGAGTTGGCCATGAAAGACCCGCAACTGGGCCTGCGTGGCCAGGCTCACGAAGTGCAACTGGTGCTGGAAAACGGCCAGACCCGCCCCGTCATAGGCCGTAGCGTGCCCACCGACGACGAGGCACGCGCCCAGCAAGAAGCCCGCGTGCGCGTGGCCCAGCACTGGGGCGCACGCACCTCGCCGCGCATGTCTCCACAAGCGGGCATCACCGAGCCACTGCCGCTGCGCAGCCGCACCGCTTTGGCGCTGCGCCTGCCGCAGGCCGCGCGGCGAGTGCTCAATGAGGGTTTGGTGGGGCATGGCAAGGTGGCTGAAAGTGGAGTGGTGGCGAAGATTGCTTTGCTTACAAGCGCTGACAAGCAAAAGTATTGAAAAAATGCGGCGGAACAAGAACGGATCCCATGCCGATGCACATAGCAGTTTGAGTTTAAGGAGGTGGACGAGGGCGTAGATTATAGCCACCGAAAGCGCTTTTCGCTGGGGCTGAAGATGGCGGCGGGGCCGGCGCTACGGCTGCTGGGCGCGCTAGCGTAGCAACCGCTGGTAGTACCGGTCGAGCACGAAGGTTATGGCCACCGAAAGTGCTGTTCGCGGGCGCTGAAGATAGCGGAGGAATCCGCGCTGCCGTAGCGCTTGCCGGCGTAGCAACCGCTGGTAGTACCATCGCAGCTCCGGCAGCCTGAGGACGCATTGCAACAGGACGCACAATCGGCTGCCCAGAGGCGCTAGGGCTACCTACAGTAGGTGGAATCGCATGAAACGGGTGAAAGTGACCTGGTTTGAAATTCGGATCGTTTGAATCCCAGTGGCTGCGATGGCTCCTGGATGGAGACGGCGACCTATATCCAGCGGCGCTTGAACCACTGGCGGCTGATGCCCCTTTTTCTTCAATGCCATGATAGGTGCTGGTCTGTCTGTTGTGCAGCATGTTGTCGGAACGGAGTTGGGTATGTCCGACGCGATTCCAGTAAGCGGAGGCATCCTCGCTATGCCCTAAAACGCCATTACTATGGCCTTGGATCTTCACCCGGGTTGGTTGACCGGAAGAGTCGAGGGTATTGAAATGGCGCGCGGGATCCATCAGGTGATTTTTTTCAGCCGGCGTCCCTGAGGCAAACGGAATGGGGCTTACCGCAGCGGCACGCCAAAGCGGAGTCATGTTGGAATGGTCGTGAGAGGGATTGTCAAAACCGGCGCCTGTTCGTCTTCTTTTCGCAGGCCCGCTTCGGTCTTGTTCGTATTCTGTTCCACCAGGCGATTTGGAGCGTTTGGGTGGTCTAGCCATCTGTGTGTTCTTTCGATTAATTCATTTTGCAATTTGAAAGCAGATCGTTACTTGTCGCCTACAGATCCTTAAAGTCAAAAGCCTCTAGACGCTTGCGCGTGTAGCCTTGAAATTTACTCCCTTCCAATAAATTTTTGGCACCGGAGGAAGTCCCATATCCGGGTACGTTTTCATACTTATGCCAAAGGTTTAAAGTGGCTAGCTTCAGTTTCTCGCCTTTTAATTCACCACTTTTTCCCGTCGCGATGGCTGACAGTTCATTGACCCGTTTGTGTACGGGTGCCTCCATTACGCTCAGCGCAGTGTCAGGGCCAAACTGCTTGATCAGACTCTCGTGCTGCGCCCCGTGGTGAAACTCATGCATGATCCGCTCTTCTCGGCTGCTGTAGCCTGAATTTGTCATGCCATCGGGAATTTCTACAGTTTGAGTAGACGGACGGTATTGAGCACCCGATTTTGGTGGTGCCACCGCAACGTGAAAGGTTCTGGGTGATTCGCTAAGCAAATCGAAGTCTTCTTTGAAAAACGAGTTGGACTTGCGCAGTGACTGTGTTTCGAGCTGAAGTTCTTTGTTGGCATGGGTCACGATATTGCGCTTTTGCAAGAGCACTTTTGTAAATTTCCAGCTCGGCGCGAGCGATTTGGCGACTTCTCTAAGAAACATGAATAAACTCCTCGAAAGTGGGTTGGGTGTGGGCGCAACAGGTGCGTTCAAACGTCTGACCGTGCGATGCGGTGGTTGTGGCTACGGCATTTACTTGTGCTCTGTAACGCCGTCGCTACCCGTGCGCCTGCCGACGGTCGATCCCACATGGCCTCCTGCCCAGGCGCTGCCACTCACCATGCCTGCCACTGCGATAACCGGGAATAGGTAGGGATTGCGGGCAGCGATGGACTGAGCCGTTGCACGCATCACGGGGCGAAACGCGGTGCCAATCGCGCCACCTATCTGGTTGCCAACGCCCCCCGCAGGCGGAAAAGTTTGGCCCATCACAGAGCTGGTCATGTTGCGCATCTGGGCGCCCCAGTAGCTGTGTTCGCCACTGGCCAGTGCCCAGTTGGCGGGTCCAAAGCCCTGGCCCATCTGGCTCATCGGCGTGCGCCGCAGGCTGCTGACGCTGGGTAGACCACCGGCGGGCTGGGCCATCAGTTGTTGTGCCTTGCTGGAGCGAAAGACATCGCCGATGTGGGCTTGCATCGTATTGCCCAAGATCATGTGGATGGCGCTGATGCCAGAGTACACCCCTGAGCCCACACTGCCGGGCATGCCCTTGAACTTGGCAGCCGCTTGCAGCGCGCCTAGGCGGCTGCTGGGCACCGGGCTGGAGCGGCCTGTTCCCGCGTTGTGCTGCTGGCGCAGTCGCGCCAGCAGCAACCCGGTGACCCCTGCGCCACCGGCCACCTGACCAGCGGTGTGGTAATCAGGTGTGTTGGGCCGGGGGCCAGAGGGGCTGCCGGCGCTTTGGCTGCGTCGTTCCTGGCTCATTCGGGTTCTCCTTCAAAGTGAATCAGTGGTTGATTAATAGCTTGGCAAAGGCGAGCTATGCGGTCTTGCAGTTCATGGGTAGCCAGACCTAGGGCCTGGTCGCACAAAGCTAGGTGCAAAAAAATGTATTCGGCATCCCCACCTTCGCCCTTGTAGGGCAAAGGCTCAAAGCCGATACGAAGCAACAGACGTTCCGAGCGCGGGTTGCCTTGATGGACTGACGTGAAAGCGTGCTTCATTGCGCCATCGCGCAGGGCTTGGCACAGCAGGGCGGCGGCTCTGGTGCCCAGGCCTTGGCCTTGGTGGTCTGCGCCCATCCAGAAATGAATGTGGGCCATGTCTCCCAGGCTGTGCAGGCCGACCGCGCCGACAAAGCCCAGCTCGCGGTGCATCACTGCGTACTCAGCAGCGTCGCCTTGGGCGATCTGGTTCAGATAGTCTAGCGCCTGCTGCGGTGTTTGCAGCGTAGGCAGGCCGACCTGTTGTGCGATGGACGGATCGCGATACTGGTGCAACCATGCGCCGATATGAAATTCGTCCAAGAGCTCCAGCCTCAAATCGCCGTCTTGCAGGCCTTCAACCGCGTGCCCGCGTTGGCCTTGCCGGTGGGTTTGTCGCCAATGTAGCCTCTCCTGCAACTCACGCGCCCAGGTGTCTTGTGGGGCCTGAGCCACGTAGCGCGCAAGGTGAGCTAGCGCGGTGGGCGTGGATCCGGTACACACGGCCAAGTGCGCGCGTTGCAGCTCAAGCTGGGGACACTCGGCGATACCGACGTTGGCGCTGCCCAGAACCTCGCGCGCCAGCGACCAATCGCCCAGGCGAAAAGCCAGGCGGGTCAGCGCCAGTTGCAAGGCGCCATCGCGTTGCGGCGCTGCCAGGTTGCGCCAGCAGCGGCCCAGGCTGCGGCGCAAATCGTGGATAGCTGCTTGGCTGGCAGGGGCAAAGTCTTGCTCTGGCCCACGTTCCAAGTCATCGAGCAGAGCACGCAGGGCCCAGGGGTCGTAGGTCGCGTTGCGCAGCTGAAAACTCATGTAGTCTACGGCATGGCAGGGTGCTGCATGGGTCAGCCACCAGCGGTCGGCCGGGTGGCCTTGGTCGGCGCAGTCCAACAGGCTTTGCCAAGCTTCTTGGTCCAGCTCCAGGCGCTCGTCGCGGCAGGCCAGGTGCACTACGGCAGCCATGTCGCCGCACTGCAAGTTGGCGGCCCTTGCACCGCTGTGCTGCTGGTGCCACGCCAGAGCGTGAAAGTTGACTGCCAGCTGAACCTGGCCCGCTAGGCCCTGATCCGGTATGCCCAGCGCGCCTTGGCGAATCTGCGCTTCTTGCGTAACGCCGCAGTCGCAGGCCAGCAGCAGGTAACGGCCTGCGGAGAAGCTGGCCAAAGCGTCTACCATCGCCAAGCTGGCCTCGGACAGCAAGATGGGCGCGCTGGGGATGCTGGCGCGGTAGTGCTCCAGCAGCGCGACCTCGGGTGCCTCGGTGGTGCTGCTGGCCGCGCGCAGCTCTGCGCTGGTGATGTCTTGCCAATCTAGAGCCACGGCTTGGCTGCCATGGGTTTCGTCGGCGCTGCCAAGGCTGGCGCGGGCCTGCATCAAGGCACCGAAATGCGTGCCATAGAGTTGCATGGGCAACTCTGACAAGCCGCCCGCACATAGCGCAACGACGGGATTGCGCGCACCAAACAACGGGAATCGGCTGGCGCCCAGCAACAGGGGTTGGCCACTGCGGGCTGTCCATGTGGCGTGGTCGAGCCAACCACGTGCGGCAAAGGCCTGTAGCTCGGGACGTTGCGCGGCAGGGCTGGCAACCTCGTCGTTCAGTGGACACAGCAGGTAGCGCACCGGCCAGCCCACCATGCCATGTGCATGCAGTTCGCGCTGCAGGGCGCTCAAAACGCCGCTGGCGAGGGCCCCGTCGCCGGGGGCAAGATCCAACAGATAGAGCGGCTCGCAGAGTGAGAGGCCTCCCAGCCGTTCCAGGCGGCTCCAGTGCATCACCAGTACTTGGGCCCAGGCCTGTACCAGGGGTGGGGACACCAATGCGGTAGCGGCCAGGCCAGGTGGCACCCGCAGCGGTGCGATGGCTTGCGCAAAGGCTTGCCAAGACGCTGTCACGGCGGCGCCATCCGAAGCTGGCACGGTTGCAAGGGCGACACCAGAGGAGTCAAAAGGTGCAGAAAGGGGTAGCGCGTGGGCGTGCATGACTTCGTCCTTTACGGGTTTGGCGTGGGGGGCGTCTGCAAGCCCAGCAGCTCAAAAATATTGAGCTGCCCGCCCCTGGTCACAAACACTTCCTGGTACAGCTCGGCGGTGCTCATGCGGCCCCATTGCACAGCGCGTTGCACCAGGTAGGGGGCGGGGCTGTGCGGGTCTACCCGCAGCAGGGTTTGCAGCGCTTGCTCCAGGAGTGCGTAGGCCTGTGCGCGGGGGTCGGCTCCAGGCGGTCCATTGGGATGGGCGCTGAGCACCGAAGCTTGGCGGGTGGCGTACGCCAGCTCGGCGGTCTGTGGCGGGCCTGCGGGCTGGCTGCTGCTTGCTGTGACGCTGTTCGGGGCCAGCGGCAAGGCGCAAACGCCACGGCGCTGTAGCTCGGCTTCCACGCTGCTCAAAATTTGCTGGAGCAGCCCGGACAAACCTGAAAGGCTGGGCTTGTCCTCGTCAAAGCAGCTGTTCACCGTGGCAGCCAGTAACTGGATGGCTTGCAGGGCCAAGCGCAAATCGGTTTGCATAACCAGGTAGTGGGGCGCAGAGCTTTGCGCCATGGCGGCGCTGATGGTGGCCAGTGTGGTTTCGCCGGGCACCGGTGGGGCGCTTGTGCCCTGCTGCTCGCGCCAGGTGGCAGCCTCGCGGTCGGCCCAGCTGTAGACGGCTTCCTGGTTGACATCGGTCAGCGCCTGCTGCTTGACGGCGGGCAGCAGTTTGCGGTTGATCCAGCGCAGGATGTTGGCGCGGTGGGTGGTGCTGCCCGCTGCCTCTTGGGGGTGCAAGTCCTGCCAGAAGCGGCGCAGCAGCTCGTCCATCAGCACCAGCGCGGGCGCTATGCCGGCAAAACCGCATTGGTAAATTTGTGCCTCCAACAACCAGGCCGCCAATTGCAGGTCTTTGGATTTCTGGCGCAGCGCCTGGGCTGCTGTATGGCTCACGGCGGCCCAGTCGGCGCGCTTGAGTTCGTGCTGCCACGGGCCTTGGGGCAGACGTGGGTCGTCGGCGCGGCGGGCGTTTTGAATAGCTTGGTAGGTGCCCGTGCTTTTCACGCAATAGCCTGCCGGGTGTTGGCTGTCGATGGCTTGCAGCATCTCGTCCAGTGGCAACTGCAGGTGCTGCTCGAAGTGGCTGTGCGCCCGCGCCAGCAAGGCGGCGTTGCCAGGTGTCAGCGCTTGAGGGGGGATGGCTTGGGTGTCACCATCAAAATGATTCGCAGGGGTATGCAGTGCAGTGGTGGGCATGGGGTTTACCTGGGCTGTGGGGTTAACGGGGTGACATAGGGCTGACAGGCGTTGGGGCGCGGGTGGCCTTGACAGGTGATGCTTGGGCTGGCGTGGGCATCGCTTGGGCGGGTGGCGTTTTTAGTGGTGCGGGCGGCGCTTTGCTTGGGAAGCTGCCAGGCCAAGTGAGCGTGGTTACAGTTTGGGTTTTGGCCTCGACGGCAGAGAGGTTCAGCCCCAGGTACAGCAGTGCCTGGTTGGTCGCCGTGCTGGCTGGCAGTGTGCCGTTGCGCACCACGGGTACCGCCAGCTCCAGTAGCACGCGGTTGGGGTTGAGTGGCTCGACGGCAGGAACCATGCGCGGTGTGAAGCGCTCCATCATGCGCAGCAGCGCCCACTCGCCACCGCCGCTGTAAGAGACATTGGTGCCGTCCACCGTCAAGCCGTTGGGTGTTGATGGACTGATGGGGTGCCAGTCCGCTATCTCGGCCCAGTTCAGATTGAGTTCTAGCGCCTGGCCAAAGGGCCAGTCCAGCAATGGCGGGGTCACTGACGGGTAGTTGATCATGCGCGAGCCGGCGCTGAGCGACCAGCCGTCCAACTGGTTACTGCCGGGCGTAGCGTGGGTGCCCGACCCCGCAGCGGCGCTGGGGCGCACGCGGAAGGTGACCGACATGCGCAGTGGCTGGCTGGCGGGTGTGGCTGTCAGGCTGCCGCGCAGGAAAGCCGCCGCCTGGTCCAGTTTGGCAATAAAGTCCAATGGTGCTTGCCAACTGCTGCGGTCCAGGGCCGCCAGTTGTTGGGTCAGGGTTTCGCGCTGCTGGTCGTAGTCGATGAAGAAGGCCTTGGCCACGCCTAGCGCTAAATCATCGGCCTGTAGTGGCGCAAAGGGGTAACGGCCAGCCAGGTCGCTGTTAAAGCGCTTGGCCAGGCGTTGGTAGGCATCGGCACCCAGCGTGGCTTGGCGGTTGCCACACAGATCGCCCAGGCGGCTCATCAGTGCCTGGCGACGGCTGGAGAACAGGTCGTTGTCATAGTCCGCCGCCGTGTAGGCGACTAGTTGTTGGGCGCAATTGGTGTTGGTCAGTCCGGGCGCAGTTTTGAGTAGCAGGCTCTCTAGATGGCCCACCTGCCCAGCCTGGTCGTAGGCCTGCACGTAGTTGCCCCAGAGGTTGGCGGTGTTGGTCCAGTAGCGCGGTGATTGGTTGGGCGCGGTGGGCGCCGTAATGGTGATGTCAGTGGCTTGCAGCAGACTGGCAAACGGGGCGGCGTAGTCGCTCAAGACCTTGGCGCGGGCCAACTGGCCGCTCAGGTAGTCGCGCAGCACGGGAGTGGCACCCAGGTTCAGCAGGGGGCCTTTTGCCGGGCCGGGGTCGGGTTCGTACAGTCGGCTGTGCTCGGCCAGCGCGGCCACACGGCCCAGCGCGCTGGATGCAAAATCGCGCGCACACTGGGTCACTTTGGCACCACTGCTGGCAAAGCCCAATTGGGTGTACAGGCGCAGGGTGCTGAGCAGTGGTTGCACGGTGCCGCTAAAGTCGTTGCTTTGCGCCAGCATCTGCTGGTCAGCCGGTGACACAGCGCCCGCGCCGACCAGGATGACCGGTGCGCCCGCCGAGGACTGGGCTGCCAACAGTGCGTCGTTCATTACGCGTTCGAGCTGGTCAGTGGCCACCCGCAAGTACAGGGGGCTGCGCACCAGCGGCACGCCTAACGGTGCCAGTTGCTGCGCTGCCGTGAATTCCTGGTAAGCGCGGGCGTAAGCCTCTGCCCGGCCCAGGTCCACGGTGCGCCAGCCCGGTGCAGATTTGATGCAGTCAAAAGCCAGAGGCTTGGTGCTCTGCATAAAGCTTTGCCCGAGCAGGGCGCTAAAGCCGCGCAGCTCGGTGCTCAGCGCGGGGTTGAGCACCAAGCTGGTCCCTTGGGTCAGTGTGAGCGGGCCATAGGGCGAGAGTTGGGTGCTACGCAGCACTTGCAGCGCAGGTTGGTAGCAACTGGCATCACCAAATAAAGGCAGATCTTTCAGCAGGGATGCGGGGTAGCCGTAGCTTTCCACCAGGGGCCGCAGTAACTGGTCCAGCGTGCGCGCGTCGCTGGTGCAGGGGTTGTTCTGGGGGTTGGCCGGCAGCCATTCGCGGTTGATCCACGTTAACCAGGCACTGAAGTCGCGCGCGCTCTCGGTCAGGGTGGGTGCATTGGGTGCCAGCCCTGACAGCAAGGCTGGGCCAGCAGCTACTTGGGCGCGCAAAGCGGTATGCAGTTGCGCGGGCTGGACGGCCAATTGCCGCACCATGGCCTCGCGCTGGCGGCTCAGTCCAGGCGTGGCGATGCCGGAAGGCATGGCGGCCAAAGCTTGGGCTACGGCCCCTTGCTCGGCCAAGACCGGGGTGGGCAGGGGTGAGGCGTACAGGTAGAGGCTGAGTTGATTGAGCTGGTCGATCCGTTGGGCGTGGTGTTCGCCGCCTTGGCTCTTGAGTTGTTCAAAGCGACGCAGGTTCAGCTCAAGCTCCTGTACCGCTTGTGCTTGGGTTTGTAAGCGGGCCAGGCTGCGTCCATACGTGTAGCTCTTGGCCCCAGATTCTGCCTTGGGGGTAGGCTGGGGCAACGCGGCGGCGAATTGGTCGGCGCGCTGCTGCAAGGCGCAGGCCAGGGCTGGAAACACGCTGGCGGCCAGCACCTGCTGGGCCACCGCTTGCACCGCGCGGCGGCTGGCGCGCTGGTCAAACCACGACAGTGGCAACGCCGCAAAGCTTAAGCTGGGATCTACCAACGCGGCGCGGGTCAAGGCCTCGTCAAGCACCGGCTTGGCCAGACAAGCACTGCCGCCGGGGGCGAGCGGGCTGGCCGCAGGCAAATGGCGCAAGGCCTGATTCAGGGTGGAAACTTTTTCATCCAGGTGCCAGGCAGCAAGGCCAAGCGCAAGCGTCAGGCCCAGCGCCAGTGCAATGCCCGCTCTTTGCAGCAGGCGCAGGGCAGGGTCGCGCGACCAGATAGTGGGCCGAACCACGCGCGCCAGTCCACGCTCTTTCAGCACCTTGTGTTCCAGCAGTTCATCAACAAAAGCCACATCCCGGCGCGGCTCTGGAGTGGGCGTGCCAGTGGCTTGCACCACGCCGCTGCAATAGATGCCACGGCAGAGAAAGGCTGGCCCCCAAGCAGATTCGGAAAACACTTCGGTCAGGTACTCGCGCAGCGGTTGGCGCAGTTGCTCAAAGTGGCGAGGATACAGAAAAAAAGAATCGGCCTCGTTAATTGGCGGGCTGAGCGCAGCGGCCTCTACTTGCAGGTCTTTCAAGCGTGCGCCCAGCTCGTTGAAGGCGCTGTCCAGCCACTCTGTGGGCCTGGCCTGGGCCACGCCACCGGGCGCAGACCACCCGTGCATTTGCGCATGAAGGTGGCTGGGAAAGGCGCGCCAAAAAGCGCCAAATCCCTCGATGGCATCGCAGTGGCTAAGCACCAGGTAGACCGGCAGCGCCAGTCGCAAGCGGCTGTGCAGAGTATGCAGTTGGCGCTGCGCATCCTGCGCCAACACCAACCGCTGGGCTGGCTCCAGCGCCAACAGCGAGCGCGCCGAGACCAGCATGAGCACGCCGTCCAGCGCGCGCTGCGGGCGCAGCGCATTGATGCTATCGAGCGCCTGGCGCCATTGCGCGGCCAGCGCACTGTCCGCAGCAGCGGTGCTGAGCTTTCCATCGGGATCGATCAGCAAGCCTTGGGGCAGCGTGTGCCAAGCGGTCAAGGGCAGGCCAGGTCGGGCCACGGCTTGGGCATCGGAGTGTTCCTGCACCCAGGTGAGTGAGGCCAGCAAGCTGCTCTTGCCAGATCGCTGTTCGCCCAGCACCAGCAGCCAGGGCTGGCGGTAGCGCTCGGCCGTGGGCGTCGTCAAGAGGGCTAGCAGGCGGCGCAGGTAGTTCCAGGCTGCCTGCGGCCAGTTGCGCCATAGGCTGGCGGGCGGCGCTGGCGCCGGGCCACCCAGATCCACTTTCAGTGGCGCCGGACGCGCGCGCAGCACCAGCCACAGCGCCAAAGCGCCGAAGGCTATGGCGCAGGCGCTGAGGGCGGTGAACAAGGTGTTCAAGATCGGGCTCCGGTTTGCCTAGCGCAGCGCGGGCTGCACCAGCCAGAGCCACAACAGTGAGGACAGCAGGACAAAGCCCCACCCCCATGCTTGTGCGGCGCGCAGCCAGGGTGCTGTAGGCGCAATGCGCGGGTCGTGCGCCGACACCAGCGTGTGGGTGAGAGCTTGAGGGAACAATTGAGCGGCGTAGGCGGGCGCAGAGTTGCCATTGACAAAGCGCCATAGCCGCTCGCGCAGAGGATCAAGGGCGGTAGCACCGCGCGTGCTGCGGTGCATGCCTTTAAAACCTAGTTGCAGCGCCAGTAAAAAGCACGAGGCCAGGTCGCGTTGCAAGGTGTCGCGCGTGGGCGAGGCCAGTAGCGCTTCGGCCTGTTCAAAAAAGCGCCTTCCTGCAAGCCGCGAGCCACACAACCGATGCTCCAGCAGCACCGACAGCCAGGCGTTTTGGCCCGGCCAAGCCAAGTCAAACAGCAGTGCCTCATCTGCCAGGGCGGCCATCACGTAGCTGGCCGCATGGTGCTGGCGCAGTTGGGCTTCGCTGCCACTTTGCGTGAGGCGGCGACTCTGTTCCTCCAGCAGGGCCATGAGGCGGGCGCTGACGGCACCCGCCAAGGCCTGCGGTGTGAGGGGTACGGGGCCGCCATCGCTTAAATAGTCGGGCAAGGCACCGCGTTCGATCTGCTGTTTGATACGTGCAAGCTCTTCATAAAACTCGGCGAACAAACCCAGCAGCAAGGCGTGTGGCTGCGCCGTATCAGGGGCTTGTGGGATCTGGTTCATGCGCTTAGCCTGGCACCACCGGGGCGGGCTTGGTAGAGCAGGATGCTGGCCGGTTGCAGGCCGCTGCCACCAGCATAGCCGTCGATGGCCAATCGCTTGCCCGCTTGCAGCAAGGGCTGCGGGCGCAGGCCGTCGCCGTCAATAGATTCGTTGTCAATCGCAAACAGCACGCCACTGGAGCGAAAACCGCGCTTCGTGATCTCACTGCTCCCCAGTAACCGGGGCCGGGCGCTCACGCGCGCGCGCAGCGCCTGATCGAGTAGTTCTTCGCTGGCGATGCAAGCGTCTTTGAGCCATTGCTCCAGCGCCAGGCGATCCGAGTGCCCAGCGCTGCGACCTTCACCCAGGCGCAACTCTACGATCAACTCGTGGCCCGTTTGCGGTGGCAACTCCCGAACAAAACGGTGCTCACCTACCTTGTCAAACTCAAAAAACTTGTGGCCCGTAGCAACGTAGCTCAGCTTGCCCACCACGTAGTCCAGGGCGCGCCGAAACTGGGGCTCACAATTATCGTGCTGATAGGCATCCAGCACTGGTGGGATAGGGTTCAGACCAAAACCGGCCATGGCACCTACCACCAGAGCCAAGCTGTCGTACAACTCCAGCGGCTTGGCCTCGGCGCGGTTGACCAACAAGCCAAATTGTGGCAACACCGCCGCCAAGCGGCGCGCGCCGTCCAACGCTTGGCCGGCGGCGGCCAAAGCAGGATCGTCGTCGGGGCCGTCGCCGTCGCGGTTATCTGCCAGTTCGCGCAGCCGCGCCCACAGCGCGGTGTTGACCAGGTGCAGGCGTTTACGCAGGCTGGTGCCAGCCAAAAAATCAGCCGCTTCCCAGCGCAATAGCGGTGGGTGGTAGGGCCGCAGTTCAATGACGCGCGAGTCGCTGCGCCGGGTCAGCTCCAGCAGTGGGCAGGCCACATACTGGGCCGGTATCGCCTGCCCAACCCATAACTGAATGCGCGGGCGAAGTCGATCCACCGCTTCCATACCCACGCCGGTGTTCTCGTCAATCGCCATGTGGCCGGGCACGGCATCGTAGCGTTTGAATGCGCCGTCGTGTCGTGTAGCGGCAGCGCTGCGCACTGGCAGCACCAGAGAAATGCGCACGCCTGCGGGCTCTTGCGCCAGCGCGGCATTGGCATCAATCTCCAGGGCTTGCTCGTAGCTGCCAGGAAAAACGATAGGCGTGCCATCGGGCATGATGCATTCGAGCTTGCGCAGCGCCACCAAGCCGGCTTTGAGTTTCACGCCATCGAGTTCCAGTGCGCCTATGCCCCAGCCATGAGGCATGCATTGTGCGAGGCGGTAGCGCAGTTGTTCGTGCCAAAACAGATCATTTTGCTGAAAGTGCTGGGGCGACAGCAGCATGCCCTCAGACCACTGCACAGGGTTGGGCAGGCCCGCAGTGCCCGGTGCCAGTGGCAGGCCCTGGCGTGGGTTGCTGGCCGCGCTGGGCGGGCGCTCGTCGGTGGCAGATGAAGCTGGGGCCATGGTGGGTTCCTTCGGTCGGTGGCTATTGGCAGCTTTGGTAGGCCACGGCGCTGGGGCCCAGCGTGATCTGGACGCACTTGAACAAGGTCAAATCGCCCATGGCCTGACCGCCCGGAGCCAGAAAGTTGGCGTAGCTGTATACAGCTACGGCCGTGCGGCGGCTTGTGCTCAGCGTCACCTCGCTGGACTTGGTGGGTGCAATGCGTACCCGCGCTACGTCCAGCGTCAGAGGATGGTTGGCCATCAAGTCGGCTTTGGTAGCAAACCAGAGTGGCCCGGTCTTGGGTAGCTGGGGGAGTAGTTGGTTGTCGTAGACGAACACCAGATCGAGCGCAGTGCCGTTGTCCAGGTTGGCTCCTGCCAGGGCTTGGATTCGTATCTGCGTGAGAGCGGTGTGGGGCTTGATGCCCAGCACGCTTTTGACTGCGGCGCAGCCGCCCACGCACAGCATCAGGCAAATCAGGCCACAGCGCAGAAGAGATATGTTCTGGGTTTTCATGAGAGCTTTAACTCAGTACCAGCACGCACACTTGTGAGGGTGTGATGCTCATGCCCACCATATTCCCGGCCATGCCATTAGCGGTTGTCACACTGGTCAAACGGGTAGCAAAGACACCACCCATGCAAACCTTGAGGCTGCCTAACACGTAGCGATCCGGCCCCATCACCATCCCAGAGACCACGCCCATAGCCACGCCCGCGTTGTCGCCGTTGCTGAGCGTGCCTTGGGTAACCAAGTTTTCAGCTAAACCGCCACCGATGATTACGCTGAATTGCGAGGGGACGTGGGTGATGGAGATTGCAAAATTGGGGTACGGAATAGGCACTGGACCGACAGGCGAGGGTGTCAGGCACACGTCCGGAAAGGCGAAGTTGACTACGCAAAGGTTGGTGTTGGCGAACATGTTGTTGACCGCGTTTTAGCCCAGACTGATGCGTTCCGCATCGAGCTTCATATCTTGCTCGGCGGTGATCAGGGTTTGCTTGCCGTGCACTCGCAGCAAGGCAGCCACCTGCAGCACGCAATGCTGGGCGTGACTGACCAAGTGCTGGGCGTTCTGCACCAGGGTTTCGCTGGCGCTGGTCAGCACGTGGCGGGCGCTCAGTGCTACCGAGCCTTGGGCGGAGATGACGTCAATGTCCCCCAAGCTGCGCAGGGCCAGCGCGCTCTTGGCATTGATGGCGACACTGTGCTGGGTGATGGCCAGGGTGTCCATACCAGGCACCGCCAGTTGTGCGCGCAGGCCCTGGCGTTGCAGCACATGGCTGATGTACAAGCCGCTGGCGCTGTGCAGCAACACCACCTGGTCGCCCGCCTCAGGGGTGACCACGCACGACAGCGCTTGGCAGGCCAGACGCCCGTCGCTGAGCCGAAAGCTGGTGCCCGCCAGGCATTGGCTGATACAGGCCTCGCTCCATTGCACAGGTGGGGGCTGTAGGGCCACAGCAGCGGACTGAGGACGGACGGGGCTGAGCGGGTTCAGTGTGGCGGGTTTCATGATGGTTCCATTTCCAGGCTTTGTTGTTCGGCAGCAGCGAGCGCAGGGTCTGTGCCCTGGGCACCATTCAGATCGGCATCACTGAAGTTGCAGTCGTGCCACTGGGCGGCATGCAAGTTCGCATAGTTCAGCCGTGCGCCTGCAAAGCGCACTTTTGAGCCTCGGGTGTGGGCAAAGCGGGCGCGGCTGAGTTCGGCGCGGCTGAAATCTACGTTGCTTAGCACGGCGTGATCCCAGACGCTGCCCGCCAAGCTGGCGGGAGCCAGGCCCTGGCCGCCAAAGTGGGTGTTACTGATTTGTGCCTTTTGCCACACACTACCTGCGAGTTGGGCGCCGCCCAGCTCGCAGTCGTTCAGGGTGGCTTGGGCGAAGAGCGCGCTGGGGGCTATCAGGTTGTTCATTTGGGTACGCTCAAAGCGTGCCCCCAAGGCGTTGCACTCGGCCAGGTTGGCACCGCTCAAATCAGCATCAGAAAAATCAGCGTCCTGTAGAGTGCAGCGCTGCAGGGCCATATTGATCATGTTTTGACCGCTGAAGTTGGCCTTGATGAACAGGCTGGTGTGGGCCACCAGCCCAGCCAACGCGGCCTGGCGCAAATCTGCCTGCACCCAAGCACTTTGCAGCAGTTGTGTTTGGGCCCATTGGCTCGCGGCAAAGTCGCAGCCATTGAAGGCGCTACGCATCAGCATGGCGCCTTGCCAAGTTGAACCCTGCAGCGGGCAATTGACGAAGGCTGATTTCTCCAACCGAGCGCCGCGCCAGTCGCTGTGGGCCAAGTTGCAATTGGCAAAACTAAGTAGCGCTAAAGGTGTCTCGTTCCAGCGCGATTCACTCAGCGGGCAATGCGAAAAACTCATTTGCTGGAGTTGCGCACCGCGCCAATCAGCGCCGCGCAAGTCGCAGTTGATGAAGTTTGCGCCGGTCAAATCGGCGCCGCTCCAACGGCTGCCGCGCAAGTCACACTGGTTGAACACGGCACGACCCAAGGGGCGGTTTGTGGCATCCAAGCCCGGCAGAATTTGCGCATGGACAGGGCGGCCCAGGCGCAGCCAGCGGTTGATCTCGTCCCAGACAGTGGGGTTCATGGCAGCACCCTTTTGGGATCCATGCGCACGCTTTGGGTTTGCGCCTGTACCAAGCAAATCTCGGTCAGCTCGGCTTGGTACAAGCTGGCCCCGCGCAGGTCGGCCCCGCTGAAATTGGCTTTGCGCAGGAGGGCTTGAAAAAAGTCAGTGCCCTGCGCGCTGGCACCGCTCAGCTGTGTTCGCATCAACAGGCTGCGACTGAAGCACCCGTGGTCTAGTGTGGCGGCGCGCAAATCAGCGCCACTCAGATCGCTGTCGGCCACATAGGCTGCGCTGAAATTGGCACCGGACAGTTGCCCAGCAGGCCAGCCGCAGCGCTGGGCCTGGATGCCACTGAAATCCGCACCCTGCCAATTGCTGGCGTTGCCTTGGAGTTGGCTCAGGCGCGCGCCCTGCCAGCGGCTGGCGCTCAACTCGCAAGCGACCAAGGCGCTACGCGTCCACCGGGATTGTGAAAAGTCGGCCCCTTGACCCTGCACCTTCCAGCCGACACATTGGTTGAACTTGGCCGCGCGCCACTGACTGGCGGTAAGGTTTGCATCGGTAAAAACGGTGCGTTCTAAGTTGGCACCATCCCAACAGCTGTGGCTCATATTGGCCCCATTCAGCAGGGCGCTAGACAGGTCTGCACCCGGGCCCTGCGCACCCTCCCACTGAGCGTGCATGGCCTGGACGCCGCGTAAGCTGGCTTGTTCAAAGCACGCTCTTTGTGCTTGTGTGAAGCATAAGTTGGCACCAGTTAAATCGGTAGCGCTGAGGTTGGTGCCTACCAAGGTGGCTTGGGTCAACACCGTCTGGCACAGGCGCGCGCCACTCAGATCGGCGCCACTTAAATCGGCGCATTCGAGCAGGCAGCCACTGAGGTCAAGGCCAGCGAGCTGCGCCCCGCGCAGGTTGGCCCCTGCCAAGTCGCGCCCAGCCAGGGACAGGCCCTGGGCCAACCACACCAGCGCCTGCTGGCCCAGCCGCACCGCCAGCTCAGGTGCTAAAGGGCCTGCCGGGGCGATCAGCTTGGGCGAGACCAAGCGGGCTTTGGGTTTGAGGGTCAATGCGGCTTGCGCAGCTTTGATGGCTGCATCGTTGCGGGCTGCGACTTCAGGGCTGGGGTCGTTGGCAGCGCTGGCCTGGGTGGCAAATATGAGGGCTTGGATCTGGTCCGCGTCAGCGCTACCATCGGCACGCGACACAATGGCCTGCCAAGCATCAGCACCGCTTGCTGGTGAGGCATCAACGGGCGCAGCGGCGTGTGCCGTCGCTGGAATGGTGGCACCGTCCAGTGCGGTCTGGAGTTGGCCCAGTTGATCATGCAGTTCTTCGCGATGGGCCTGGGCAGTTTGCTCGATGTGCGTGCGCAAGGTCTGCACTTGGGCCATGAGTGCGCTCAGATCCATATCGCCTTGGGCTATCTGTTCAGCGGTGGGTGTCTGCAGCAGGGGCGGGCTGGCCTTCGGGGGCTGGTAGTCAGCCTCTGGTGTCATGCCGCTGGCCTGCCAAAATGCCTGGCTTACTTCGTCAATGCGGGCCTGTTGCGCGCTCAGGTCGGGTGGCGACGCTGGCCTGGCTATTGGAGCCGGCGCGGGTGCTAACTGAGATTCGTTGAAAGCGTGCAGGCCCGCTGTGGCAGGGTTCATTCGCAGGGCCAAAACCTGGGTGTAGTGGGCTAGGGGCTGGGCGGCCTTGGCGCTGACTTCGTAGCCCAGCATCAAGGCTTGCACATCCAAAGCGTCGCTGTCGGCCACCAGATGTTGGCCGCGCCAGGCGGCAATGCCCAAGCCCAGGCTGGGCACAAACCATACAGTGTCCATGTGCATGGAAATTTCATGCGGTTGGCTGGTTGTACCTTGGGTACCCTGCAGGAGAGCAAAAGCGCGCACCCGCTGGGTGGGCAGGCGGCCGCTGATCACGCTGTGCTGCGCATGCATGCCTTCCAGGCGGTAGGGCTCACCGCCTTCAAACCAGTCGCTGTGCCGCTGGTCGGCGGCGGCCTGGTTGTATAGGCGCCAGTCCAGATCGCGCGGCAGGCCGGGGTAGTCTTCTTTGAGCCAGCGTTGGTCGTGCGTACCGGCGTAGCGTTTGCGTGGTGCCCAGTCAATGGCCATGGGGCCTAGCGCAGCAGGCGGGTAGTGCCCGGTATGCGCCCGCAGTGGCTGGCTTGCGTATTCCACGTTGGCCATGACACCTTCGTTGGTGCCTACGAGGGCTGCCAAGCGGTTGGGGTTGTAGCCTTGCCCCGCAGGGTTGTCAGCGTACTGCGGGCCACCAAACGCGTGGGCGTAGTCCAGCGGCATTTCAATGAAGGCTGCGCCGGGATCAATGGTGTAGAGCGGCATCACGCCGTAGCGCCAGTGGCGCGGGCCATGCACCAGAAGTTGTTTGTCAATGCTGGTGCCCACTTGCAGGCGCACCTTCATCTGCGTGACTGGCTGGCCTTGTGGGGCGCAAGCCGCGCCCAGCACCAGGGCCTCGGCGCAGGCTTTGGGCATGGCCTCGTCCAGCGGCTGGCCGCTGGACAGCACAGCCATCACACGCGCCCACTGCGGTGCCTCGGGCAGCAAGCGTGCGGGCAGGTCGCCACCCAGCTTGAAGAAACCCAGCGCGGTAGCCACCAAATGGTTTTGACCGCCCTGCCGGTAGGTGCGGTGCAGCAATGAGAGCGTGAGGGGTTTGATGATTTTCATGACGGTTCACACGAAAATTTTCAGTACTTCGACAGTCAGATCCATGCCACCGGCTTGTATGTGCAGGTAGCCAGGGCTCATTTGCAAAGAAAGGCCAGGGGCATCCAGCGACATTGAAGGGCCTTTGATCGCCAGAGTAGTGGTCTCACCTGAAAGCGAAATGTCAGTGCTGGTGCCGAGTACTGAAATGCTGGTGCTTTCGCCGGTGACAGACATGCGGGTGGAGGCACCGATCACGTTGGTCTCAATGTGGGCGCCAACCAGGCTGGTGCTGGTGCTGGCGCCGGTCAGCGATGTGGTGCTGCTCACGCCAGTCAGGTTCACGCCCGTCTCCACGCCGGTCATCGCGGTATGGGTGGACGCGCCAGTGACGTTGGTACTCGTGCTCGCACCAGTGGCGTTGGTCTGCTCGCTCATGCCGGTGAGCGAGTGGCTGCTGCTCACGCCGGTCATGCTGGCGTTCACACTCATGCCCTCCATGCTGGCTTGCATACGCACACCAGTGCTGCTGGCGGTGGAGCTCATGACAGTGGCGGACAGGCCGGCATGGATACCCATCTTTTCTACGCTGGTGCTCATGCCGGTGCTGGAGTCGCTGATCACCACAGCCTGGGTGCTCGTGTTGTCGCTCACGCCGTCTACTGTGTTGACGTTTTTGGCGGTGCCGGTGACCAGAGAGTCGCTGTCGGTGTTGTCGAACACTGTGCGGCTGGAGTTGCGTGCGCCGTGGTGGGTGCTGTAGGCTGAGCCGTACGAGTCGGATTTGCTTAAGAGCCCGTTGGCACCGTCTTCGGATGTGGCGTAGCTGTAGCTGGCACCTTGAGAGTAGGCAGTGTCGCGGAACTGGCCACTGGCGTACTGGTCGCGCACGATGCCAATGGCGCGGTTCAGGTCGGCCTCGGAGTGCAGTCCAAAGTGGATGTTCTGCGCATCGCCGTAAGCGGTGGAGTAGTTGCTGCCCACATTGGTGTTAGCGGTCCAGCGCGAGGGTGTGATGGTCATGCTGCCATTGGCCTGCACGATGCTCTGAATTTCAGGCAGCTCGGATTGGTCTTGGGCGCGCGCTACCAACACGGTGACACCAATTTCAGGGATCGTCTGCATGTGGGCGGCCAATTTCACCCAATGTGGCTCTGCATCGTCGCTCTCGTTGGAAAAACGCACACACACGCCCTGTGCCAAGCCTGCGCTTGGGGCTGCATCGGTATCGGCCACAGCATCGCTGCGGGGCTCGGGGTCGAAGTTGGTCTTCTCGTAATAGCGCCAGTTGCTTGGCGGGGTGGCCGACGAGCCATTGGGCGCCACCACCTTGGCCAGTACCGCACCTTGCTGGGTTTCTTGCATCGAAAACGGCGTGGCCAAACCTGCAGCATCCACCGCGCGGAACTTGTTGCTGTAGCTGCCGTCCAGCGAAGCCTGGTGCTCAACCTGCGTAAGCACCCAAGATGTGCCCTCCAGTTGCGGGCGCACCGGGTCGGGCCATTGGTCGGCGCGCGGAAACTGGGTGGTGCTGAAACTGTGGCCGCTGCATAACCAGGGGCAGGCGCTGGTACCGCTGAACTCGCGGCTGGCGGTGTCCAGCGCGTCCTGTGTGTTGTGGGCAAAGTGATTGACTTCGCCCCAGCTGCAGCCGTACTGGTAAATCAGGTATTGCGCAAACGGCAAGTTGCCCGGTTTCACTCGGCTGTTGGCGCTGGCGCTATAGCTGTGAAAGCTGGCCACGGTGTCTTGCTCCCATGCCACGGTGTCGTGTTCCCAGGCCGCCTCTTCGCGTGTGAAGACCGCGTTGACAGCGCTGCTGGCCAGGTTTTGCTGAACCCGGTAGTCAGAAATAGTGTCGGCCTGGGCCAGTCCCAGCTCGCTTTCATCAGTGCTGCAATAGCGCAGCGGCCTACCCCCGGGCACGGCTTGGGGATAGGCCGGGCGATTGGCAAAGACCACGGTGTGGTTTTTGGCTGTGTGGATGAAGAACCAGTAGATGTGGGCCTTGGCCAGCAGGCGGCACAGAAAATCAAAATCACTCTCGCCCGCTTGCAACCAGTCTTGCCGGCGCGTCACCGCCAGATTGTCATTGCCGCTCAGGGCATCGACTGCGTAGCGAATACGGTGCTGTTTGAGTACCGCTTCGATGGCATCGCGCACGGTCATGTGCGGATGAATGCGGTAGGCGTTGGTGAGCGTAAGTTTCCATAGTGCAGGCCGCAGCGTGAGCCGGTAGACACCGGGTTGCTCCATTGAAAACGAGGCTGCCACTCCATTGAAAAAGCGCAGGCGCTGGCTTTCATCGCTGCCATTGAGTGCGGCTTGAAACCAGGCATTGGCCTCTTCACGGCTGGGCTGCTGGCCGCCATCGTCCAGCGCCGGGCAGTGCAGACCCACCGTGACTGGTTGACCCACCACATCATTAAAGGCAATGGCAGCGCCATGGGCGGGGCTGGTGTTGCCGTGCAGTTCCAGCTCGAACTCAAAGTTTTGAGAAATGCTCTCTTGGCCTTGCAGGTTGACCAGGCGAAAAGTTTCGTCACTGAGCACACGGCCATCGGCTAAAAACAGCGCCACGTGCAGGTATACCAGCGGTGCCGGTGCCGGCGCTACGGGGCTGATGGCGGTGGCCAGGGCTGATAGGGCCATGTTCATGGGCTGACCCGGCTGGCGCGCTGGGCGATGGCAGAGTTTGTGAAAGTTGACGCGACCGCTTGCTGTGGCGCAGGCGTATCGAAAGCGTTTACGTGCAGGCGTACGCTGCGCAAGTGAGCGCGCGCGCCTGGCCCGATTGCGCCTGCTGCGCCGGGACGGCTACGCGACTTGAGCCAGGCGGTTTGTCCCAAGCGCATCCCGACCTGACCTTGCGCGGGCTGGGTGCGCAGATGTGACGGGGGTATGCTGCGCTCGGGTACCAAAATCTCAATCTCCGCATCGTGGCGCCGATCCAGCATCAGGCGCACCAGAGCTACCAGGGTGGCATAACCGTTGGTGTCGTTGGGGGATGTCAACTCAGTTGAGGTTTGGCTCGCTCGCCATTGGCGCTGCAAGTCGCGGGCGCTGAGCGATGCTGTTGCCGACGCGGTTAAGGAAGGCTCACTGCTTGGCAATAGGTCTACCATCGCTGCGTACGGCAGCGGCCCTAGCGTCAGCTTGACGGCGGCTTGTACATCCCAGACCCGCCGCCCCAGCCGACTGTCCTGGCCCAGTCGGCGCTGGCCCAAGGCGTGTTGGTTGGCGATGCCCAGCGGTCGCCAGGCGGGCACGAGGGGCGTGAGAGCCACCGGGCAGTCCAAGTGCGCCGTCAGCACCTGCACCAAGGCGGCCGGACTGCGTCGGCTGTTGGCCAGCAGCTCGCCGATGCCCAACCAATTGCGCGGGCGCAGCGGCAGTTGGCTGGCGGCGGCCTCGCAACCAATGCCCATGAGCGCTCCCAGCCACTGGGCCGTGACGGTGTGCTCGGGTGCCAGGTTGTTCAGGCCCGGTTCGAACACGGCGCGCGCCTCGTAACGCAGCACGTTGAAGCGGTGGTTGAACAGGTCTAGAAACTTGCGCATGGCCGGTTTGCCAGCCTGGTCGAGCTCGCGCACCCATTCCAGAAAGGGGTCGGGCAAGGGCCCTAGCGCGCTGCCCACGCAAAAATCCGGAGTGGTGATTTGCACCAAGTCGTGTTGGGTGGGCAACAGCGCTTGGTCGGTTGGAGTCAGCAGCGGCGCGTGTGTGGTAGCACCTTGGCCCAGCAGTTGCAGGGCGCTGGCGTTGCGACCGGGAAACCCACCGCCCAGGTCGGCGCGAAAGCGCAGCGCCTGGTCTGGCGTTAAAGGCGCTTGGCCGACCTCGCGTGGGCGCAGCAGCACACGAACGAGCTGCAGGAAATCGTAATTTCCAAAGCGCGATTCAAGTGAATTGGGGGATTCAGTCACAGCAGAATCTGCGACCCAAGCAGCGGCACCCATTGCTTGACGGCCTCCGTTGAATCGGTGGTTTGTACGCTGACCTCGATCGGCGTGTTGATGCTGGCGTACATGGCCAGAAAATGCCGCAGCACCGAGGCAAATAGCACCGTGCCACCGGATTCGAATTGCGTGCGGTCCAGCGTCAAGCGCACGTGCAGGCCTTGCGCCATACCCCGGATGCCCGCACGCTCAACTGGGTGCATGGTGCTCCAGCATTGCACGCGCCGAATACCGTCGATTTGCCGGACTCCCACCACTTGGGATGGGCCCACATGACAGCGCAACATGGTTTTAAGTGCCGCCAGGGCCTGCGGGCCGTCGGCCAGCGACAAGTGGTTGAGTGACAGCTGCGACACCATGGCCCAGGGCCTGTCGCCCATCAAGGCGGGTGTATCGTGCGGCGTGGGCCTGCTCACCAGTTCCAGCCGGGTCACGGGGCCTGGCCCCTCCAGGCTGAGCAACTGGGCTGGGCCAGTGACCATCAGCTCAGGAAGGCGGCGGTTGGTGCACAGCGCGCGGCCGGCAATGACCTCGGGCGGCGGCGGGATGGGCTGGCACTGGCGGTCCAGAAAGGCGATATAGAGCTCGGTGCCGGGTACCTCGCCGAGTTGATTTTCTTCGCGGCGCAAGGCATAGAAGTAGTCGCTGGCTGCTAAAGCGGTGCTGCTCTCCATCTCGAAATAGGGCCGCAGCTGGCGCAGGCTACCGTCGGCCTTGATGGAGTTGAGTTCCTGAATGGAATGGATTTCGCAGTGCTGGTGGCCTTGCGAATCGGCGCGCAAACGGTACTCGTACTGCGTGTGGTCCAGTGTCAAGGGGTCGATGCGTTGCGGGTACAAATTGACCAAGGGCACGCAGTTGAGTTTGAGTGCTTGGGCTGAGATTTGGCGTTCGGGCAGCAGCGGCACATCGAAATGGAAATAAAGGTCAAAACCACCTTCCAGATCGGTGAAGTCCAGGGCCTCTGTGTCAAAGAAAAGAAATTTTTCAGGGAAGGCGAAATACTCCTGCAGCAAACGGTGGCCTGGGTGCATGTGGGGCCGTGCGGGCAGCGCGGCCTCGTCTTCGCCAAAGCCCAGCCAGTGTAGTTGCGTAGGCTGGATGCGTGCGGGTTGTTCCGCGCCCACGCCGGCCTGGGCGGGTGCCAGGCTGATGCCGATCAGGTGAACCGCCAGCAGTTCATGCAGATAGTACGCGTGTTTTTGTGTGGGGTCGATGAAAAAGCGCAGGCGGCGTTGCTGCATGGCCTTGATGGGTTCGCTGCCCAGGCGTTGCACTCGCACCCGTAGCGCGCCAAGCGTCGATTCGTCGCGCAGGTCGGCCGGAAAGGCCCCTGGTTGCAGCAACTGCGCGGCAGTGACGGTCAGCGCCGTCAGTGCGCTAGGGGCGGTGGTCCGCAGGCGGCACACTGCGCTGCGGCCACGCTCATCCAGCACCGATCCATTGATCTGGCGCCCGCACTCGATGCGCGCGCCGTCGGCGCCGTCGGGTTTGACGTGCATCTGGGCGACACTCATGCAAGGCAGGGGCGCGGCCAAATGGGGGTACAGGTCTTCCAGCAGCGCATTGGCCACTACCGCCTTGCTGGCCGCCACCTCGTACTGCACCCGGCCTGCCAGGAATGCAAAGGTCTGAATCAGCATCTCTACCTGCGGGTCGCGCGCGGTGCCCTTGCCCAGCCCCAACGCCTGCGCCTCCACGGGGTGAGCATGGGCAAAGGCGGTCGCGTCCTCCCGCAGTATGCCTAGCTCGCGTTGGTAAAACTGCTTGAGTTGGTTGCCATTAGCTTGCATGATGGGCCTACTTGCGCGGTGCCAAATCCAGGCGGAATTCGTCGGCGTTGCTAAGACCGCCAATGGCACCGAGCCCGACCAAGAGACCGGTGATCACAGCATGGGCCTGCATCGAAGACGCGCCGGTTTTCACCAGCTCCACGCGAACCTCAGTCAGGCGCGGCTCGTGCTGCGCGATCAAGGCGCGAATGCTGGAGCAGTAGCGCGCCACGTCGTGTTCGCTGGCGTAGACCTGACCGGCCATGGGCAGCAGGCTCAGGCCTGCACGCTCAGGCCCGTTCTGGCCGGGCCAAAAAAAATGCGAACCAACCAGGCGCTGGATTTGATCGCTCACCGCTGTCCGTAAATCAAAGGGCGTCAAGCCGTGAGCGGCGTTGCCTGCTGTGGCCAGCCGTTCGAGCAGGTACTGCATCTTTTGTTTCTCTGTGAGTTGGCAGTGATGCGGTCAATGACGCTTAGGCTGTAAATTCCGTTATAGGCCGGTTGCGTGCCAGGCTCCAGCCAGCTGGCACCACGCCCCCTTTCTCCATATTGGCTTTTTGTACCGTATAGGTCCACAAAATCTCGCTGAAGTTGAGTTTGAACTGCTCGGTGGGCATGTCGTCAGGATGTGTCTGGAACTGGATCTCGCTGATCAGTGCGTCACGCAGCGCGAAGGTCATGATGTTGTAGGTCTTGTCGCCCGAATTGCGCAGCACATAGATGTAGGAGGGCTTTTTTTCGCCTTTGCCCAAGGTCTCAGCGCGCAAGCAGCGGTCATAGAGCTTGACCGAGGTTTTGTCTACGTACTTGACGCAGGTGAACTCGGTGATCACCGGTCGGCCAGAGGTGCGCGCAGAGTTGCTCACGTCCGTGGTCACCTGTTGCTTCATACCCTGGTGGATGGACACCAGTTCAATGCACTGTCCCAGCTTGAGGTCGGGGTCCACCCCGGTGGGATTGGAATCAATCAGGCTACCGCCTTGGTCCCATGTGTTTTTGCTGGGAAACACCGAGTCGTCGCCCGGTTGTAGAAGGATCAAGTCCATGGTATTTTTCCTTTGATGCGTGGGTAGGTTGACCGGGGTCAGGCAGGTAGATTGGCCACCAGACGGATGGAGGTGTTGAGTTCTTCAAGCTGGAAGTGCGGGCGCAGAAAGATCACTGCGTCGTAGCAACCGGGTGAGCCCGGTACATCACTCACCTGCACCTGTGCTTGGCTGAGCGGGTATTTGGCCTTGGCATCCTTGTGTGCGTTCTCGTCGGCCAATACGTACTGGGCGATCCAGGAGTTGAGGTGGGACTCCACATTGCCCTTGGAGATGAGGCTGCCAATCTTGTCGCGCATGATCACCTTGATGTAGTGGGCAAAGCGTGAGGCCGACAACATATAGGGCAATAGCGCAGAGAGCTTGGCGTTGGCGTTGGCCTCGTCGGTAATGTAAGCCTTGGGCTGGTTAGCGGTTTGGCCACCGAAGAAGGCCGCCGTGCCAGTGCCCTTGCAGTGGCACAGGGAGATGAAGCCCAGGTCGCTGAGCTCTTTTTCGCGCCGGTCTGTGATGGACACCTCGGTGGGGCAAAACAGCGCTTTGGCATCCGAGTTGGCCGGGTAGATCGGGTAGGTGTAGAGTGGCAAGCCTTCGACCAGGCCACCGCCTTCTACGCCACGGATGGCCGCTGTCCACGAGTAGAGCGAGTAGGCGTGCGTAATGCGCTCGGCCAGCAGATAGGCTGCGTTACCCCAGAGGAAGTCGCTATGCTTTTTGGCATCGGCGCTTTCCTCGAAAGCAAAGCCTTCGGCGGGCAGACTCTTCTCGCCATATGGCAGGCGCAGCAGCATGTGGGGCAGCACCAGGGTGACGTAGCGGGAATCTTCGCTCTTGCGAAACTCCTGAAAGCCGACCAGATCCACGCTCTCAAAAATTTGCTCCAGATCGCGCGGCCTGTCCAGGCCGGTGAAGTCGTCCAAGTTGAACAGGGCAGGCGAGGCGGCGGTGATGAAGGGCGCGTGGGCGCTGGCCGCCACTTCCGACATCTTGCTCAGAAAGTCAATGTCCTGGGCGGTCTTGCCCACCTCGTAGCCGCCCACCAACACACTGTAGGGTTGGCCGCCCAAGGTGCCGTAGCCAGCTTCGTAGATCAGCTTGAACAGGCGGCTTTGGTCTTTGTCCACCGCCGTGTCCAGGTCGTGCAACAAGTCCGCCTGGGTGGCGTTGAAGACGTGCAGCTTGAGCAGCTTGCCAGTCTCAGAGCGGGAGACCACATAGAACAGGCCGCGCCAAGTGGCCTCCAGTGCCTGGAAGTTGGGCGCATGCATGATGGCGCGCAACTGCTTACTGAGCTGCTTGTCGATGCTGGCCACGCGCTGGTCAATGAGCACAGTTGCGGCCATGGTTTTGCGGCCAGGTGCTCCTGGCGCGTCCAGCGGTATCAACAATTCGGTGGCGAAATAGCCCAGCGGTGCCAAATAGCGCTGGCGGTCATCGTCGTTCTTCGGGTTGGTGGTGTTGAGCAGTGTCAGGATCTCCGGGACATTGCGCAGAGCCTCTTTGTCACCGAGCAACAGGTTGTTGGCGAAAAAACGGCTGTCCGCGGCATGCTTTTGCTCGGCCAGTTGCGCTGGGCTGAGGTTGGGTTTTTGTTCTGCCA
Source organism: Polaromonas sp. (assembly GCA_043772355.1). Taxonomy (GTDB): domain Bacteria; phylum Pseudomonadota; class Gammaproteobacteria; order Burkholderiales; family Burkholderiaceae_C; genus JAAFIP01. Next base: position 28,559 of record JAYVGI010000177.1, read on the forward strand.
GTTGCGTTGGGCTGAGCTTGTTGCCAGGGACGGGATCGGAGTTTTTTACCAAAGCGCTGTTTTCGGGCTCTTGTACACCCAGAAAAACCAGGGCCGCGAGCTGGGCATCGTCCAAGGCCTGATTTGGGGCTTCCAGATCTCCACTAGCACCTGTGTTTCCAGTAGCGCCGGTGGCTCCACTAGCACCAGTGGTACCACTAGCACCAGTGGTACCACTAGCACCGGTGGTTCCACTAGCGCCGGTGGCTCCAGTACCACCGGTGGCTCCAGTACCACCGATGGCTCCAGTAGCACCAGTGGTTCCACTAGCACCAGTGGTTCCACTAGCGCCGGTGGTTCCAGGAGCACCGGTGGCTCCAGTAGCACCAGTGGTTCCAGAAGCAATCGCTGCACCAGTGTTGGTTAGAATTTTGAACAGAGCCTTGGCTTGTGCGCCCACAGTTCGGCACATTTCACTGGTCAAGCCCAATTGATTTTCCGTGCCTGCGCGTAATTTTTCGGTGGCATTGCCCACTACTGCGTTGGGGTCTGTGTAGGTCGCCAGTGCGCTGAGCTGATCTTTCGCCGCAAGGAGGTTCTCGGGTGTCTTACTGAGGCTGAACAGGCCAATGAATTGGCGCACTGGCTCGGGGTTCCATGGTTTGGCGGCGGTGTCAAAGCCGTACGTTGTGGCGACAGTCTTTTGAGCATCCTCGTTGGCTGCGGTGGCAAAGTCTGCGGCAAACGAGCACAACCGCCACTTAGCTGTTTTTAGCGCGGCCAACTGCGCGTCCGCATCACCGACGCGTTTGGAGGGTGCCAGCCAGGCCAACGGTGCGCGTGCCTTTTTGCCAGCGTCATCGATTTGCGTGAGCCGCTCCAAGGCTTTGGCGAAGGTCGAGCTGGATTCAGCCTTTGACTGTAGCATCCTGATGTTACCGCGGATCCGGTACAACGCGTTCATGTCTGGCACCGCTTGCACAATGGCCACTGGCGTGAAATCGTCCAGCGACTTGAAGCGGATCGCACTGTCCAGGAAGCGGGTCGCGCCCTCCATGGTGTCGGGGTCGCCATCCTTGTCTTCAAGAGTACGCCGAATTTTGCCTAAATTGACCACGGCTTGCGCCTTGGTCATGACAGCGTTGAAGTTGTCGCGGTCAATGTTCTCCATGGTGCGAAGCGCGTAATCTGTGGCTGGGGAGTCGTCTGTAGGGTCCCCTGAGAGATTGGCGAACATACCCACGACAAAGGGTAGCTCCCGTTTTTCAATTGCTCCGCCGGTTTCCACGTCGTAGGTGATCTTCACACGCGGCGGGCGGTTTCGGCCAAGCCATTTTTGTACGCTTTCGGTCATCGTTTACCTCGTTCAGTTGTCGATTGCGGTTTATCGGATGGCAAAACGCGACCCGGCTGGGCGTGGAGGTGCCGCAGGGATTAGTGCAAGGGCTGTGCCAGGCCGTTGATTCTTCTAAGTTGTTGAGATTAAAGGGTATTTTTAAATAACTGGTGACGAGGTGGGACGAATTTGTCGCACCCAGGGCGCGGCGTTGAGGCCGATCCGTAGTGGCCGTTTGAAGCGCTGGCGCGGCTTGCGCAGGCGGGCCTGGGGGTGGGATGAATAAATCTGCGCTTGGGGTTTTTTTGTCCTATTGTTTTTTGCCGCGCCTGCGTCAAAATTAAGGGATGAATGAGCAAGAGGTTATTTTTGCGATGCGGCAGATCAAGCAGGTGCTTAGCCGTTCGCCAGCGGCCGCTGATACCGCTAAAGGTATCCACGATTGGTGGGTGGGCTGGCGCGAGCCCGCTCCCCCAGTGGCAACCACCCAAGAGGCGCTGCATAGGCTTCAAAAAGAAGGGCTGGTGGTAGCAGTGCAGGTGGAGGGCGGCCAACAAGTGTGGCAGACCAAACCCAGCACCGGGCTGGGTGCTGGCGCTGAGCGCCTTGGGTGATCAGCGATGGGCAGGCTGTGCTTTGCGCGTTTGGAAATCGTTTTCAGATACTTATCGCGCTGTAGCCATCAATAAATATGCGAGACAAGCTATGGAATCAGGAACGCCTGCTTGGTCGAACAGGGTCTGTGGACGGTCTATGGGGTCGGTTTTTGGTGCATTACGCCTGGGTTTGCTAAGAAATACCATTTTCAGCCTCCACCCTGGATACCCCACTGGCCTGCTTACACGGAGTGCTGCGGTAAATAGAGCAAATGGGTTGCCACATCTAGGATGGAGCGTTGCGCTGCTTGCTGTGGGTCTCTTGTACGGGAGCAGGCCAGCGGCGCATCTTCCTGGTGCCCTCTGCATGCGCGGCTGCACGCAGCGCACTGGGGCCAGGTTGTTTGCCCGAAAGGGCTTCTTTTCTGGCTTGGGATCTCGAATAGATGAAATAAATCATACTTTTCTATGAAAAATTACAGTTCAAGTGGTAGCTGCTGATTACAGTTATTATTTATGCATCGTTACACAGTAAAGAAAATGTAGGCGACTTAGGAGTGTGGTTTTTTTTGCCCCAGTCCAAGGGATGCGCTTTGGACTGTGCGCAAAGCTGCAAGTACCTGAAACGACTCAACCGGAGATTCACAATCATGGCAATTCTTAGAAACTTAGGCAGAGCGGCCGGCGGTGCTGCCGCAGTTGCTCTCACCGCAGTGGCTGTCCATCGTCCCACGCGACAACATACGATGGATGCCATTAACTCTGTCCCTGGGGCTTTGAGAGGGAACGCCGTCGGGCCTTTGCGAAGCGGGCCAAGAAGCGAACTCGATACAGCCATGCGACAACATCCGAATATGCAGCCCTTCACTATGGCCGTCCATGGAGTCAATCGCAGTATGGATATCCATGCCCCCAACGCGAAGCTGCCTAAGAGCAAATTGGCATCGTACATAAGGGATGTTGCCCGCGTTCAAAACGGCGAGATAAGCAACACGCGTGCTTTCGCCTCGTCTGCCGTGGGATGGGCCAGAGAAGGGAATGCTCCCGCAGCGGCACTGAATGCGGCCGGTGCGGTGGCTGCCGCTGTATTTGAGGGTGTGCGTGAGGATCATCGGCGCAAGACGGGTAGGCGGTAACCGCTGGCCTGCTTTTGTCAGTGCGATGGGGAGTTCTCCGCAGGGCGCAGGACAGCCGCGCGGCCAATACTGTTCGCTTTAGTCGTCTCGCGCTGCTTATCATGGCCTGGTTTGTAGATGCCTGCTCGTACTGGGTCACGTTGTTTATTGGGCTTTGAAAGCTTCTAATCTGCCTTGGTCGCATTGCGGCGATGGAGGAATTTTTTTTCGTGAAAAATCTTACGAAAGCACGCGACTGCTTGGGTAGTGATCTGGAGCTTGTCCCCGCGCCTTTCTCCAGATTTTTCATCGCAAACACGCTCCATCACCGCTTGCTGATTGAGTCGCTTGCTATTGCGCGCCAGCTTTGTGACTGGGTCGCTTGCATTACGCGCCAGCCGTGTGACTGGGTCGCTTGCATTACGCGCCAGCCGTGTGACTGGGTCGAACTTGGTAGTGCATTGGAGTCTGTAGAGCGCGCTGGCCGGAGCACATTTCCGGCTCCCTCTCCCGCACAGCGGGAGAGGGCTGGGGTGAGGGTGTC
>JAYVGI010000178.1:0-30170 GCA_043772355.1 Polaromonas sp.
AATGAACAACACGACCTTTTCCCGCGCAATCGACTCGACCGATCCGGATGACTTTGACAACAATCCCAGCGCCAATGTCCATTTGCAGGACGTGCTAGCCGCCCCCTTGGCACGCCGCCAGGTGCTCCGCTCCGGCGTAGGCGCACTGGCCACAGCCAGCCTAGGGAGCATGAGCCTGGCTGCCTGCGGCGGTAGTGACGATACACCCACACCAGCACCCGCACCAGCACCAGCACCAGCTGTGCCCGTGCTGGGCTTTACCGCCGTGCCCAAGAGTCTGGCCGATGCGGTGACAGTGCCAGCGGGCTACACCGCCACGGTGATTTACGCCACGGGCGACTCTATCGACAGCGCGGTGCCCGCCTACAAGAACGATGGCACCGACAACAACTTTGGTCGCCGCAGCGGCGAGCACCACGACGGCATGCACTATTTCGGCCTGACCAGCGACGGCAAGCCGACCTTGACTAGCAATGACCGCGCGCTGATGGCCATCAACCACGAAGCCCTGAACGGTACCGTACCCTTCATGCACCCCAACGGCCAAACCAATATTGCCGCCACCGCGGGTCCGCGCCCCGAGGACGAAGCACTCAAGGAGGTGGAAGCCCACGGCGCGGCCATTATTGAAATCAGCAAGACCGCTGGCATCTTTGGCTTGGTCAGAACATCCACCTTCAATCGCCGCATCACGCCGCGCACACCCATGGCCTTTGGTGGTCCAGCCAAAGGCTCCGCTCTGCTCAAAACAAAGTATTCGACCGATGGCAGCAGCACCCGCGGCATGATCGGCAACTGCGCCAGCGGCTACACCCCGTGGGGCACCTACCTGACCTGCGAAGAAAACTTTGCCGGCTTCTTCCGCCGAGTCGCGACCGACGACGCCAAGCGCAGCGCCAAAGAAATCACCGCCTTCAAACGCATCGGTCTGGCACAGGGTGCAGCGGGTGGCCAGCGCTGGGCCACCGTGGTGCCTGCCGACGCTGCCAATACCGAGTACGCCCGCTGGGATGCCAGCTTTTCGGGCACGTCCGCCGACGGCACGGATGACTTTCGCAACACCCACAACACCTTTGGCTGGGTGATAGAAATTGACCCCTACAACCCCACCTCCACTCCGGTAAAACGCACCTCCCTGGGCCGCTTTGCGCACGAGGGCGCGTGGCCCAGCAACCCCGTAGTAGGCCAGCCGCTGGCGTTCTACATGGGGGACGACTCGCGCAGCGAATACGTTTACAAATACGTCTCCAACGCCGTGTGGAGCGCTGCCGATGCCAACCCTGCTGACCGTATGGCCACCGGCGCGAAGTACCTGGACGACGGCGTGCTGTACGCTGCCAAGTACAACGCCGATGGCAGCGGCACCTGGCTCAAGCTGGATCTGAGCAACACCGCCATCAGCGGCAACGCCACGTACGCCTTTGCCAACCTGGGCGACCTGCTCATTAATGCCCGCCTGGCCGCCGATGCGGCTGGCGCCACCAAATGCGACCGCCCCGAGTGGACGGCCGTCAACCCGCGCAATGGCGAAATCTACATCACCATGACGGAGAACCCGGATCGCGGCAACGTCGGCTCCACCAGTACCAACAACCTGCCCAACCCCGACGTAGATCCAGCTTTCCCGCGCTACTGGCTGGACAACAAGGGCATCTCCAGCCAAAACCCTGCACCCACCACCCTCAAGGGCAACGTCAACGGCCAGGTGATGCGCATGCGCGAAACCGGCAACCTCGCGTCGGCCACCACCTTCAACTGGGACATCTACCTGTTTGCGAACCAAGCCACGGCCGACATCGGGCTGGACAACGTGAACTACCAGGCCAACGTCAACCTGTCTGGCCTCACCGCCGTGAACGACCTGTCCAAACCCGACGGTGCCTGGTTCTCCAGGGCCAGCGGCATCCTGTGGATTCAAACCGACGACAATGCCTATACCGATGTGACCAACTGCATGCTACTGGCCGCCGTACCCGGCAACTACGGCGACGGTGGCAAGATCACGGTGTCCAACCAGGCCAATGGCAAACCCGGCACGGCAGGCACCGCCGCTGTGGCCGTGGACACCTATGCGGGTAAGAAAATGAACGACACCATCTTCCGCCGCTTCCTGACCGCACCACTGGGTGCAGAGGTCACAGGTTTGGCCGAGTCGCCAGATGGCAAAGCGCTGTTCATCAACATCCAGCACCCCGGTGAAAACACCGTCGCCGCCAACATTGCCGACCCCACGAAGTTTGAGAGTCACTGGCCCGGCAACGGCGCCGGCGTGGCCGCCTATGGCCCTGGCGGTGCTGCCGCGCGTCCCCGCTCGGCCACGGTGATAATCACCAAGAACGACGGTGGCGTGATCGGTTTGTAAAATTAGCCCGGGCGTTATAGCCTGGGTCTGCAAGATAAAAAAGGTGCCGCAGCGTAGGTTGAGGCACCTTTTTTCATGTGTGCATCACTGCACAAACCCCATCCCCCGCGCCTCGCGCACTTCAGGTTTGATGCGGTGTTCGGCTTCCAACTGCTCAATGAATTCATCGGCAGAAAACTCGGTAGCCAAGATGTCTACCTGGCGTTTGACGGCAGCAAAGGCCCCGCCGGTGCAGTGGCCAAGCGGCCACGCTCAGCCACCATTCTGGTGACCAAAAACGATGGTGGGCAAGTGGGTTTTGGCTAACCGGGCAAATAGTCCACCCTTCGGACGGTGAACGGCAGACGGGGCAGGCGGGTGGGTTGCGGCATTTAAGTGCGAAATATGCTAATATGCTTTTATGCGTACCACACTCGACATCCCCGATCCTTTAATGCGTGAAGTCAAAGCCCGCGCGGCGCTGGAGGGCCTCAAGCTCAAAGAGTATTTTGCCAATGTAGTGCAGGCAGCACTTAAGAGCCCGGTGGGCGTAGCTGGTGCGGTACAGCGCAGCCCAGCGCCCGTGTTTCAGCGTGTGCGTGCCAAGCCTATGCCTGCCATGGGCAGCGCACAGCTCAACGCCATTCTGGACGCAGAAGATGTAGCGCGATATGCCGCGCAGTAGTGCCAATGCCCACGTGTATAAGTCCACCGCAGGGGATCTGCCAGACGTGAATGTCTGGTTGGCGCTGTTGAATGCGCAGCACGTGCACCACCCAAAAGCCAAACTTTACTGGGGAAAAACCGCCGCCCAGCGCATGGTGTTTTGCCGCATCACCATGCTAGGCCTGTTGCGTTTATCCACCAACAAAGTGGTCATGGGCGGCGCGCCCTACACCCAAGAGCAAGCATGGCAAGCCTACCAGGCAGTGCTTGACCTGCCGGAAGTCACCGTCATGGCCGAACCACCAGGCCTGGAAATAGCCATGCGTCAGTTCACAGCACAAACAAGCTTTCGTCCTGCCGATTGGACAGACACCTATCTGGCGGCGTTCGCGCAAGTGGCAAACCTTCGCTTGGTGTCATTCGACAAAGGATTCACCAGCTACGCGGCTCTGTCCCTGCTGTCGCTTTAGCGCATCCAACGCTACTGCACAAACCCCATCCCCCGCGCCTCGCGCACTTCGGGTTTGATGCGGTGCTCGGCTTCTAGCTGCTAGACGCGGCGAACTAACGCAGTGTACTTAATTGCTACTCGCCCTGCATTTCATTGAGTTTGATGCTGTTCCATGGCAATTGCTCGTAGAACGATCGAACCGTTGCGAATGAAAGATCAAAATCTGGCAAATCACCCACCACGTCTGAGGCCAATGTGCCGTATTCCCTTTTTGCACGCCGGTAGATTTGATTGCTCGAAAAATCAAACTGACTTACTTTGATGTTTCGATCAAGCGCTTTCTCAACTAGAGCTTTCAAGATAGGCATGTGCCGATCCTCGGTAATGTAATCGCGCGTCAATAACGAATTTAAGTCGAAGATATCCTGCCGCCTGAATCTTTCTCGTACCTCCTGTTGAAGTATTGCACGCAATTTCTCGGCGACTAACGTAGTCAACCCGTAAGCATGCACGGGAGCCGTACCACCAACATCTATAGATTCAATGTCCATGTATTTTTCATTGAAACTGTAGTCAACCTCGACCTTTACAACCGCCATGTCTTCCAACAGTTTTTTGTAAGCACGTCCGTCTACCTTGCTCGCATACCCGATATTGAGTTTTAAGGTTTGAAAACTGCCTTCAATATTGTTAGGCTTTAGTTTGTGGCCTTGCAAACGACACTCCATCTGATAACCCAGATTGTCTGAAGATTGCGCCAGCGCTTATTTCAAACACTCCAGAAAAACTACTTTGTCAAATTGCTGATATTTTCTCTTTGTAGAGAAATCAATATCTTTCGTGAAACGTCCTGTGTCATATGCAATTCCCAGAAGAATTCCTCCCTTCATAACCATTTCGTGCTGCAGCGGCTGGGCACTTGCGATGGCATGCAAAATGATGTGCACCGCTTTGCGGAATGGTCGCTCCCGGTCACTAGCAGAGGCAATCCAGTTTGTTATAGCGTCAATCATCCATACGGCCTGTCGTGTTTAGTGAGAGCTGCCAACGTTCCGAGTACGAGGAGCGGTTAAATGGCGCCGTAGGATCCAGAACACGAGAACTACCCTGAGTTACCGTCTTAAGCCAGTCCGGAAATTCTTTGCTCTCAACGCCAATCGACTCAAGCAAATAGCCTACACGCGCTTTATGAATGGGCTTTCCATGCAGCGATACCGTGCGAATAATGTCTTGAGCATAGCGTGCACCGTGTTCGCGAAAAGTATCAACCACATGGCCCATACCTCCACACAAGCCTGGTTCTCTCACCATGTCAAAAAAAACCCCCTCTACCCTCGCCATTTTGTAGGCGCGATCCGGCACCAAGAAACTTTCAACCAGAGTTTGCGTTTGATAGGTCTTGAAAGAATACTCTCCAAACTTTCGTACATTGATACGCCGCAATTTTGGTAAATCAGTATTCAGGAATATCGGGAGTTTTTCTCCTACTGTTTTCAGCATTGCCAAGTCTGCCCAGCCACGCCAAAGCTGATTGGACAATGTTGTCGTGAAAATTATTTTTGACAGGCGGTTTGTCAAACCGTGATATTCCATCGCGCTCAAATGAGAAATGCATGACACTGGATCCGCGCAATAAGCGAGCTCATACACCGAGTCATACGATGCTTGTGCCGTGTAGCGGTAGATACCTACTGGACAGCCTTCTTTTTGAAGAATACCCAAGCCTAGTAGTCGTTTACACAGATTGCTTAAATCAGCGCGGGTCGGGATTTGTTTTGGCACATTCACTGCTATGCCATTGTGATGCCCCTTACCGCACAAAGCAAAAAACAGCGATGCTAGATCGTATGCCGTCACAAACGGCGCTTTGATGTCATTGGATAGCCAATTTGCTATCGCACCCGTTACATTCCACTCTACAATACGATCAGACAACATATCGGAATTGTATACAGTGGTCTATATATTCTGCAATATCGCTTTGAAATATTTTTCAAGATACCTTTACCATGCGTCCAAGGACGCATGGTAAAGGTATCTTGCAGTATTGTCAAGCAAGAACTGCGATTATTTGGAATAAATTTACTGCACAAACCCCATCCCCCGCGCCTCGCGCACTTCGGGTTTGATGCGGTGCTCAGCCTCCAGCTGTTCGATAAACTCATCGGCTGAAAACTCGGTAGCCAAGATGTCCACTTGGCGTTTGACGGCTGCAAAGTCGCCCGGTGAGAGCTGCTCCAGCTTGGCCAGGCGCGTGCGCAACGCGTCGTCAAACTTGCTGGCATCACCGGCCAAGGCTTCGGTGATGAACATCTTCTCGCGCTGCTCTTTGGTCAGTGGCTTGAACTTGATCTTGAAGGTGAAGCGGCGCAGGGCGGCTTGGTCGATGCGGTCTAGCAAGTTGGTGGTGCAGACAAAGATGCCGTTGTAGCGCTCCATCTGCTGGAGCATTTCGTTCACCTCCGTCACCTCGTAGCTGCGCTGCGCACCCCGGCGGTCTGACAAAAAGCTGTCGGCTTCGTCCAGCAGCAGCACGGCTTTCTCGGCCTCGGCTTCTTTGAACATCGCCGCCATGTTTTGCTCGGTCTCGCCAACAAACTTGCTGATCAAATCGCTGGCTTGCTTGACGATGAGCGGCTTGCCCAATGCCCGGCTGATGTGCTCTCCCAGTGCCGTCTTGCCAGTGCCTGGCGCTCCGTAGAAGCACAGGGTACCGTGGCCGCGCGCTTTCAGTGCCTCGACGATACGCGGAATGTCAAAACGCGTTTCCACGTTCAGCATGTCCAGGTCGTAGGTGGTGACCTGTTTGCGGGTTTTGTCGCTGGCGGCTTTATTGCCCAGCGCTTCGTCAGAATTTTTAAGCTGGCGCTCGATCAGTTTTTCAAACTCTACGGTTTCTTCGCTGGATTTGGCCAGCCCGGCAAAGCGCACCGCCGTGCGGATCTGCGCGGGCGTCAGGCCTTTGCGCTCCGTCAGCTTGGCGACAAAACCGTCGCTGATGGCCACGCCCTCCAGCGTCTTGCGCACCAGTTGCTCGCGCGCGCCGGGGGGTGGGGACTTGAGCTCCAGGTGGTAGGCAAAGCGGCGACGAAAGGCCGGGTCGATCTGCTCGATGCGGTTGGTCACCCATATGGTAGGCACTGCGTTGCCTTCCAGAATCTGGTTCACCCAGGCTTTGCCGTTCACGCTGTGGCTGACCGCTGCCGACAATGCCTGCTGCTCTTGCCGCGCCATCAGTTGCGCCGCATCCACGCTGATGGGCGGGAACACGTCTTCCACTTCGTCAAACAGCAGCGTAGCTTGCTGCGCGCCTTTGAGGAACACCTGGGCAATTTGCAGCGAGCGGTAGCGGTCGCGACCACTCAATGAGTTGCCATCGCGGTCTGCGTATTCCACCTCAAACAGCTCCAAGCCCGCAGCTTGCGCCACGACTTTGGCCAGCTCGGTTTTACCCGTGCCGGGGGGGCCGTAGAGCAGCACGTTCACGCCCAGCTCTTTGCGCTCCACCGCATTGCGCATCAGGCTGATCAGCACGTCCACCTCTTCCTGCACGAAGTGAAAGTCTTTGGTGGCCAGCGCGGTCTTGGCTGCCGGGCGGGTGAACACGGCCATCAACTCGCTTTGGTCGCGGTATTCACGCATCAGCACAGGGGGGAGTTTTTCGCTTACCTTCATCAGGTCGGCCAGATCGGTGATGTTGTGCTCACTGATTAAATTTTCCACCATGCCAATGCGTTCCAGGCGCGAGCCTGCGCGCAGGGCTTCGGCCACTTCGCTGGCTTTCACGCCGGCAATGTCGGCCAGCGCGGCGTAGGCTTCGGGTGCGTTGTTCACTTTGAACTCGACCAGCAGGCTGCGCAGGTCGCGCTGGTAGCGGGCCAAGGTGCCGTAGAGCAGCAAGGCGCGCTCGGCTTTGTTCAGTTGCAGCAGGCCGGCCAGGGCGTCGATGTTTTTCTCTACCAAGGTAGAGTGCTTTTTCAGCGCGTGGGTCAGCCACTCGTGGGTGGCGGCCAGCAGGGTGAGCAGGTCTTTGGGCGCGTCTTTGGCAAACTCGTCGAGGTAGAAGAACAGTGTGCCTTCTTCATACGGGCCGCGCCACGCGCCGTGGCGCTCTAAAAACTCGGTGTGGGAGAGTGCCTCGTGGCCGCGCCAAAACTCATTGCCTACGCAGCGGCGGGCCAGAAACTCACGCACTTTCTCCAGCACATGCTCGGGCCATACCACATGGCGGCCCGCCAGAGACAAGAGGCTGTTGAGGTCGCGGCGCACGTTGAACTTGGCACCTTGCTTGGCAGCCAGAGCGAGCACAAAGTGCGAGCACATCAGGTCGAGCACGGGCGCGTCTTTCAGCCCCGGTGAGGTGAGCTTGCCGTCTGTTGCAATCACACTGAGAGTAGCTAAGCGTTTGGCCATGAATGCCTCCAACGGGTTGCCCCGTATTTGTGGGTAGAACTACGATAACGCAGCTTTGGATACTTGGGAAGACACCAGGGGTTTATTTACACCGCTGGCATGTGTGATATTCACCACACATTAGCCTACTCATTTCTCTGTTTTTGCGCACAATGCGGTGATGATCACATTGCTCGACATCCAAACCGCCGCCGCGCGCCTGCAAGGCCAGGTGCTGAACACGCCCTGCGTGGAGAGCAAAACGCTCTCGCAGATCACCGGCGCGCAGCTGCACCTGAAGTTTGAGAACCTGCAGTTCACTGCCAGCTTCAAGGAGCGTGGTGCGTGCAACAAGCTCTCTACGCTCGACCTGGCCACCTGTAAGGGCGTAGTGGCCATGAGCGCAGGCAACCACGCGCAGGGCGTGGCGCACCACGCCGCCCGCCTGGGCCTGCGTGCGGTGATTGTGATGCCGCTGTTCACCCCCGGCGTGAAGGTAGAGAACACCCGCCGCCTGGGCGCGCAGGTGGTGCTGCACGGCAACTCACTGGACGAAGCGCGCAGCCATGCGCTGGAGCTGGCCGCCAGCCAAGGCCTCACCTTGGTTCACCCTTATGACGACCCTTTGATCGTGGCAGGCCAAGGCACGGTGGGGCTGGAGATGCTGCAAACGGTGCCCGATCTGGACACTCTGGTCATCGCGGTCGGCGGTGGTGGGTTGATAGGCGGTATTGCCACAGCGGCCAAAGCTATCAAGCCCAGCATCCGCATCGTCGGCGTGCAGGCCCAGCGTTTCCCGGCCATGTTCAACGCCATCAAGGGCACCTCACACAAGCAAGGCGCCAGCACCATCGCCGAGGGCATTGCCGTGGGCACGCCGGGCAAGCTGCCGCTGGAGATCATCCGTAGCCTGGTGGACGACATGCTGCTGGTGGATGAAGGCGATATTGAGCAGGCGATCGTGATGCTGCTGGAGATTGAGAAGACACTGGTCGAAGGCGCAGGCGCGGCGGGGCTGGCTGCCGTGCTCAAGCACCCGGAGATGTTCCAAGGCCAGCGCGTGGGCTTGGTGCTGTGCGGTGGCAATATTGACCCGTTGCTGCTGTCCTCCATCATCGAGCGCGGCATGGTGCGGGCCGGGCGCCTGGCGCGCATTCGCGTGGGCGCGCGGGATGTGCCCGGTTCGCTGGCGCGCATTACGGCTGTGGTCTCTGAGATGGGGGCCAATATCAACGAGGTGCAGCACCAGCGCGCGTTTACTTTGCTGGCGGCGCAAAACGTGGATATTGAACTGGTGATTCAAGCCCGGGGGCACGAGCATGTGACCCAAGTGCTGCAGGCGCTGCGTGCGCAGGGGTTTGAGGCGCAGGCGGTGTAGCGGAACGCAAGTCCTTTGTATGCTAAAAGTTTGCACGGGTTGGTGGAAATTTACGCACCCCAAAAGTGGCAGACCAAGCGCGTATAAAATAGCATCTATTGCGCGGCTTTGCCGTACCCCGTATTTGTTTGAGGAATTTCACCATGTCTGCTCCCGCACACCACGCCACTGATAGCCACGCCACCGAAGTTGACGGCGTGGAGGCGATTGTTCCGTTGATGCCCGTCGTATTGCCCTTGGTAGGCGGCATCACCATGCTGCTGATTGCGTTCATTGCCGTATTCATGGCCTGAGCGGCGATTTTCAAGCGTCATTGACACCAACTCGCAGGTTAGCCAGCTAGAATATTGCGGGTGCAGCTACTAATATTGCAGCATCTACCAAGCCACTCTAACGCAATGGCATGATGTGCAGCGCCTGTGGCGGCAAGTGCAACAGCAACTCTGAGCCCACACTGGCTTGCAAACCGCGTAGCAGCGCGGTGGATAAATTGAGCGTTACCCTGTCGCCGTCTGGCGCGCCCTGCACCGCCAGTTTGCACACGCTGATCTCGCCCAAGGGCAGCATTTCTATGACCTTGCAGGACAGTAAATTGTCTTGTCCTTTGGGTGGTGTATCCATTTGCGGCATAGCCAATGCGTCCCGCGCCGGGGTGCCCTGGTGCTGACCCGCCGCGCCCCATACCTGTACCAAGTCCCCTGCAATCACCCACGTCACGGCTGTGCCATCGGCAATTTTGCCTTTGTCTTGCACATGTAGCACTTGGCTGCCCCAGCGCAGCTGGCCCATGCCGACGACGCTGTCGGGTACATACACACTGGGTGCCGGTGCGCAGCTGAACTGGCCAGCAAAATGGTTATGAATACCCACCAACGCGGCCACCCGCGCGTTACGCGGGCTGCGCAGCACACGCTCGGGTGGGCCGCTTTGCAAGGTGGTGCCAGCGTCCACAATCACTACCTTGTCGGCCAGGCGGCGCGCCTCGGCCAAGTCATGGGTGACCAAAATGATCGGCAATTGCAGGCTGGCGTGTAGCTGGGCCAACTCCCGGTACAACACTTGGCGCATCGGGGCATCTACCGCAGAGAAGGGCTCATCCAGCAGCAGCACACCCGGTTGCGCGGCCTCGCCCGGCAGCGGCACAATCCGCACCAAGGCCCGCGCCAACGCCACACGCTGTTGCTGCCCCCCGCTAAGCTGGTGTGGCTGCCGGTGGGCTAGGTCAGCCAAACCCATGCGCTCTAGCAGCGCCAAAGACTGCGCAAGTTTTTGGCTGTCAGGCCAATGAACACTCGCGCAAGTAGCTACGTTTTCAAGAGCATTGAGGTGCGGAAACAAAGCGTACTGCTGGAACACCAGCCCCACGCGCCGCGCCTGCGGTGGCAATGCGATGTGGTGCACACTGTCAAACCACACGGCATCTGCTTGCCCACCGCCCAAGCGCACCGCGCCGCGCAGGCTGGGCGACTGGTACAGGCCAGCAATGGCGCGCAACAAGGTAGTTTTGCCGCCGCCCGAGGGTCCCACTAGCGCCACCAATTCGCCCGGGCCGCAGTCAAACTCGGCCTGCAAGGGCACGGGCGCGGTGCACTGCAGGGAGACATGCAAGTGGCGGTGGGTCATGGGTGCGGTGGGCAAGTGCGGCACTGGGCTGGTCTAAGGCTTGTGCCCGCGCCGGTCGCTGGCAAACACTGCAACCAGGGCTGCCATAGCGCACGCCACCAGGGCCAGCGCCATGGTGTGCGCACCCACATCGTCAAACGATTGCACTCGGTCGTAAATAGCCACACTCAGGGTTTTGGTCTCACCGGAGATGGACCCGCCCACCATGAGCACCACACCAAACTCACCCAAGGTGTGGGCTGCCGTCATAGCTACACCGGCCAGTACACCGGGCCAGGCCAGTGGCAACTCAATCTTGGTAAAGGTGCGCCATGGACTCAGGCCACCCACCCACGCGGCCTCCCGCACACTGGGCGCCAGCGCTGCAAACGCACGCTCGATGGGCTGCACCATGAAGGGGATATTGACCAACAAAGACGCGAGCAGCAAACCCTCAAAACTGAACACTAAGCGCAGGTTCAGGTGCGCAAGCAACCATGCGCCCAGGGGGGACGCAGGCCCCAAGGTGGTTAAAAAATAAAAGCCAATCACCGTGGGCGGCAACAAGAGGGGCAGCAGTATCAGCGCTTGCACCCAGGGCTTGGCGCGGCTGGAGGTGGTGGCCAGCCAGCGCGCCAGCCATAGGCAAGGCGGCAATAGCAGCGCCGCCGTCAATAGTGCGAGAGTGAGTGAGACGCGAGCTGCTTGCCAATCCATGCATCCATTATCTATGCAGACCCATCACCCAACGTAAAAAACGCCCGCTGGTCGGCGGGCATTTTTTGGTAGCGACTGTGGGGACGCTGCGTGTACACAGCTGGTCCAGGGCTGCGGCGCGCGCAATGTGAGCCGCGCCGTCCTGTCGCTCAGCGCTACTGCCCGGTGGCTGTCACGCTGCAGTTAACGATCAGTGTCACCGTGCTGTTAGCTGGGAAGGTACCAATCGTCTCGCCAGTACTGAAGAAGTTGGTAGCACCACTCACTACCAATGTACCCTGCGGCAGCAAGCTGCTTGGGCAGGAGGCACCACCGCTGGTGCCCGTACAAACAACCGAGGTGCATACCAGACCCGCTGACGATGCATCCTTGACCACCGCGCCGTTGGCTGCCGACGGACCTCCGTTGGCAAAGGTGACCGTGTAGGCCGTGGTGCTGCCAGCCACCAAGCTGGTCGTGCCGTTGGTTTTGGTAACCGACAGACTAGCCACCTGACCGATGGTAACCACTACTGTGCTGGAGTTGTTGCCCAAGTTCGGATCGATGGTGCCCACCGGCGCAGTGACGCTAGCGGTGTTGGTCTGTGTGCCAGTGGCACCCGGTGCCACGCTGACCTGGAAGGTCACGGTGGCTACTTGGCCGCTGGCCAGGGTGCTGGTGCCGCTGATGACGGATGTGCCCGCGCCTACTGCCGTGATGCCGCCGTTGGTGACGATGCCGGTGATGGTGCCCAGGCCGACTGGCAGGGTGTCCGTCCAGGTGGCGTTGGTCACCGTGCTCGGGCCGTTGTTGCCTATCACGATGGTGTAGGTGAAGGTGCCGCCTGCGCTTGGCGTGGCGTTGCCGGTGGTCTTGGTGATGACCAGGTCAGCGACCGGGACGACAGTCACCGCAACGCTGGAGCTGTTGTTGCCCGGTACCGTGTCGGTGGTGCCTGCTGGCACGCTGACGTTGGCGGTGTTGGTCAACACGCCGCTGGCGCTGCCTGCCACGCTGACCTGGAAGGTCACGGTGGCTACTTGGCCGCTGGCCAGGGTGCTGGTGCCGCTGATGACGGATGTGCCCGTGCCTACTGCCGTGATGCCGCCGTTGGTGACGATGCCGGTGATGGTGCCCAGGCCGACTGGCAGGGTGTCCGTCCAGGTGGCATCGGTCACGGCGCTGGGGCCGTTGTTGCCGATCACGATGGTAAAGGTGAAGGTGCCGCCTGCGCTTGGCGTGGCGTTGCCAGTGGACTTGGTGATGACCAGGTCAGCAGACGGGCTCACCGTCAAGGTGGCGGTGATCAGGCTTGGGTTGGCACCCACTGAGGTGGTGAGGGAACCGGCAGGAATTGTGTTGGCGGGTTGCGGTGAGGTGATGGAGGTCACCACCGCCGAGACGGAGCAACTTGAATTAGGTGCAATGAGTGTCCCCACAGGTAGCGACAGCTGGTTCGCTCCCGGGGTGGCGGTAACGGCCCCGCCGATACAGGTTGTAGCAGCCAGTGTGGTCGTGGCGTTAATCATGCCGGTAGGATAAATATCGATAAAGGCTGTGCTGAACGTAGCCGAAACCAGTTTGTGGGTATTGGTAAAGGTAATGACCAGCAACGAGGTGCCGCCCGCCAAAATGGTGGTCGGCGCGAACGTTTTGGACACCGTAGGCACACTCGCGGTGATCAGATCGCTGTCTGGCGCGCTACACACGCCTGCAACGCAACCCGTTGCTACGTTGGTATTGGTGACCCCAGAAGGGGCTGAGATGGAAGCGGTGTTGGTGATTTGGGTTTGCGCCAACGCCTGCTGCGGCAGGGCCGTCAAGGCCAACAGGCCAAGTGCCAAGGACAGCATGCCAAATAGCTTGGCCATTGAAATTCGTGATGCCATACACTGGCTGACCAACTTAGCTATCAAGGACATGCGAGCTCCAGATTTTGTTTATTTAGTGGTAACTTCGCGCGTTTTTTAGCAAGTTGTAATACTTGAGCGCTAAATGTTACCTGTGTAACAGAGCATTTTACTATCATTGGAGACGACTTAAGCGGAAATAGCGCAAATAAACGGTGAATTTCCGCTTTATCCGTAGGATGGGGCAGCCCGATGCCGAGATGGTTGCGGCCGTCTTTGAATCATTGCCCCGTCGCTGTCACGCTGCATTGGGCTAGTAAGGTGACGCTGCTGTTGGCCGGAAAAGTGGCGATGGTCTCGCCTGTAGTGAAAAAGTTGGTTCCACTGACAAGCACCACCGCCCCCTGTGGCAGCAGGCTGCTGGGGCAAGAGGCCAGCGGCGTGCCTGTGGTGGCCACGCAACTGATGCTGGTGCAGCTGAGCCCGGCAGTGAAGCTGTCTTTCACCAAGGTGCCGTTGGCCGGTGACGGCCCCAAGTTACTGAAAGTGATGGTGTAACTGGTAGTGTTGCCCGCCAGCAACGTTAACGTACCGTTGTCTTTCGTCACGCCCAACTTGGCCATCAGACCGATATTGGCCGAGGCCACGCCAGAATTGGCTGCGCCAGCCGAGAAGCTGGCACGGGCGTAGTTATCGTAGTTGGCGGGGTAGGGCACGCTGGCCCCCACCAAGGCAACGAAGGTGATGCTGAAACTGGCCCCCGCCGCCAGAGTTTGCCCGCCAAAGCTCCATGCCACCTCTTCCTGGTTGTTCAGATTGAGGTTGGTGGTTGCAGTGTTGTAAGGCGGTTGGCTAGGTGGGCGGTTGACTACAGGCACCACGCTGGTCAAGCTGCCCACGATGCCACTGGTACTGACATAGCTGAAGCGGGTCGCCACGTTGTTAGTGGGGCCGCTGGTGGGCAACCAGTCGTACACCGTGATGGTTTGGGCAAGAGTGGTGCCCGTGTTGCTCACCGTGATGGTGTAGGACAACGTGGTGCCGGGCGCGGCGGCGGCGGTGTTGGCGGTTTTGACTATTTGCAGTACGGGCTGCGCGGCCACACTGGCCTGCATGTCACTGGATGATGAGGGAAAACCAGCGGCGCTCAGGCCTGCGGTATTCACCACAATGGCCCCTACCGCCGCGTTGGTCAGCACGTCCACCTTGATGGTGCCAGTTTGCCCAGCGGCCAGCGTCGTGGCCGGGAAGCTGTAGGTGCTGCGGGTGCTGGGGCATACGCCAGCGGCAGTGAGCGGTGGGTTGGGCGCGGGCAGGCCGATGGGCCCGGCAATGATCTGAATATTGCTCACCGAATTGGCTGCGGTTTGGCACGGCAAGGTGTCGCTCAAAATCACGTTGGCAATGGATGCCAAGCCTTTGTTGGCGTAGTCAATGCGGTAACGGATCTTGGCGCTGGGCGGCACGCTGCCGCCCGGGCCAATGGCCACGCAGCTGGTGCCAACAAAATAACACTCGATGGTTTTGGTGACCGACAAAGGCGAGGTAACTAGTATGGGCGCGGTGTTAGGCGCGTCGCTTCTGCCCGAGCCGCCGCCGCCAAACAGCACGTTGGCATTGTTGTAGTAAGGCGTGGCAGAGGCCGACACGCTGCCGCCCACGTTAGCCGTGTAGGTCAGCGTCATCACACCGCCGGGCACAAGCGTAGAGGTGCCAAAAGTCCAGAGGATTTGCTGCGAGTTACTGGCCACTGGGGAGGTGTCGTAAGGCGTGAGCGTGGGCGGCACAACGGTGCTTACCGTGGGCGGCAGTGTGAAGGTGCTGCCGCTGGATACAACGATCGCCGTGGTTGTGACATAGCTAAAGCGCGTGCTGGTGTTGGCGGTGCCGCCCATACTGGGTAGCACGTCGTATAGTGAAATGCCAGTGGCGTTGCCCGTACCAATGTTGGCGATCACAATGGTATATGACGAGGTGCCACCCGGCACGGTAGACGTGGCGTTGGCCACCTTGGTAATGGCCAGGTTGGGTACCGCACCCACATTGGAGATGGCGTTGGCGGTGACACCGCCAGGAACTTCAGCGCTGGAAAGTTTGGCCGTGTTCAGCAGCAAGGTACCGGCGCTAGCTTTGTTCAGCACGTCCATATCAATGCTACCCCCACCGCCCGCAGCCAAGGAGGACAGGGTCGGAAAGGTGACGGTGCTGCGGGTGTCTGGCGTGGTGCCGCAGTTACCCGCAGCGGTGATGGGCGGGTTGGGCGACGGCAAGGTCACCGGGCCGCTGATAACGGTGATATTACTTGCGGCGTTGGCCGCTGTCTGGCAAGGTAATACATCTTGCAGCACCAGATTGGTCTGTGGCACCACCCCGGCGTTGAGGTAGGTGATGCGGTACCTAACCTTGGAGCCCGCCGGTACGTAGGATCCGTCCGAGGGCACACAAATAGCGCCGCTGTAGACGCACACCACCGTTTTTTGTACCAACAGGTTGGAGTTATTGTCGGCCACACTGGGGATGTGGTAGCGCCATACGTTGTCTTGCCCGTTATCCGTGTCGCCAGCATCACCGCCAAACACTTCTGAGCTGTTGATAATGCCGCTGGTGGGCACAGGTGCGGTAATGCGCAAGCTGATTTTGACGTAACGAATCTCGCCCACCACCAGTTTGCCCACGGCCCAGCGCACTGCGTTAGTGCCAGAGGGCAGTGGGTTGCTGATAGACAGGTTGTAGCCAATGCTGGTGGGTAGGCCTCCTACTGCGGTCAGGCTCAGAGGGTCGGCTGCGGTGGCGGGGCCATTGGTGTTGTTGCCGATACGTGAGCCGGCATAAGCGATGCGCTGCCATGGGCCCACGTTAGCGGTATTGTCCAATGTGTAGCCGGTTTGTGGCCCAGCGACCGCCGAACCGGAGTTGTACGGGCTGGCGCCCCGCCCAGTGACGTTAATGGAGGCCGCCGTGGAGGCGGGTTGCACCAATGCGGCAACTGCTGCGGGGGTAGAGCCAAACGCATTGGTTTGGTTGGCATCCCACAGGTTGTGGGTGGTGGCTCTGACTTGCCCAATGATGGGGTTGAGCTGACCCTCTGCGGTAGGGGTAATGTCGTAGCCATTCAGACCCTGCAAAATGCGCGTGGGCAATGCAGGAAACACCGCCGTCAACGGGCTGGTCGAGAAAAAGATGCCTGTGTCGGCATGCAGCTCCGTCAGGCGGGCATTGCAATTGTTGGTGAAACCGGCCGCTAAGCATCGGCCCGTCGTATCGTAGGCCGCTGTGGCAAACGGCGCCAGATAAGCTTTTTGTCCTTGGTTGCCCCAGCCTGGGTCAATACCACCGGGAAAATTGGGCGCAATATTGTTGTAATTACCCGCGCTGTCTCTGGCCACAATAGCCGCACCCACCACCTCGGTGCCCGGCGGTATGTAATCTGTGATGTAGCCCGCCACCCCGGTTGTGGCACCGTTGGCCACCGGCGTGAACTGGATAATATACGACACCACATCGCCCACCGCCAAGCCAGGCGACGCCGTGCCTGCTCTCGCCAGCAGCGTGGTCACAGTCTCTGGTGCCAAAAACTTGGTGGTTTGCACCTGACCCACACTGTGCGCGATAGCCAGAGAAATACCTGCCGCACCCGCTACCAGCACGCCGCAACGGATCAGTGCGGACAAGCTGTGTTTTAGGCAAAATTTCATATGAGTTAATTCGCAGGATAGCTCAAGATTTTAGCAAACTGCACTGCTTAGACGCATTTGCTTACCCGCAAGTGTTGCGAGCAAACAAATGTGCTCATTTTTGAGACGCCGCGTGATTTGCAGCGGGTGCGTAGCGAGTCGGGTTTGCAGGCTGCGTTGATAGGAGATAGGCCTTGCGGGGTGGCGGGGTCAGCCTTGGCGGGGTCAGCCTTGGCGGGTCATCCAGCTCCAGGCAACAGGCTGGATGGGTGGGAGCCTGGAAACCTGGTTACTCACTAAAGCGTAGCACTCCGTCTATACAGGCCAGTGGGGTACACAGGATAAGTCCAATAAAGGAACGTTTTACAGCTTCTGTGGCGCTCCAGGGCGTTTTAGCCGCCAGAACCCCGATTAACTCGCTCCCCGCGAGTACCTGAACGCTATGTATTGCGTAGCGGCTAGGGTATATTTCTTGCTGGCTAACAGCTGATGGGCCGTAAAAATAGCCCTCCCCCAAACTCTACGTTGGCGTTTCCAGCCTGTTTTACGGCACCCTGCGCTTTGTGAAGGCTCATCCATGGCGATTTTCCACAAACTACACCGCGCCAAACCCACCAGTTTGCAGCCCCTTACGCACCGCGTCGGTTTGCAGGTAGGTATACAGCTGCTGCGCTTGGGTCCTGGCGTTTTTCAAAAGCACCATGCGCTGGCGCAGTGGCGCATGCAAATGGGCGGGGACGAGGGCATATCGGGTGCTGGCCGCTACTTCGGGGGCGATGGCCAGAGACCAGGCCGTCAGGCCGGCTTGGGCTGCCCCGGTGGTCACAAACTGCGTGGCCTGGGCGATGTTCTCGCCCAGCACCAAACGCGTTTCGACGGTGCGCCACAGGCCCATGGCCGCCAGCGCTTCTTTGGCCGCGCGGCCATAGGGGGCGTGCTCGGGGTTGGCGATGGCGAACTTCTCAAGGCTGTAGCCCGGGCGGCTCGCAGCGCCTGCGCCCGCTTGGCTGGCAGCCCCCTGCGCTGGCAATGCCGCCAGGGCGTGGCCCAGCGCCACCTGCACTGCTGCCCAGTCGCCAAGGGTGGTCAGTGGCCCGGCGCGGGGCACGATCAAGGCCAAGCGGCCCAGAGCGTACAGCGCCCCCGTGTCTTGGGTGAGGCCACGGTCTGCCAGTTGCAGAACCAAGGCTTCATCGGCCGACATAAATAGATCGCTAGGTAAACCCTGCGTAATTTGCCGCGCAAACTGGCCCGATGAGCCGTAGGTAGCAAGCACCGGCAGACCCGTATCACGCTGGAATTGGTTAAGAACGTCAGCAAGCGCAAACTTCAAGTCGCTGGCAGCGCTGACGCGAATGGTCTGCATCAGCGGCGCGGGCAGGCTTTGCGCCTGCGCCAGCGCTGTGATGTGCCCAGCAGGCAGGCCCAAGCCTGCGCCAGCCCAGCCCACGCTGCGCGCCACACCAGCACCCAACACACCACCCACTACATTGCGTCTGCGCATCCTATAACCTTCGTTTGCATTTGTTGCCTTCCACCTCTATTACTGCATAACCCTATGCAAGGATTGCATAGCATTGCGTGGTAACTGCATGGTAACTGACCGCTGGGGTTCTTAAAATTGGGGGTTCCAGCCGACCACGGACTGGTCACCACCCGCGCTAGCAGGGCCACCGCCCGCATAGCTGCCTGTGGTGCCCACCGTCTTGCTCCACCTCTTGGCAAGTCCCGCGTGCCGACCCGTTGGTCTCCATTTTATAGGATGACCGTGTTGATAACGCCTGATTCCACAAAGGCAATGCGCGCTCTGGCTACGTCGTAGCCCTGCACGCTCTTTTGTGAAACCAGGTTTTTACTTTAGGAGCTACCGCTATGAACTCACCCGTGATGCAAGGGCTGCAATTAGGCACCCCCACTTACGTTAAAAACGCCAAGCTCGTTGCTTGGGTGGCCGACATGGTCGCCCTGTGCAAACCCAGCGCCATTTACTGGTGCGACGGCACCAACGAAGAATACGACCGTCTGTGCGCCCTGCTGGTGGCCAACGGCACCATGAAAAAACTCAACCCGGCCAAGCGTCCCAACAGCTACCTGGCCAACAGCGTGGCGTCTGACGTGGCCCGCGTCGAAGACCGCACCTTTATCTGCTGCGCCAAAAAAGAAAACGCTGGCCCGACCAACAACTGGGCCGACCCAGCCGAGATGCGTGGGATATTACAAAGTGGCACCTCCGGTGGCAAAGCGCTGTTTGATGGCTGCATGGCCGGCCGCACCATGTACGTGGTGCCCTTTAGCATGGGCCCGCTGGGCAGCGACATTGCGCACATCGGCATCGAGGTGTCCGACAGCGCCTACGTGGCAGTCAACATGAAGATGATGACCCGCATGGGCAAAGCCGTGTACGACGTGCTGGGCCAGGATGGCGAGTTTGTGCCTTGCGTGCACACGGTGGGCGTGCCCCTGGCCGCTGGGGAAAAAGATGTGCCGTGGCCCTGCCAGCCCACCAAGTACATCGTGCACTACCCCGAGACCCGCGAGATCTGGTCTTACGGCTCGGGCTACGGCGGCAACGCCCTCTTGGGCAAAAAATGCTTTGCCCTGCGCATCGCCTCCAACATGGGCCATGCAGCGGCCAATGGCAGCAACCCTGGCTGGCTGGCCGAGCACATGCTGATCTTGGGCGTCACTTCACCCGCAGGCAAAAAATACCATGTGGCAGCGGCTTTCCCATCCGCCTGCGGCAAAACCAACTTCTCCATGATGGTGCCCCCCGCTGGCTTTGAAGGCTGGAAGGTCACCACCATCGGCGACGACATCGCCTGGATCAAGCCCGGCAAAGATGGTCGCTTGTACGCTATCAACCCCGAAGCAGGCTACTTTGGTGTTGCTCCCGGCACCAACATGAAGACCAACCCGAACTGCATGCTCAGTTTGACCAAAGACACCATCTACACCAACGTCGCCCTGACCGACGACGGCGACGTGTGGTGGGAAGGCATGGAGAACGACACCGGCACCCTACCCGCCCACCTGATCGACTGGCAAGGCAAAGACTGGACCCCCGAGATCGCCAAGGCCACGGGTGCCAAAGCCGCACACGCCAACTCCCGCTTCACCGTCGCCGCCGCCAACAACCCCGCGCTCGACCCCGCTTGGGACGACCCTAAAGGCGTGCCTATCGATGCCTTCCTGTTCGGCGGGCGCCGCTCCACCACCGTGCCACTGGTGATGGAAGGACGTAACTGGGTAGAGGGCGTGTACATGGCCGCTACCATGGGCAGCGAGACCACGGCGGCAATAGTCGGCCAAGAAGGCGTGGTGCGCCGCGACCCCTTCGCCATGATCGCCTTTTGCGGCTACAACATGAGCGACTACTTCCAGCACTGGCTGAACATGGGCGAAAAGCTCGCCGCCACAGGTGCCACCCTGCCCAAAATTTTCACCACCAACTGGTTCCGCAAAGGCGATGACGGCAAGTTTGTCTGGCCCGGCTACGGCGAGAACATGCGCGTGCTCAAGTGGATGATCGACCGCATCGAAGGCACCGCCAAAGGCGTAGACCACGCAGTAGGCGTGAGCCCGTCATATGACGAGCTCAACTGGACGGGGCTAGACTTCAGCGCCGAGCAATTCAACAGCGTCACCAGCTTTGACACTGCCGCATGGACGGCTGAACTAAAACTGCACGAAGAGCTGTTTACCCAGCTCAAGCACCATTTGCCGCAAGAGCTGGTGGACACCAAGGCTAAGATTGCGCAGCGACTGGCGGCGTAAACGCCTGCCCTCGTGCACAAAAAAAAGCCGACGCTTGCGTCGGCTTTTTTCATTGGCGTGGCAAACGCGCGAAGCCTACCAGCGCGTCTTCATGCGCGAATACGCGTAGTCGCCAAAGCTGCGTTGTGCTGCGGGCGTGAAATAGCGGTCGTCGGCAAACACATAGGTGTTGTAGTCGATACCGGTGAGCACGGTGCTGGGGGTGCAGGTGGTCACGTTGGGCGTGGTGCAGGCGGCCAGAACGGAGTTGACAAAACCATAGGTGCCGGGCTGGTTGATGACCTGGTTGTAGCGAAAAGCCGTGTCGATATAGAGCACATTAGCACCCAGATCGACCATGGCCACCAGCAAGGCTTCGTTGAATTTGAGGCTGGCATTCTCTAGCAAGCTGTTTTGGCCAGCTGCTGTAGCGTAGGGCGATTTGCCCAGGTTGTAGGCTCCGGCTACCACGATATGGGTGCCACCGGCGGCCACCAGGCGGCGCACCTGCGCGGCCAGTGTTTTGCCGGCTTCGGCCGCATTGGCCAGTACTTGGGCTGAGGTAATGCTACCGGCCTTGAAGGCCTCTGCTTGCACCACCAGGTCGCTGATGCCTGGGTCCAGCAAAATCACGTTGTCTTTGGCAATGCCGTTGGCGGCCAAAAATGCATCGATTTGCTCGGTGACTGTGAGCGTGGCGGCGTTGCCTGCGGCATCCGGTTTGAGGGCCACGCGCGCATTGCCGCGCGCCCAGCCTTGGCCGCCTGCAGACTGGGCGCTGATGGTCAAGCCGTAGCTGGCAGCGACCTGCTGCACCCAGGTGGTGTTGGTCGCGTCTTTGACGGAATAGACCGTCCCGCCCACTTGGCCCACATCGGCCAGGCCGTCGCCCATGACCACCATGCGGGTGGGCACCAGGGTGGACACCGTTGTTCCAGACCCGCAGCCAGCCAGCAGGGCGCTGGCAGCCGCCATGGCCACCAAGCTCCTGCGCCACAGAGAGGGCGCGTTGACATTCAATTGCATTGTTTTCTCCACAAATTTCATGCGTGGGCAAGCCGCCTGCCCGTAGCCTGTATCTTAACTGGCTGGGTTAACGCGCTGGTGTGCGGCATGTAAAGGTTTAGGCGGCGTTTTTAGCTGGCCGCAGCGCGTTGTAAGCGGTCGCGCACACCGTCCCAGGCGGCATCTGGGGGCAGGGTTTCTATCCAAATCAGTTTGACAGCTTGAGCATCAAACTCGCGCAGCACCGCAAACAGCTGCTGCGCGGTGGCCAGCGCATCGTCGGGCATGCGGCGGCGGATGATGCGCTCGGACTTGGATACCAGGATGGCGCGTGAGTACACCGCGATGTTGGCCGCATCTTGGCCCAGCAGGTCCAGCGCGGTTTGCAGCGCCTTGGCATCCATCACGCGTACGCGGGCGTTGGGTGCGTAGTGCGACTCCAGCGTGCCAGAGGCTCTGGGGGCTGCCTGGGGGGCCGAATTTAAAGCATTTTCAGCTGTTGGCCTTGAAGAACATTGCGCAGCCAGCTCCTCATTCAATAGCAGCTTGCAACCCATCGCCACCTCAATCTGCTGCGGCTGTAGCACCCCGGGGCGCAGCAGCACGGGTGCGCCGCGCGTGCAGTCGATGATGGTGGACTCTATGCCCACGCTGCATGCGCCGCCGTCCAGTACGGCCAGCGTGCTGCCCAGCTCGTCGCGCACATGCTGGGCGGTGGTGGGGCTGACCTTGCCAAACTTGTTGGCACTGGGCGCGGCCAGGCCCATTACTCCGCGCTCGGCGCAGGCGCGCAGCAGCTCCAAAGCCATGGGGTGGGAGGGGCAGCGCAGGCCAATGGAGTTTTGCCCACCCGCGCTGGCAGCGGCCACACCCTCTTTGCGCGGCACGATGATGGTGAGCGGCCCAGGCCAGAAGGCGGCAATCAGCTTGCGCGCAAACTCGCTCATGCTGGCGGCAAAGTAGTCTGCGCTGTCGGCATCAAACACGTGCACGATGAGCGGGTGGTCTGCCGGGCGGCCTTTGGCAGCAAAAATTTGGGCCACCGCAGCGTCGTTGCCAGCGTCCGCTCCCAGACCATACACGGTCTCAGTAGGAAAGGCCACCAGGCCACCAGCGGCCAATATGTCAGCGCAAGCAGCTACTGAAAGCATCGTGTTCAGGCTGTGCGTCATGCTTTGTTTTCGGTCCACGCGGCGTGTATTTTGATGACCCGCGCCCGGCTTACGCAAACGGCACACCCAGCAACGCAGCGGCTTGCTGGGCCACGGTGCGGGCTTGCTCGGCACTGGCAGCGGTGATGTTCAGGTGCCCCATCTTGCGGCCTTTGCGGGCATCGAGCTTGCCGTACAAATGCAGGTGCGTACCGGGCAGGGCCAGCACCGCGCTCCAGTCGGGAGCCTTGGTTTTGCCCGCCGCATCGAACCACACGTCACCGAGTAAATTGAGCATGATGCTGGCCGAGTGCTGGCGCGGCTGGGGCAGGGGCAGGCCGCACAGAGCGCGCACTTGCAGCTCAAACTGGCTCACGTTGCAGCCGTCCATGCTCCAGTGGCCGCTGTTGTGCGGGCGCGGGGCCATCTCGTTCACGGTTAGTGGGCTGCTCTCGCTAAGCTGACCCGCGCTGTCCTGCAAAATAAAAAACTCCACGCACAGTACGCCCACATACTCCAAAGCCTCTGCTATGCATTGCGTAGCTGCTTGCGCACGTTCTATGAGGGCCAGAGGCAAATTATGTTCATACACCTCACTCACCGCCAAAATGCCGTCCACATGCACATTGCGCGCCACCGGCAGCGCCACCATCTGCCCATCGGGGCCGCGCGCCACAATCACCGAACACTCGGCAGCGAGTGCCGCAAACTGCTCCAGCACGCAGGGCACTTCTTTCAGCTGCGCCCATGCGCTGGCCAGCTCGGCACGGCTGTTGACCTTGACTTGGCCTTTGCCGTCATAGCCCAAAGTGGCGGTTTTCAGCATGCCGGGCAGGCAATGCTCGGGCACATTGGCCAAGTCGCTGGCGTGCTCGATCACCCAGTAAGGCACCGGGCCCACGCCCGAGGTTTTGCTTATCTCGGCCAGCCGGGTTTTCTCCATCCGGCGGTCTTGCGCGATGGCCACGCACTCGGCGTTGGGCGCCACCGGGCGGTGCGCGCCCAGGGTCATCAGCGCCGGGGCGGGCACGTTTTCAAACTCGGTGGTAATCGCCGCGCTGCGCTGCATCAGCTGCGCCAAGCCCTGCTCGTCCAGGTAGTTGGCCGCTATGTGGTACTGGCTCACTTGGCCCGCCGGGCTGGCCGGGTCAGCATCCAGCACCACGGTGAAGTAGCCCATGCGCTGGGCGGCCTGCACAAACATACGGCCCAGTTGGCCACCGCCCATCACCCCAAGGGTAGGCTGGCGACCATCTGCAAGTGCTGCGCCGGGAAGAATCGGTTTCATGGTGTGTGTTTTCGGAGGTGGTGGGGTGGGCTGAGGGCGAAATCGGACTTCCGGACGCAGAGGACGCAAAAGGAATACCAAAAAAATTCAAAAAATTGACTGCATGCGCCGGATGGTATTGCTAATTTTGGCCTTTTTTGGCTTTTTTCTTTATCTTCTTTTGCGTCCTTTGCGTAACCTTTGCGCCCTCTGCGTCCGGAAGTTAAATCTTCAAACCGTCAAAGCAGGCAACACGCTAGCACGCGCAGCTTCCGTCTGTTTGGCACGAAACGCATCCAGCTTACCCCGCAGCGCCGCATCGTGGGTGGCCAGCATGGCTACCGCAAACAGCGCCGCATTGGCCGCCCCGGCTGCGCCGATGGCAAAGGTGGCTACCGGCACGCCTTTGGGCATTTGCACAATACTGTGCAGCGAGTCTACGCCCGAGAGGTGTTTGGACGCTACCGGCACGCCCAGCACCGGCACAGTAGTTTTGGCCGCCAGCATGCCTGGCAGGTGCGCCGCGCCGCCCGCGCCCGCAATGATGGCCACCAAAGCGCGCCCGCAGGCGGCCTCGGCGTAGGCAAACATATCGTCAGGCATGCGGTGGGCCGAAACCACGCGGGCCTCGTGGGGGATGCCAAAATCGGTCAAAATCTGCACCGCGTGCTGCATGGTGTCCCAGTCGGAACTGGAACCCATCAGTACACCGATGAGAATGCGAGAATCTGCTGGCTGTTGTGTCATAGCTTGGATTCTACGTTTTCGCCCGCCCGTATTACCGCCTTACTGAAAAACCCACCATGATCGAAGCCACCGTCCAAAATTTTGAAGCCGAGGTGATCCAAGCCTCCATGACCGTCCCCGTGCTGGTTGACTTTTGGGCCCCGTGGTGCGCGCCCTGCAAGTCCTTGGGCCCCATTCTGGAAAAACTGGAGCTGGAATACGCCGGGCGCTTCAAGCTGGTGAAGATCGACTCCGACCAAGAGCAGCAAATCTCTCAGGCCTTTGGCATTCGCAGCATCCCCACCTGCGTGCTGCTGGCCAATGGCCAGCCGGTAGACGGTTTTACCGGCGCGCTGCCCGAGAGCAAAGTACGCGAGTTTCTGGACAAACACGTGCCCCCCGCGCTGGAAGAACCCGAGCTGATAGATGAAGAACCCCTGGTACCCGGCAGCCAGGAAGCCATCGCCGTGCTGCGCGAAGCCGTGGCCCTGGCCCCCGACAACGACGAGGCTCGCTTTGATTTGCTGCGCAGCCTGCTGCAAGCCGGTTTGGACGACGATGCCAAAGTGGCCCTGGCCCCGGTGATGCCCAAGATCAGCACGAACCGCAAATTCGACGCTGCCCAGCGCATCTTGACCGCTATGGATTTCGCAGCTGGTTGCGCAAGTAATAAGCAGGCTAGCAGCGAATTTCAATCCAAAATCGCCACCAACAAGCGCGACTTTGAGGCCCGCTTTGCCTTGGCCCAACTGCACATCGGCCAACGCCAGTGGACCCTGGCCATGGACGAGTTGCTGGAGATTTTGATGCGCGACAAAACCTGGGCCGAAGAGAAAGCCCGCAAAACCTATGTCGCCATTCTGGAGACCATCGAACCGCCCAAGGTCAAGGTCGCCGACGGCCAGATTCCCCCGCAAGACCCCACGGTAGCCACCTACCGCAGACGCCTGAGCTCCGTGGTGCTCAGCTAAGCCCCGGCCCTGCAAACCCCCAGCCTAGCAGGCGCGCGCGCCCTCGTTACCCGAGAAAACCACCATGCCTTACCTCCCACTGCGCCGCCTGGGCCACATTCTGGGCGCCATGGTGATTGCCGTGCTGATCGCCTGGACAGGCAGCAACTACAACAGCCGCAGTGGGCAGGGCAATAGCCACCCTGCGGGGGTGCGGCTGGTGCAGCTGAGCACGCTGAAGGTCGAGCGCGGCCACCCGGCCACGCCACAGCAGATGTGGGCCAGAAGCGATTGGGCTCCCATGGCGGCATCTTCGCCCACCGGATGGACCAACAAAAATTTGTGGGCGCGCCTGGAGCTTGCCAACACCACGCCGGTGGTGCGCGACATTTGGCTGGAGGTCGCGCCGCCCCGCCTGGCGCATGTCCAGCTGCACCAGCGCACGGCGCAGGGCACCTGGCGCAGCGACGCCTCGGGATTGGCGGTGCCCACCACAGACCGGCAGATCAATGTACCCGACGTGGTCTTTGCGCTGCAACTGCAGCCCCACGAGAAGCGGGTGGTACTGCTCCACGCCGAGAACAACACGCCCCCTTTGAACATGGCCTTTGCCCTGCACGATCCAGTCGCGTATGTGGGCACAGCAGTGCAGAGCGGTCTGACCGACCTGTTGCTGATCGGTGCCACCATGGCCTTGGGGCTGATTTGTTTGTTCATTGGCCTAGTTTTGCGCCAGCCCCTGCAAATCGTCCTGGGGCTGCGCAGCCTGCTGCTGGGCAGCTGGTTGCTGTTGCAACTGGGATTTTTAGCCTTGATCCTGCCCAGCGCTTTGGCGGCCGCCATCGCCCAGCAAATCGCCTGGATGGCCTGGCTGATTTTGCTGCTGACCACCGTATTTGTCTGGTTATTTTTGGCCGGTGTCAGCACTCTGGGGGTACCCAAATGGGCGCACAGGGGCTTTTCCATCCTGTGCGGCTTGTGTGGGCTCAGCGCCATGCTGACGCTCTTGGGGCTGCAGCAAGCGACGCAACTGGTGCTTCAGATCGGCCTGCTTGGCATTGTGATGACGGTGTTTACGCTGCTCCTGAGCGCCTGGATGGTGTGGCGCGGCCAAACCAGCGCCGTGCTGATTGTGCTCACATCCTGTACGGCGCTGTTGATCAACTCCAGACTGCATCTGTCGGTGCTGGGCGTGACACAAAACGATGTGCTGCGCCACCTGATCTCGCCCATCCCCGTGCTCCTCACCACGGCGGTGTTTTTTGTGGGTATCACGGTGCAGCTGCTGCGGGAACGCCAAACCCGCCAGGCACTGCGCTGGCAGGGCTACCAACAGGCCATGGCGCTGCTGGAGGACAAGGTGGTGCAGCGCACCGAGGCCTTGCAAGTCGCGCGCGACGAGGCGCAGCAGGCCAATGCCGCCAAATCCCTGTTCATGGCCAAAATCAGCCATGAGCTGCGCACCCCCATGCACGCGGTGCTGGGCTACGTCGGTTTGGTCTTGCGCGACAAGCCTCCCCAGGCCATCGCGCGGCGGCTGCAGGTGGCGCAGCGCGCCGGCCAGCAACTGGTCGGGCAGATCGACGACCTGCTGGACTATGTGCGCGTCGGCCAGGATCAGTTGCGCGTGAGCACCAGCGCCTTTGATCTGTCCGCCTTGCAAGACAGCGTGGTTCAGCGCGCAAACTTGCTGGCCACGGAAAGCGGCAACCAGTTCCACAGCACGCAGGGCGCAAACTTGCCCGCCGCGCTGCTGGGCGACAGCCTGCGCATAGAGCAGGTGCTGATGGTGCTGCTGGCCAACGCCATGCGCTACACCCAGCACGGCAGCGTCACGCTGCACATTGCCGCACTGGACACAGGCCCCTCCCACAGCAGCAGCCCGCCAATGCGCCACCTGCAATTTTGCGTCAGCGACACCGGCTGCGGCATTGCGCCCGAGGCCCGGGCCCACATCTTTGAGCTGTTTGAGCGCGGCGGCGCTACGGACCGCGATGGTCTGGGCCTGGGCCTGCCCATTGCCCAGCATATTCTGGGCCTGATGGGCAGCGGCCTGCACGTGCGCAGCCAGCCCGGGCAGGGCAGCGAGTTCAGCTTTACGCTGGACCTGGCCTGCGCCGATGCGCCCCAGCCCTCGCAGGCGCTGGATGCGCCCGCCGGGCACGGCATCGTTGGCTACAGCGGCCCCACACTGCGCATTTTGCTGCTGGAGGACGACCTCGCCAGCAGCCAGTACCTGCAAGAGCTGTTGACGGATTTAGGCTTTAGCGTCAGCGCGTTCGACAGCGTCAGCCAGGCCCAAGAGGCCGTGCGCGCGCTGGCAGCCAGCCATGGGGCAGACGCTTCGGTCGGCGGCTTTGATCTGTACATCGTAGACCAGCACCTGGGCCAGGGCACTGTGGGCTGGGACTTCGTGCGCTATGTGCGCAGCGCGCCCGAGCTGCCCGCAGCCTGGTGCAGCCGCAGCATGCTCATGCTGTCGGCCACCCAGGCCCTGCCCCCCTCGGATTGGAACCCCCAACATACCGTAAACCAGCATTTGCTCAAACCCATCAGCGAGCGCCAACTCATCCAGGTGCTGACCCAGCACCTGCAGCCCCAATGGATTGCGCAAGAGGCATCCGCCGCCATGGCCCCGGCGCCCGCACCGTGGGCCGATGCCCAACACTGGAGCCCGCTGCACCAAGCCGCCCGTGTCGGCTCTGTCAGCCAGCTCAACCAATGGCGCGAACACCACCCCGCGCTGGTGCAAGCCCACCCTGAGGTGCAGGCCATGATCAACCGCCTGGACTTCGCCCTGCTGGCGCAGTACGCCCAAGCGCAGCTGGCAGCGCTGCCAGAGTAAACAAACCTAAATCCGCGCGCCTGGTGCGCGCATTTCCCGACGCGCTCTCACCCAGCGCGGCTATCGATGCAGCGCTCGCTGGTAATCGATGGCGGGCCTATTTTGCCCTGCGCTGGCGGGCACCGCATCGACACCAAATACACTGCATAGCGCTGGACGATCCGACGATGGTCCAGCGTGTTTGAACCCATTCCAACATCCTCTCACCCCCCAAAAGGAAACATCGAATGACGACCCCTCACTCTTGCATCGACCAGACCTTTGACGTCGTGGTCATAGGCTCCGGATTTGGCGGCGCTGCCGTGGCCTGTCGCCTGGCCCAAGCCGGTAAAACCGTGGCCATTTTGGAGCAAGGCAAAGAATACCCGCCCGGCCCCGTGAACGTGCTGGCCACTGGCCACGGCACCGAGCAGATTCGCCACGGCCACTTCGTGGTGGACATCGGCATGGGCATGAACGTGATTCGCGGGGTGGGCGTGGGCGGTGGCTCCTTACATTATTTTGGCGTGCGGCTGCGCGCACAGGCCGAGATTTTCGATGACCCCCGTTGGCCCGCCAGCATCTCGCGCGAGGTGCTTGACCCCTACTACGACCTGGCCGGCGACATTTTGCACGCCGCACCCCTGCAGCCCAACCCCGTACTGGGCCTGCCAGCGCGCACCAACGCGTTTATGGCCGCTGCTCAAAACTGCCGCCGCTGCATCAGCGAGCCGCATCTTGTGCCCATCGCCGTGCACAGCGCGAAGGCCCCGGCCAAAACGCCCTCGGGCATCGACCAAACGCGCTGCGTCTACTGCGGTGAATGTCTGATCGGCTGCCCACCCTCGCAAAGCTTTGAGGGCAATGTCAACGCCCGCGCCTTGTTAACGCTGAACTACCTGGCGGTCGCGCGCGATACTGGCCGCACCCAGATTTTTGCCCAGCACCGGGTCCAGCAGATCCGCCAAGTGGGCAAAACCTTTGAGGTCGATGTCGCGGTGCTCGATGGCGATGAGACGATCACCCAACAAGGCGTGGTGCGGGCCAAGCAGGTCGTGCTGGCAGCGGGCTCACTGGGCAGCACCGAGGTGCTGCTCAAATCCCAAGACAAGGGCGGCTTGACCGGGCTGAGCGACAAGCTGGGCCATTTTTTCTCCGGCAATGGCGATTTTCTGATTCCCAAAACCGTCAACACCCCGCAAAACCTGCAGCCCAAGAGCGGCCCGTCCATCACCGTGGGCGCAGATTTCAGCAACGCAGAGAACACCATTTTCATTGAGGACCTGGGCACCATCCCCTTTGTCGAAGCCGTGCTCGGCACCACCAAGGACACTGCCAAGCAAACCAACCCCTACCAGCTAGGCTATCTGGGCATGGGCACCGACGCGGCCAATGGCGAGCTGCGCTTGCACAACGGCCGGGTGCGCCTGTACTGGGACCCCAC
>JAYVGI010000179.1:0-20598 GCA_043772355.1 Polaromonas sp.
GAGGGCACTGCGGATGGGTCAGTCTGCGATGAGCGCATCGGTGCCAAGTGAAATTCCCAATGATCGGTGCCTCGTCCTATAGGGATCAGGAAGTCTGAAGTTATCAGGTCACTTTGAGATATATCTTGTTGAGTATCCTGATATCACACCTGCCGAGCTTGACGATTTGGTTCTTTCAATTGCTTTAACTCAATGGCAGAAGGTGGCCATGATCCTTAGCAAAGTGACTCGAGACCACTGGTTTAGCTGTGAAAACTCAGACGATGAGTTCGATTCCGTTGCGGCTCGGATTGCATATCTTGTGGCGCAGGGGCGATTAGAGTCTCAAGGTGACATTTCGCAGTGGCGGTTCAGTGAAGTTCGTCGAGGAAACTGAAGTGGCGCATTTCTGATCGATGCGTACCAGCGTTATTTGAACTCAACGTGTCCCTAAAAAAACTTCAGCGCAGGTGAAGGAATGGGAGCGTATTTTTTTAAAAATGTAGCCAAGGCGCGGCGTGGTCTTTAGATTGCTACAAAAAGTGGGCGCGTGTTTGGCGGGATTTTTTAAAAAATATGTCCCGTTCCCCGTCCAGGCCAGTACAGCGCTACACAAGGCTCAGTCGATGTGCCTTAAAACCTTCTGAGCATGAAATAGAGAACCGCAGAATACTACTAATCCAATAGCTGCTTACGCCATACTCCATTGGCCTAAAGGCCTAAAAGGCATATAACTGCAGGCTCAAGTAGCATCCTTGGAGTCATCCAACCCATCGTCCACATCCGTATACACATCGTCGCCCGTTTCGGCACCAGCATCGGCATCCACCGCATCCGCACCGACTGCCGCATCCACAGACCTCACCAAGGGCTCAGCCGCCCAAGCCCGCAGTTGCAGCGCCATCTGATCGACACCCAAGCGATTGAGCGCGGAGAACATGCGCACTTCGCCGCCACCGGCTTGCAGCTTGGCAATCGACAGCGCCTTGGCGGCTTCGGTTTTGTTCAGCTTGTCGGCCTTGGTCAGCAAGATGACGAATTTCAAACCCTTCTCGACCCGAGGGCGGATCACGTCCAGCAAGATGTCGTCTAGCTCGGTCAGGCCCAGTCGCGGGTCACATAGCAGCACTACGGCGGCCAGGTTTTCGCGGCTTTTGAGGTAGTTGGCCATCACGCGCTGCCAGCGCAGCTTGCTGTCTTTGGCCACGGCCGCATAGCCATAGCCGGGCAGGTCGGCCAGCACGGCATCTGTGGCACCTTGGCGGCCGATGGAGAACAGGTTGATGTGCTGGGTGCGCCCGGGGGTTTTAGAGGCGTAGGCCAGCTGCTTTTGCTGGGCCAGCATGTTGATGCAGGTCGATTTACCGGCGTTTGAGCGGCCTACGAAAGCAAACTCGGGCACGTCCAGCGCGGGCAGGTGGTGCAACTGAGCGGCGGTGGTGAGAAAGCGGGTGGTGTGCAGCCAGGCCATGGCTTCTTTGGCCGGCTCGGTGGCCACTGCGGGCTTGGCGTAGGTGGGCGCAGTGCGGGTGAGCGCGCTGGCTTTGCCCTGCTGCGCCTGGGCTACGGTGGTGCGGGCTTTGCTGCGCGGGCCTGGATTGTTGGACTTTTTGGACGGTGTGGAGGACATTTTGAGGACACCGCAAGGGCGCAAAAGGGCTTGGGAAGGGATTTCCCGCATGAAGCATTGTAAAATCAATAGGTTTTGTATCCCAGATATTCTTAAATCCCCACTTTCGCCATGAAATTCATCGCCAGTTTTCTGCTTGCCGCCTGTTTGGCCGCCCCCGCTTTTGCCAATGAGCCTGCCAAGCCAGCCGCTGCCAAGCCTGAAGCCCCCAAAATGGCCAAACCCGATTTGGCCAAAGGCTCAGAGAAGTTTGCCGCCGTCTGCGTGGCCTGCCACGGTGCCGACGGTAATTCGGGCGCAGTGGAGAACCCCAAGCTGGCAGGCCAACACCCTGAGTATTTGGTCAAGCAGTTGCAAGAGTTCAAATCGGGCAAACGTAAAAATGCGGTGATGCAAGGCTTTGCCAGCACCTTGAGCGACGAAGACATGCGCAACGTCGCCTTTTGGGCAGCGGGCCAAAAAGCCAAGCCTGGCTTTGCCAAAGACAAAGAATTGGTCGCCCTGGGTGAGCGCATCTACAAGGGCGGCATTGCCGACCGCCAAGTGGCCGCCTGCGCAGGCTGCCACAGCCCCACAGGCGCTGGCATACCTTCCCAATACCCTCGCCTGGCAGGCCAGCATGCCGACTACATTGCCTCGTCCCTGCGTGGCTACCGCGACGGCACACGTAACAACAACCTGCAAATGACACAAAACGCCGCCAAAATGAATGATCGCGAGATCAAAGCGGTAGCAGACTACGTAGCTGGTCTTCGCTGATGTGCAGCTACTGCGCGACTGGCATGCGTTGTTGCGCATCCTCGCAAGGTGCTTAACCTTGCTGCGGTGCGCGCCTAGCCTTCCAGCCGCTCGCTACGCTGCCCATTGCGCGAAGAAATTTTTGAACTTAAACGGGGTACTTCTCCCTAACCAAGGCGGGCTTTCACAGTGAAGCCCGCCTTTTTTCATGCGGCGCATTGACCATACAAAGGCGACAATACCAAGATGTCTGTTTCTACCCACGGTTGGCGGCTTAAAACTCCCTCTCTCGCCTTGCGCGCGGCGGTAGAGCTGCTGTCGTCCATGCGTTTTTCTATCTCGCTGCTCACCGTCATCTGCATCGCCTCGATCATTGGTACCGTGCTCAAGCAGGCCGAGCCTTTGACCAACTACGTCAACCAGTTTGGCCCGTTCTGGGCTGACGTGTTTAACTCGTTCAGCCTGCCTACGGTGTACAGCGCTTGGTGGTTTTTGCTGATTTTGGCGTTTTTGGTGCTCTCCACCAGCCTGTGCATCACGCGCAACACCCCCAAAATTATTGCTGATTTGAAGGTTTACAAAGAAAGCATGCGTGAGCAAAGCCTCAAGGCCTTTGGCCACCGGGCGGATGCCGCTTTAGCCGAGAGCGCCGAGGCTGCGGCCCACCGTATCGGGCACACGCTGGCCGTTTCGGGCTGGAAGGTCAAGCTGCAAACCCGCCCGGGTGATGCAGCGGCGGGCAGGCAGCCTGGCTACATGGTGGCGGCCAAAGCGGGCGCTGCCAACAAGCTGGGCTACATCGCCGCGCACAGCGCCATCGTGCTGGTGTGCATTGGCGGTTTGCTGGATGGGGATTTGTTTATCCGCATGCAGCAGTGGTTCAACGGCAAGTCGGTCTACGGCGGCGGCGGCATGATTGCCGACATCGCACCTGCGCACCGCTTGGGTAACAGCAACTTGGCGTTTCGCGGCAATTTGCTGGTGGCTGAGGGTGCTACATCGTCCACCGCCATCCTTAACCGACCTGGCGGCGTGCTGATCCAGGACTTGCCGTTCTCCATCGAGCTGAAAAAGTTTATCGTTGAGTACTACTCCACCGGCATGCCCAAGCTGTTTGCCAGCGACATTGTGATTACCGACAAAGAAACCGGCGAAAAAATACCGGGCCGAGTGGAGGTAAACCACCCCGTCACGCACCGGGGCATTGAGATCTACCAGAGCAGCTTTGACGACGGTGGCTCCAGCGTCAAGCTTACCGCCGTGCCGATGGCGGCAGGCGCCAAGGCTTTTGATGTCGATGGTGTGATTGGCGGGCAAACCAGCTTGGCCAAGGGCGACACTGCGGAAAAAATGACGCTGGAGTTCACCGCGCTGCGCGTGATCAATGTGGAGAACTTTGGCAAAGGCGACGACGCAGGCTCGGGCGCGGATGTGCGCAAGGTAGACCTGCGCGCATCGCTGGACAAAAGCATGGGTGCGGCCAACAAAACCAAAACCAATAAAGAGCTGCGCAATATCGGCCCCAGCATCAGCTACAAGCTGCGCGATGCCGCAGGCCAGGCGCGCGAGTTCCACAACTACATGCTGCCCGTGGTGCTGGACAAAGACGATAAAGGTGATGGGCAGGCTGTCTTTTTGCTGGGCATGCGCAACACGCCCAATGAGGCCTTCAGCTACCTGCGCATACCCGCCGATGAGCAAGGCAATATGGACGGCTTTACCCGCCTGCGCTTGGGCCTGGCCGACCCGGCGGTGCGTGCCAAAGCAGTAGAGCGCTACGTGGCCAAAGCTGTGGAGCCGGGCAAGACCGAGCTGGCGCAACAGCTTAGCCTATCAGCCGCACGTGCGCTGTCACTGTTTGCCGGGGCAGAAAAAATCAACAATGAAAGTGTGGCGGGTTTGCAGGCCGTGTCCAAGTTTATGGAGGTGAGCGTACCCGAGGCCGAGCGCAACCGCGCGGGCGAGGTGCTGGTGCGGATTTTGAATGGCGTTATTTTTGAGCTGCTGCAACTCAGCCGAGAGCAGGCGGGCTTGAAGCCGATGGCAAGCGACGACAAAGCGCAGGCTTTTATGGCGCAGTCGGTGATCTCACTGTCGGACGCATTTTTCTACCCGGCACCGATGGCTTTTGCATTGAAGGACTTTACCCAAGTGCAGGCCAGTGTCTTCCAGGTAGCGCGTGCGCCGGGCAAATGGGTGGTCTACACAGGCTGCCTGTTCTTGATCATCGGCGTGTTTGCCATGCTGTATGTGAGAGAGCGTAGACTGTGGGTCTGGGTCACGACATCAGCATCCGGCGGGGGCGACCCCGCTGCCCATGCGCAAATGGCACTGTCCACCAACCGCAAGACGATGGACGGCGACAAAGAGTTTGACTTATTGGCATCCAAGCTATTGGGCTTGGGCGCAGGCACAGCGGCACCAACATCGGCAACAGCGGCGGCAACCACCACCACAGGTACGGCACTATGAACACGGCAACCACTACCATCAGCAACAAGGCGACGTCTACCACCATCACTTTGGGTGAAGGCTATTTTGCCAAGCGCAGCGCGTTGGACTGGGCCTTTGCCTTGTTCGCCATACTCGGCGCTGCATTTGCGCTGTCACGCTACAGCGCGGCCATGGATTTTTACGATAAATCCATCTTGATGGGCTTGGTGCCCGCTGTCATTTGGCTGGGCTGGTTTTGGGCACCGCTGCGCAACTTGATGTTGGTCGTCACCGCTTTTTCGCTATTGGCTATCACGGCATACCAAGACAATTTGGCGCGCGCCGAAACGGTGTTTTGGCTCAAGTACTTCTTGTCCAGCCAGTCGGCTATTTTGTGGATGAGCGTGCTGTTTTTCATGAGCACCGTGTTTTACTGGCTGGGCGTGTT
Organism: Polaromonas sp.; assembly: GCA_043772355.1. Lineage (GTDB taxonomy): Bacteria > Pseudomonadota > Gammaproteobacteria > Burkholderiales > Burkholderiaceae_C > JAAFIP01. Next base: position 5,229 of record JAYVGI010000179.1, read on the forward strand.
TGCCACCGCGCAAAGTAGCGCAATGGAATCGCTGGGCAGCAAAATTGCCTGGGCCGCAGTGTCGATGGCCCTCATTGGCACCATGGTGCGTTGGTACGAGAGCTATTTGCTCGGGCCCGACATTGGCCACATTCCGGTGAGCAACTTGTACGAAGTGTTCGTGCTGTTTTGCTGGCTGACGACCACGTTTTATCTATATTTCGAGGCGCAATACAAGACCAAATCACTTGGCGCGATGGTGATGTTGGTGGTAAGTGCTGCAGTGGGCTTTTTGCTCTGGTACACCTTGGTACGCCAGGCGCACGAGATCCAGCCCTTGGTGCCCGCGCTGAAAAGCTGGTGGATGAAGCTGCATGTACCGGCCAACTTTATTGGCTACGGCACCTTTGCGCTGTCGGCGATGGTGGCGTTTGGTTACCTGATCAAGCAGCAAGCTGATGAGTCACGTTGGTACAAGCTCACGCCCATGTGGCTGCTGGGCATTGTGCTGTGCTTTTTGCCTATTGTGTTTCGCCAGTCGGCTGTGTCGGGTGCCAATGGCACTAACTACTGGTTGGGCTACTCGGCTATTTCAGCCCTCATCGTGGGCGGCATTTTGTTCGGTCGCCGCCGGATTGCTGAGCGGCTGCCCAGCTTTGAAATTCTCGACGACATGATGTACAAAGCCATTGCCGTGGGCTTTGCCTTCTTCACTATCGCCACCGTGCTGGGTGCCCTGTGGGCGGCCGAGGCTTGGGGCGGCTACTGGAGCTGGGACCCGAAAGAAACCTGGGCCCTGATCGTCTGGCTTAATTACGCCGCCTGGCTGCACATGCGCCTCATGAAGGGCCTGCGCGGCACCGTGGCGGCATGGTGGGCGCTGGCGGGGCTGGCGGTGACTACGTTTGCGTTTTTGGGCGTGAATATGTTTTTGAGTGGCTTGCACAGTTACGGGACTTTGTAGACTTCTGAATACCGAACTTCCAAATACGGACTTCCGGACGCAGAGGGCGCAAAAGTTACGCAAAGTACGCAAAAAGAAAACCAAGAAGAGCCAAAAATAAGAAAAATTGAAATCCAAAAATATCAGCTTAAATGGGAGGTTTATTTTTGGTTCTAATTTTGTATTTCTTTTTTGCGTCCTTTGCGTAACTTTTGCGTCCTCTGCGTCCGGAAGTCCGACCCCGACCCCACCCTCAGAACTGTAAGAACCCCCAAGCCACCACGACAGACAGCCACCTAAGGAGAGCTACGTATGTTGATCCAGACTTTCAGTGACGGTTTTAACCACCGCATTCCCAGCGAGATCACCCCGCAATCCGCCTACCAAGGCCGCCGGGACATGCTCAAGCTGCTGGCTACTGGTGCAGCCGGTGCGACACTGGCCGGTTGGGCGGCGCGGGATGCGCGGGCTATGGGCGGGGGCAAGCTGCCTGCGCTGTTGGGAGCCAAGTCGACCGTAGCCGGTGCGATGACAGTAGAGAAAGTCACAGACTACAAAGACGCTTCGACCTACAACAACTACTACGAGTTTGGCACTGACAAGGCCGATCCGGCCAAAAATGCCCATACTTTGCGAACCAAGCCATGGACCGTAGAGATCGACGGTTTGGTCAAAAACCCCGCGAAATACACGCTTGAAGACCTCATTAAACTCAGTGCGCAAGAAGAGCGCATTTACCGCCTGCGCTGCGTCGAAGGCTGGTCGATGGTGATCCCGTGGGTGGGCTATTCGCTCAGCGAGTTGATTAAAAAGGTAGAGCCCAGCAGCAGCGCCAAGTACGTCGAGTTTTACACGCTGGCCGACAAAGCCACTATGCCTGGTTTGGGCGGCCGTTCGCTAGACTGGCCCTATATGGAAGCCCTGCGGATGGACGAAGCCATGAATCCGTTGGCGCTGCTCACCTTTGGTATGTATGGCGAGGTGCTGCCTAATCAAAGCGGTGCGCCTGTGCGCATGGTGCTGCCTTGGAAGTATGGTTTTAAGAGCGGCAAGTCGATTGTCAAAATCCGCATTACCGACAAAGAGCCAAAAACCGCGTGGAACAAAGCAGCCCCGAATGAGTACGGTTTTTTCAGCAACGTGAACCCTGATGTTGACCACCCGCGTTGGAGTCAGGCCACCGAGAGGCGCATTGGCGAAGAGGGCGGCGTGTTTGCCAAGAAGCGCAAAACCTTGATGTTCAACGGCTACGAAGCGCAGGTGGCGTCGATGTACGCGGGTATGGACTTGAAGAAGTTTTTCTAGGCATGGCGCTTGTTCCATCTTCGACCTCGCCCTTGGGCTTGGCTGGGATGCGCCCGCTGCTCTTGCGCCCCGCAGCCAAAGTAGTGCTGTTTGCGCTGAGCATGCTGCCTTTTGCGTGGCTCGTGTATGGCGTGATCACCAACAACCTGGGTGCCAACCCTACCGAATATTTAACCCGTGCGACTGGCGACTGGACGCTGCGGTTTTTGTGCCTGACGCTGCTGGTCACGCCCTTGCGCAGCATCAGCAGCACGCCGCAGTTAGCGCGGTTTCGGCGCATGCTGGGTTTGTTTGTGTACTTTTACGCCGTGTTGCACCTGCTGTGCTATGTGTGGTTTGACATGGAATTTAACCTGGCCGATATCCTCAAAGACATTCCCAAGAGGACATTTATATTGGTGGGTTTTGCCGCGTTTTTACTGCTCACACCGATGGCGGCCACCTCGTTTAACCGGGCTATCAAAGCTATGGGTGCCAAGCGCTGGCAGACGCTGCACAAAGCTATTTATCTCATCGCCGTGCTGGCGGTGCTGCACTTTTTTTGGATGCGCGCTGGTAAAAATAACTTTACCGAGGTGCTGGTCTACGCCGTTATCCTTGCTGCCTTGCTAGGCTGGCGTGCGGTGCAGTATTTAAAGAAAAAACGGCGTTAGCCAGCTAAGATGTTGCGCAGGTAGCTACTAAATGTATAGTGGCTGAAGACTCCCAAAACTGCGATTCCTGCGTCAACCTGACCTTGGTGTGTTAGCGTGGCAAAAAGCTCACGGTCTACGTTCAATTGATTGGCTTGGGAAGCCACCCAAACGGGCTTGAGATTGAAACAAAGGCGCGTTACCGGGCGGCGGATGCGGGAAGGCTAGACGGCGTGGCAGTGCGGGCAGCAGAGGCGCTACTGGCGGGCAACACAGATTGCGGCAAGGTGGCACGGTTGCGTGCAGCGGCTTCGGTCGGTAAGTACAGTCCACCTTTTTGTCCGCAGCCAGCTACCAGCGCAGCCGTTATCACTACGCCAACCGCTGCCATGCGCGCAGCATAAAACCAGCCTGCACGCAGTCTGCCTACAATCGAAGTATTTGATCCCATCCCTTGATTGTAATTTGTGCTGTTATGACTGACTTGGAATACCTGAACCACGCTGAGGCTTTGCTAAAAGCCGTAGAAGCTGACTGCGACCGTATCAACGACGAAACTGAGGCGGATATTGATAACCAGCGCGTGGGCGGCATGATCACGCTGACGTTTGCCAACCGCAGCCAAATCATCATTAACCTGCAAAAACCCTTGCAGGAAGTGTGGATGGCTGCACGAGCAGGCGGTTTTCACTATAAATTTCAGAGCGCTTGGCGCAATACCCGTGATGATTCCGAGTTCTTTCGGGATCTGACCCGGTATGCCAGCGAGCAATCGGGGCTGGCGCTGACGTTTGGCGCCTAGCCCCATGGCCTAGTTCTTAAACAGGTCGAGAATGCTTTTTTTCTCTTCCTCTGGCGCTGGCGCTTGGCCCTCTGGCGAGGCGGTAGGCGCAGGGCGGTCTTCTAGCCCTAAACTGCGCACACCGGTGCCTTTGGCGTATTCTTCGTAGTACCACTCGCCGCCGATGTTGAGCACGCCTTCCGGTGCCGTGGCCTCAACGACAGGCACGCCTTTGAGGGCGGTTTCCATGAAGCTGATCCAGATGGGCAGGCTCAGCACTCCGCCGGTGGCGGTATCGCCCAGTTTGCGCGGATTGTCGTAGCCCATCCAGACCACGGCGGCTATGGTGGGCTGGTAGCCTGCAAACCAGGTGTCGATGGCATCGTTGGTGGTGCCAGTTTTTCCGTAAATGTCGGAGCGCTTTAAGGTGGTATAGGCCTTGGCGGCGGTGCCTGTTTTGGCTACTTCATGCAACAAGCTGCCCATCACAAAGGCGTTGCGCGCGTCAATGCCGCGCATGGTTTCATTGCGTAGTGGGGGCTTGAAGTCGAGCAGCACCTTGCCTTTTTGGTCCGATATCTGGGAGATTACCCAGGGGTTGACACGGTAGCCACCGTTAGCAAAAACCGAATAACCCGTAGCCATCTGCATAGGCGTGACTGAACCTGCGCCCAGCGCCATAGTCAGGTACGGGGGGTGTTTTTCCGCATCAAAGCCAAAATGGGTGACCCACTCTTGCGCGACCTGTGGGCCGATCGACTGCAAAATGCGGATCGAGATCATGTTTTTGGACTTGGCCAAGCCGCGGCGCATTGACATCGGGCCTTCAAACTTCCCATCGTAGTTTTTGGGTTCCCAAGGTTGACCACCAGTCACGTTGCCGTCAAAGAACAGGGGGGAGTCGTTGACCACAGTAGCAGGCGTGATGCCTTGCTCCAGGCCAGCCGAGTACACAAAAGGCTTGAAGCTGGAGCCTGGCTGGCGCCAAGCTTGCATCACGTGGTTAAACTTGTTTTTCTCAAAATCAAATCCACCCACCAGAGCCCGAATAGCACCATCGCGTGGGTCAATGGCCACAAAGGCACCCTCGACCTCTGGTAACTGCGTCATTTCCCATGTGTTTTTACCTGTTTTCACCACACGCACGATAGCGCCGCGTCGAATTTTCAAATTAGGGGCCGCTTTATCAGCCAAGCCGGACTGCACGGGCCGCAGCCCATCGCCAGTCACTTCGATACGCTCGCTGTTTTGGCGCATCGCCACCACTTTGCGCGAATTGGCTTCAAGCACCACGGCCGACATGATCTCGTCGTTATCGGGGCGCTCGGCAAGGGCTTCGTCGATAGCCTCCTCAGTATCTTTGGGGTCTTTGGGTAGATCAATAAACTTCTCAGGGCCACGATAGACTTGGCGGCGCTCAAAATCCAAAATACCCTTGCGTAGCGCGCGGTAGGCGGCTTGCTGTTCGTTGCTGCGAAGGGTGGTGGTGACGTTCAGTCCTCGGGTGTAGGCCTCTTCGCCGTATTGGGCAAAAATAAGTTGGCGCACGGTTTCGGCCACATATTCAGCATGCACGCGCGTAGCGTCGGGGCCAGTTTTGACTTTGATGTCTTCTTCTTTGGCGACATCGGCTTGCGCTTGGGTGATAAAACCGTTGTCCACCATACGCTCAATGATGTACTGCTGGCGAATACGTGCGCGGGTGGGGTTGACGATCGGGTTGAAGGTGGAGGGCGCTTTCGGCAATCCGGCCAGCATCGCGGCTTGGGCAATCGACACATCTTTGAGTGGCTTGCCAAAATAGGCCTCGCTGGCGGCGGAAAAGCCATACGCACGGTTACCCAAAAAAATCTGGTTCATGTAGATTTCCAGAATTTGGTCTTTACTGAGCATATGCTCTAGCTTGAAGGTCAGCAAAATCTCGTAGATCTTGCGCATGTAGTTTTTATCAGACGACAAGTAGACGTTACGGGCCACTTGCATGGTGATGGTGGAGGCACCTTCGCTTTTGGCCTTTTTCAAATTGGCCAAAGCGGCGCGTAAGAACCCTCTGTACGACACGCCGCCATGCTGGAAGAAGCCGGCATCTTCAATCGCCAACACCGCGTCGATCATCACTTTGGGAATTTCTTTGATGGGGGCAAAATTGCGACGCTCTTCGCCAAACTCGCCAATTAACGCGCCGTCGGCTGCAAAAACCCGCAGGGGTAACTTGGGGCGATAATCAGATAGGTCGGATATATCTGGCAAATTGGGGTAGGCCACTGCCAATGTGGTGGCAATCACCAGAAGCACGGCCACCACAGCTGCCAGCGCAACCGCCCCCATCCAGACCAAGACCTTCGTTATTCTGCGTGGCCATGGCTGTAAAAGCAGCCGTTTATTGAATGACTCGGGTGCGGGTGATGGTTTGGAAACAGGCATGAAACAGAGCGTGCTATGGACCGGCGAGGGCGCATGGAGTTAAGTGCCAAGTCGGCATGCCTGATTATAGAAACGCTAGCCCGTAACTGTTGAACTAGCTCTGGTAACGCGTTGCAAGCAACCCACAGCCTTTGGCAGTTTGGCGATGTTTTACAAAAAACTTGATAAAGTCACGTAACTAAGCAATTCAAAAGCGTGGGATTTTGACAACGTTGGGATAGTAGTAAAAAGGAAAAAATCGTTGCAGTTCAACGAGCTTACTGATAGCATTGAAGTAATTTCTTAAGTTTAGAAGCACATTTTTTCAGCTCTTGCCCCCTAATATTTGACACCAGCGGAGTTCAATTTGATTCCATTCGCCTCACTTTTCAGTCGCCAACCAGCCCCACTTATTGGTTTGGACATTAGCTCGTCCAGTGTCAAGCTGGTCGAGCTTGGCCGTGGCAAAGATGGTGGATTTGTGCTGGAGCGGTGTGCCGTTGAGCAGTTGGAGAAAGGCTGGATTACAGATGGTAACGTTGAGAAATTCGATGAAGTGGCTGACGCAATACGTCGCGTGGTGAAGAAAAGTGGAACTAAAACAAAAAATGTGGCGATGTCGCTGCCAGCCTCTGCGGTCATCACAAAAAAAATTGTGCTTCCCGGTGGCATGAGCGATGCTGAACTGGAACTCCAGGTTGAATCCGAAGCCAATCAATATATTCCATTTTCCCTGGATGAAGTAAGTTTGGATTTTTGCGTGGTGGGGCCCAGTACTACTTCTACGGGGGATGTGGAGGTGTTGATTGCCGCTTCACGCAAAGAGAAAGTACAGGATCGCCAGGGCTTGGCTGAGGCTGCTGGTCTCAAGCCAGTGGTGGTGGATGTCGAGTCTTATGCCTCACGTCTGGCAACCGGGCGTTTAATTGACGGTTTGCCAAACAAAGGCTTGGACACTATGGTGGCCTTGTTTGAAGTGGGGGCCATGACTACCAGCATGCAGGTGATTCGCAATGACGAAGTGTTGTACGACCGTGATCAAGCCTTTGGCGGAGCGCAGCTCACGCAACTGATTGTTCGGCAATACGGATTTTCTCCAGAAGAAGCAGAAACTAAAAAGCGAAGCGGCGAGCTGCCCGAGGACTACGAGAGTGGAGTTTTACGCCCTTTTGTAGATAACTTGGCGCAAGAAATTGGCCGAGCATTGCAGTTTTTCTTTACCAGCACACCACATAACCGTGTGGATTACGTCATGCTGGCTGGTGGCTCTTCGTCTTTGCCAGGTCTGACCGAAGCGATCACTGCCCAAACATCGTTTGCCTGCCAGGTGCTGGACCCGTTTGAGGGTATGGGAATGGGGGGTAATGTGCGAGAGAAGAAAATGCGCCGGGAGGCTCCATCCTATTTGAGCGCCTGCGGCTTGGCCATGCGGAGGTTTTTACAGTGATTCTGATTAACCTATTGCCGCACCGAGAAGCGGCACGTAAGCGGCGCAAAGAGGCTTTTTTTGTTTCCTTGGGCGCTGCGGCTTTGCTCGGTGGTTTAATTTGTGGCGGTATCTATGTGTGGTACCAGGCTCAGATATCGAGCCAGCAAAGCAAAAATACTTTTTTACAAAACGAGGTCAAGAAGCTCGAATTGGAAATTAAAGATGTAGCCACACTCCAAACCGAAATTGCTGCGTTGCGGGCTCGCCAACAAGCGGTGGAAAATCTTCAAGCTGATCGCAATATGCCGATTCATTTGCTTAACGAATTGGTTAAGCAGTTGCCAGACGGTGTCTATATTGGGTCTTTTAAGCAAGAAGGCTCAAATTTGTCCATGCAGGGTGTCGCACAGTCCAACGAGCGGGTGTCCGAGTTGTTACGAAATTTGGCCAATAACAGCGTTTGGCTGACCCGCCCAGAGCTGGTTGAAATCATCGCCTCTAGCATTAACTTGACCGCACGAGATCAGCGCCGAGTATCTAATTTTTCTATCAAAGCGCAGTTGCGTAAACCGGCAGATGTAGAAAAAGCAGCAGCTGATGCCGCAAGCGCACCTGTGGGTAAATCTACAGCAAGTGCACCCACTTTAGCTGTCACGAAAAAACCATAAGGGAGGCAACTGACTATGGCAACTACTCCCAAACTCAATATAGATTTCGCTTCAATCCAGGAGAGCGTAAGCTCGCAATTTCGAGGTTTAAATCCAAACGACCCGTCGGCCTGGCCGGCCCTTCCTCGTTATGGATTGTGCGTATTAGTCACTATTGCGGTCATCGCGGGGCTATGGTTTGCGTGGCTCAACAGCTCGGATGCTGAACTCCAGGTGGAACAAGCCAAAGAGCTAAAATTGCGGGAAGATTACAAAAGCAAGCTCATTCAAGCAGTCAACCTGGATGCTTTGAAAAAGCAGCGGGAGCAAGTGCAGCAGTATGTGACGCAATTGGAAAAGCAATTGCCTAGCAAGGCCGAAATGGACGCGCTGCTGTCTGACATCAACCAGGCAGGGCTTGGACGTAGTTTGCTATTTGATTTTTTCAAGCCGGGCGCTATCAGTGTTAAGGAGTATTACGCCGAGCTTCCCATTACCATGCGGGTTGTAGGTAAGTACCACGATTTGGGCTCCTTTGCGGCTGATATTGCCAATCTGTCCAGAATTGTGACCCTTAACAATCTGTCTATCGCACCCGCGAAGGATGGCACCTTGGGTATGGAGGCGACAGCCCGTACCTACCGCTATCTTGATCAGGAAGAAGTTGCCGCTCAGCGCAAAGCTACCGCTCCGGGAGCCAAAAAATGAAATCAGCATCATATTGCCGTTTTGGGTGGATGCTGTTGTGCTGCATTGCGCTCGCTGGTTGTTTTGGCGAAGAGCAAGAGGACATACAGCGCTGGATGACCGAGCAGCGCAGTTCAACCAAGCCTACCGTGGTGCCGATTCCAGCGCCTAAACGTTTTAGCCCCGCGCCTTATGGACAGGAGGCATCTGTCGAGCCTTTCAGCAGCCAGAAATTAACCCAAGCGTTAAAGCGGGATTCATCCCAAGCTACCGCTAACGTTGGCTTGGTAGCGCCTGAGCTCAATCGCCGCAAAGAACCGCTAGAAGCGTTTCCATTGGACACGATGAGTTTGGTCGGTAGTTTATTGCCAGCAGGCCAAACGGTTGCGTTGGTCAAAGTGGATAACTTGTTGTACCAAGTGAAGGTGGGCAACTACCTTGGTCAAAATTATGGGAAAGTCACGAAGGTCACCGAGACCGAAGTGTCTTTAAGAGAAATTGTGCAAGACGCGGCGGGTGAATGGATCGAGCGCCAAGCAAGCATGCAGCTACAAGAGAGGTCTAAATGATGAGACATACAACAGTGACACTGAAGGGCACGATCCGCGCTTTGGGGTTCGTGGGATTGGCATTTTTTGCATTGTGTGCGCAAGCACAAAATGCTATTGAGTCAGTTGCAGCTTCGATACAAGGTGGCGTTGAAGTGGTGCGAGTGGATTTATCGCAAGCGTTGACGACTGTGCCTACGGGTTTTACGATCCAGTCCCCCGCACGCATTGCGCTCGATTTTCCCGGAGTGGCCAATGCCCTTGGTAGATCACAGGTTGAAATCAACCAAGGCAACCTCAAGTCCGCAAACGTCGTGCAAGCTGGTGAGCGCACCCGTCTCGTTCTCAATTTGAAACAGGCTACTACCTACAAAGCGGAAATACAAGGCAAGTCCTTGCTAATTTATATGGACTCATTGAGTGCAGCAGGTTTAGCCCCCGCAGCATCCAACCAGCCTCAAACTACATTTGCTGAAAACAGGAATCGCGAGTCAGCGCCTTTGAAGGATATAGATTTTCGACGTGCTCCAGATGGTGCTGGCAGGCTGGTGGTGGATTTGATTAACAACCAAGTAGGCGTAGACATCAAGCAGCAGGGGCAAAATTTGGTTATCGAATTTTTGAAAACATCACTCCCAGAAGGCCTGCGCAGGCGATTGGATGTAGCCGATTTTGGTACCCCCATCCAGTTGATCAGCACCTTTCAAGCGGGTGATCGGGTTCGTATGGTGGTTGAACCTAAGGGTCAATGGGAGCATAGCGCCTACCAAAGCGACAATCAATTTGTGCTGGAAGTGCGTCAACAAAAAGTGGATCCCGCTAAATTGACAAAAGGACAGGGCTACACCGGCGAGAAGTTATCTTTGAATTTTCAAAATATCGAAGTGCGTTCTTTGCTGCAGGTAATTGCAGACTTCACTAACTTTAACGTTATTACGTCTGATTCTGTGACGGGTGGCGTAACCTTGCGATTGAAAGACGTGCCCTGGGATCAAGCGCTGGATATCATTTTGCAAGCCAAAGGCTTGGGCCTGCGAAAAACCGGCAATGTGCTTTGGATAGCTCCAAAAGATGAAATTAATGCAAAAGAAAAATTGGAACTTGAGTCTGCAGCGGCCTTGCAGAATTTAGAACCGGTAAGGTCACAGGCTTTTCAATTGAACTACACAAAAGCCGCAGACATCGCTGCTCAAATTGGCCAATCGAGTGGTGGCGCTGGTCAAAACAGCACCAGAATGCTCTCGGCGCGCGGCAGTGTGATTGCAGAGCCTAGGACCAACCAACTTTTTGTAACGGATATTCCGTCAAAATTGGAGGCCGTTCAAAATTTAATCTCCAAACTTGACATAGCCGTGCGGCAGGTGTTGATTGAGGCACGTATCGTTGAGGCCTCGGATACATTTGGGAAATCGCTGGGTGTAAAACTGGGTGGTGCAGATTTACGCGGTGTACGTGGAGGTGACGCTGGGTATGGTTTAGTCGGGGGTAATCGCCTTGCCCTTGGCAGTAGCTATGGAAATGCCCTTGCCACTACCGGGCAGGGCGGCTCAATTGATACAAGTTCTAACTTTGTAAACTTACCTGCACCGGGTCAAAATGGGTATTCTCCGGCTGCGGTAGCGGTTTCAATATTCAGTTCTGCCGCCAACCGTTTTCTGAACTTGGAAATTTCTGCTTTAGAAGCTGATGGTAAAGGCAAAGTGGTATCAAGCCCAAGGGTAGTCACTGCAGATCAAACAAAAGCGCTGATTGAGCAGGGAACTGAGTTGCCCTATCAGATCGCCACCTCAAGTGGTGCAACGTCGATTGCGTTCAGAAAAGCCAACCTCAAGCTGGAGGTAACCCCTCAGATAACGCCCGAGGGAAACATCATCCTGGATTTAGATATAAACAAAGACAGCGTAGGCCAGTCAACCGCATCAGGTTTTGCTATCAATACAAAGCACATAAAAACACAAGTGTTGGTTGAAAATGGTGGCACCGTGGTCGTTGGTGGTATTTTCGAGCTCAACGAGACAGAATCAGAAACGCGCGTGCCGTTGCTGGGTGATTTGCCCGTGGTTGGCAATTTGTTCAAAAGCCGCCAGCGCAGTACCAACAAGCAGGAGATGCTGGTATTTATTACACCCAAGGTGGTGTCAGGTAAAGCTGCTGGTCGGTAAAATTTGCCTGGGGCGATTGTTTATTAATTGGGGTAGGTAGTGTTATGAAATTGATTAAATTATTTGTTTTGATGGCATTTGTCGCATTGATGTCTGCTTGTGGTGGAGGCGGTGGTAGCTCGGGTACAACAAGTAGTGGCAATACAAGTGGTGGCACTACAAGTGGTGGCACTACGACCTCAACGACAACTGTGGCGACCACGAGTGCTGACTATATTTTTGAATTAGACAAATTAAGCATTAAAAACTCAGGTACTGACAGCGTTGTACTGTCGGTTACCACACTGGACGCTGCGCGTAACATTGTTCCGGGGGTAACTGTTAGCGTGGCTGTAGATGCAGGTGGAGTGTTTCTGCCCACGTCAGGAGCTATTACAGACGCTTCCGGGAAATTTAACGGCAAAATTACCGCTGGTGGGGATAAAACGGATCGCATTATCAATGCCACTATCACTGTAAACGGTATAAAGAAAACAGTGACATTCGGCGTTACGGGTTCTCAAATAACTGTTACGCCAGTGCCTGCGGTGCCAAAAGAGGGAGAAACAATTACCTTAAACATTAAAGTCGCTGACTCTGCCAATGTTGGTATTGCCAATATCCCTGTACAGCTAAGCGGTAGTGCAGGATTTACTGGCACCCAAAGAACTGATTTGGCAGGCAACCTCTTAATAACTTCTACCGCGCCCGTAGCCGGCACTTATTTAGCAGTAGTGAGCGGCTCTGGTGTGTCGGTTTCTACCCCGATCAGAGTAGTTGTTTTAGGTGGAATCGACAATAGCATACCCCCAGGCAGAGGTGACTTCAGTGGCGCCAATTTGTTATCTAATCCTGCATCTATTCCGCCTAATGAAATTGGAAGTACGCTGAATCGTTCAGTGCTAACCGCAAAATTTATTAGAAACGACAATAGCACTATCGAAAATATGCGTGTAAGATTTGAGATTGTTGCGCCTATTTTGGGTGCAAATGAGTTTATTTCTATTGGTGATGCCTTAGCTTATTCAAACAGCAGTGGGGTTGCAACGGCTGATTACGTCTCGGGTCAGCGCTCTAGCCCCACTAACGGCGTAAACATCAAAATGTGCTTTGATTACGTGGATTTTCCAAAAACGTTGTGTCCAAACAGCAGAATTAGTACATTGACAGTAAATAGCAAGCCATTAGACATCAGTATCGGTAATTTTAATAAACTTGAGTCAATCTTTGGCGGTATAGGGTATGTAGAGAAATTTCTCATCCAAGTAGGCGATGCTGCAGGCAACGCTGTGCCAGATGCAGCGGTATCGGTTAGCGTCGACATAACGCACTTTGCAAAAGGTACGTATGGCGGTGCCATTTATCTGACCGGCGATATCCCTCCGACTGCCGATAGTTTGAATTATCCTATCGCAATATCCCCCGATATAGTCGCGCCTACATTTACATTTATAACTAACGTTATTGGTTCATCACCAACTGTAACAACCACCGCTAATGTAACTTACGCACCCAATAACGTTCCACTTGTGGCGTATAGTCGAATTACAGGCTTACCTTTTATTGCTACGAGAGTCTGGTGCGTGAATGAAGACAGAAATAGGAATGGATTTAATGATGCTGGTGAGGATATTAATGGCAATGGCTTGCCTGAACCTAGTAAATCAGAAATCGTGGTCTCTTACGTGAATGGAAACAAGACTGATAGCCAAGGTCGTATGCTTGTTCAAGTTACGTATCCTCAAAATGTCGGTAGTTGGCTTGCATACACGCTGAAAGCTACAACCAGCGTTGTTGGGTCACAAGGGTCTAAAGAACGATCTTTTATTACCGGTGTGCTTCTGTCCGATGTATCTAACGGATCGTTTCTTACCCCGCCATATGGCTACAACAGATGCATAGATTCGAATTAGTGGGCCTAGTGATTGATTGGTTTAATTGGCCTCCCCGGCTCTGGCAAATCCACCGTAGGGCGGCAGCTAGCCCGACGGCTAGATTTGCCCTTTATGGATTCTGACGCTGCTATCGAACAGCGTATCGGCTGCTCAATTCGAGAGTATTTTGAGCGCGAAGGCGAGGAGAGCTTTCGTGATGCCGAAGAGGCTGCGATTGCTGAGTTGACGCGCGGCCCACAGCAAGCGGTGTTGTCCACCGGTGGTGGTACCGTCTTGCGGCAAAATAATCGTGAGCGTTTGCGTGCCAGTGGCTACGTGGTGTACCTGCGCTCCAGCCCCGAAGAGGTGTTTAAACGGCTGCGCAATGACCGCAATCGACCGCTGTTACAGGTGGGAGACCCATTGCAACGTTTGCGTGATCTGTTTGCCGTGCGTGACCCGCTGTATCGCGAGACGGCGCATTTTGTAGTGGAAACTGGGCGGCCCTCGGTGGCTACGCTGGTGAATATGATTGTGATGCAGCTAGAGATTGCAGGCGTATTGCCAAACAGCCAGTAGGGGCCATTACGTTAGCGAAAGAGCTGTGGGCAATCCAAAATGTAGACGGCAACTGGCTGCGCTACGGCCACTTCTGGACGGATAATCGAGGGTGTGAATACCAACCCAGCACTCCACCACAGCCTGACTATTGCGCTTGGCCAGCGTTCTTACCCCATCGTGATAGGCGCTGGCTTGTTTGATCAAGCGGCTACCTATGCCCTTTTGCCTGGTGCGCAGGCGGCCTTGATCGTCACGAACTCTGCCGTGGCACCCCTTTATGCGCAGAGCTTGGAAAAAGCTTTGAAAGGCAAGTACGCCAAAATCCACACCGTGATTTTGCCCGACGGAGAGGCGTATAAAACATGGCAAACGCTGAATTTGATATTTGACGCTTTGCTGGCTAACGGCTGCGACCGCAAAACCGTACTTTTTGCGCTCGGCGGTGGTGTCGTGGGTGATATGACCGGTTTTGCCGCTGCCAGCTACATGCGCGGCGTGCCGTTTGTGCAAGTGCCCACTACCTTGCTGGCGCAGGTGGATTCGTCGGTGGGAGGTAAGACCGCGATTAACCATCCCTTGGGCAAAAACATGATCGGGGCGTTTTACCAACCTGCCTTGGTGGTGTGCGACTTGGACACCTTAAAAACCCTGCCAGCGCGAGAAATGTCTGCTGGGTTGGCCGAGGTGATCAAGTACGGCCCCATCGCTGATATGGCCTTTTTGGCCTGGCTGGAGGAGCATATGGAGGGCTTGCGTGCCGGCGATGCAGCGCTGCTGGCGTATGCGGTGCGGCGTAGCTGCGAGATCAAGGCCTATGTAGTGGGCGTTGACGAGCGGGAGCAGGGTTTGCGCGCCATTCTCAACTTTGGCCACACGTTTGGCCATGCGATTGAATCGGGTATGGGTTACGGCGCTTGGTTACATGGAGAGGCTGTGGGCTGCGGGATGTTGATGGCTGCGCGCTTGTCCCAGGCGCTAGGCCTGGTAGACGAGGCCTTTGTGGCGCGATTGCGGCAATTGGTTGAGCGCGCTGGGCTGCCTGCCGATGCGCCAAATTTACCCTTGGAGAAGGCTGCTAGCGTGGCCCAGCGTTACTTACAACTTATGCGGATGGATAAAAAAGCGCAAGCTGGGGAGATCAAATTCGTCACCATCGACAGCCCGGGTCAAGCCGGTATGCGCGGCGCGCCCGATGCCATGGTACTGGCTGTCATTGAGCAGAGCTTGGCTAAGTAATTCCATTTCTAAATCATCACTGTCGTTGTTGCGTCGCCTTGCCGTGCTGCAGCACCGTCTGCGGCTCCGCGCCTAGACATTAATGATGTAGAAATAGAATAAGAGCGATTGTGTGTGATTCTCAGCCGGTGAGCTGGGTAGCGAATGGATAGAGTTGCTCATGAAATAGTAGCGTTATATCTAAGCAGGTCAGTGGGGTAAGAG
>JAYVGI010000180.1:0-8171 GCA_043772355.1 Polaromonas sp.
CGCTGCGTTACCCAAAACTGCTTTGGTTCTGGCCATGGGGTGCTCCGTTGTTGTGATGCACGGAGTTTGCCATAAAAATTCGTTAAACTAGCAGTATTGGGTCAGGTCTTGCAATGCAACATCCTGGTAAGCAGCATAGAGATTAGTGGGGTCAGATGTGGAGTTAATGAGGTCATATGAACATTACCTCACTGCAACTTCAATAGCTTCTCCCGCAACATTCTAAAAGGCTACAGCTCGCTACACACATAAAACGCGGTTTCAACATTCGGAATTAATGGGGTCCGATGAACGGAATTAATGGGGTCAGAGAATTAATGGGGTCGAATTAATGGGGTCAGATGAATATTAAAATATTTCAAATTCAATAGCATCTCCCGCAACGCTCTATTCGGCTACAGCTCGACACGTATCTAAAAGTCGCTTCCAAAATTGGCACCTTTGCAGTTTTCGACCCATCTCAGGCAGGCTCCAGTTCCACGGGCACGCGTTTGCCTGTTACTGATGTCACGTTGACTCGGGCATCGAGTGAGAACCTGGATATACGGTCAAGCAATAAGTCACCACTAAGTTTCAAACAATGAAACTTAGTGTAGAATGAAATGCATGCAACCGATGCACCATTTGATGCAAAGCCTGACCAAGTTGGCTGACACGCAGCATGCCATTTTTGCGCCATCAGATCTGCGTGCGCTCGTGCCCGACTTGTCGCAGGCGGCGTTTAAAACCCTACTCACGCGCGCCGTGCAGGCGGGGCACTTGCAGCGTCTGTGCCGGGGGCTGTATATGCTTGAAAAAGCGGTGCCGCCCAGCGGTAGGGTGCTGTTCCATGCGGCGGCGCGTTTGCGTGCCAATGGCTTCAACTACATCAGCCTGGAGACGGCGCTTAGCGCGGCGGGGGTGATCTCGCAGGTGCCTATGCAGTGGGTGAGCATCATGTCCTCGGGGCGCAGCAACACCATCTCGTGTGGCCGCTGGGGCAGCATTGAGTTTGTGCATACCAGCCAGAGCAGCGCCGATGTGGCTGCCCAGCTGCATTACGACGCAGACTGCAAGCTCTTTCGCGCCAGCGTGCCCCGGGCCCTGCGCGACATGCGGGCCACCCACCGCAGCATGGATTTGATTGATTGGAGCGCCGTGCATGAGCCTGTTTGACCAACTGGTAGACCAAGCGCTGAAAAACCAAAAAGAGCTGGCCCCGCTGCGCATGGTGGTGGAGAAGGAGCTGCTGCAGCACGACGTGCTACGCGAGCTGAGCAGCGCAGGCCTGCTGGCCGGGCTTACCTTCATAGGCGGCACCTGTTTGCGCGCCTGCTATGGCTCTAGCCGTTTAAGTGAAGACCTCGACTTTACCGGGGGCGTTGACTTTAACCGTGGCGACTTGTCTGCACTGGCCGCCGTCTTGGTTGCGACGCTCAAGACCAAGTATGGTCTGCCGATTGAAGTGAGCGAGCCCACCCGTGAGACAGGCAATGTGGACACCTGGAAGCTGAAAGTGCAAACCCGTCCAGGGCGCAAAGACATGCCTGCCCAGCGCATCAACATCGACCTATGTGCCATCCCCAGCTACCAGCGCCGCCCCATGGTGCTGCTGAACCCGTATGGTGTAGAGATGGGCACCAGCGGCCTGATAGTGCAGGCGCAAAGCCGTGCTGAAATTTATACCGACAAGCTGTTGGCCTTGGCCCTGCGGCCCAACCGCATTAAAAACCGCGACCTCTGGGACATCGCCTGGCTGCACCAGCAGGGCGTCAAACCCCAGTTAGACCTGCTCGCACCCAAGCTGGCAGACCATCGCTGCGAGCCTGCCCGGTACCTGGATTTGCTCACCGAGCGCAGCCATGCATTGAGCTCGCAGCGACAATTGGTGCAGAATTTCAAACAAGAGATGCGGCGGTTTTTGCCTGTGCAGTTGGTGCAGCAAACTGCAGAGCAACCCGCGTTTTGGGAGTTTTTAACCCAGCTCATTGCAGATTTGACCGCGCAAACCCGCGCAGCATTGAGCGGCGACAGACCCACCGCCGCGTTTGCGATGTAATGGCCTCAGGCCTGCGCCGCAGCCTTGGCGCTGTAGGTCTCTACCAAGCTGAGCAAATGCTGTCTTTGGGCTGGCTCCAGGTACGGCACCAACAGGTTCAGCACATGCTGCGCGCCACGCATCAGGGCGGCTTGGGCGCTTTCTGGTTCCAGCGCTCGGCGTGGGTCGCGCACGTATTCAAAACTGAGCCAGTAAGTGAGCACGACCACCATGCTGGTGGCGGTGGCTTCTACCTCGCGCGAGTCGATGCTGACCGCGCCGCTGCGGCTCATCGCGTCCAGCATGGCGCGCACGCTGCGGGTTTTGTTTTTCAGCACCCATTGAAAGTGGGTTTCCAAGCGGCGGTTTTTACTCAGCAGGTCGTTCAGGTCGCGGTATAAAAAGCGGTACTGCCAGATCAGCTCAAACAGGGTGTGCATAAAAAACCAGGCGTCTTCCACGTCGCGCACGCCGTCGCTGGCGTTGAGCAGCTCGCTTAGGGCGCGCTCGTATTTGTCAAACAAGCTGTTGATCAGCTCGTCTTTGGCGGGGTAGTGGTAGTACAGGTTGCCGGGGCTGATGTTGAGCTCGGCCGAGATCAAGGTGGTGGACACGTTGGGCTCGCCAAAGCGGTTAAACAGCTCCAGCGTGACTTCCAAAATGCGTTCAGCGGTGCGGCGCGGCGCTTTTTTTACCATGGCTTGCCTTTGCGTTGCGAGGTCAATGTCTGCAGGGGGCACCTGCTTAGCACTGCACTCTAACCGATGTGGGCGCTACTGCACAACTGGTGCATGAGATGCTGCCTGGAGTGGTCCTTCATTTGCTGCATATTCAATAGCTATTTGCGCAATACTTCAGGTGGTTAAAGCCGGTTTTGATCTGATTGGCTGCCTGCACCCAAAGTGCAATCGCCCTCACCCCAACCCTCTCCCAGAGGGAGAGGGAGCCAGGCGGTGACATTTCCCTCATTCTCTCCCTCGGGTAGGGTTGGGGTGACATTTCCCTCCCCCTCTCCCTCGGGGAGAGGGTTGGGGTGAGGGTGTCTCAGGCATCTACACAATCAGGTGTTTAGATGTCAAAGTAAGGGTGTGCAGCGAGGTTTCCAGATCGTCCATCACTTCTTGCAGCGAGGCGATGGCCTGGCCCAGGCGGCTGGCAGGCTTGGGTGGCTGAACCAGATGGCGCTTGGGATCGTCCAGTACTTCGGAGTTGATGCGGATGCCGTGCTTGCCCAGCTTGGCCGACAGCGAGGTTTTGCGTGTGCGCAGCATGTGGCGGGTTTGCTGGTAGGCGTGCTCGGCAATGGCGCGGCGCTGGCTGTAGCTGAAGGTATTGGCCTGGTACAGCTCGGGGTCGCGGTGGTCGGGCTCGATCAGGATGATGTCGGTATCGGGGTAGCTGCGCTCGTAGTGCTTCATGCCCAGCGCCATGCGCGAGTGGATCATGGAGCGAAAGGTTTGGCTCAGCACGCCGGGCAGGCCGCCGTCGGCAATGCGGGGAATGCGCTGCTTGTGTTGCGGCAGGCCGCGCTGCATGATGGGGCTGGTAAAGCTGGAGGCATCAAAGGGCACCAGCGGGTTCAGGCACAGCAGCAGGTCTACGCCTTCGTCCAGCGCCACGGTGGCGTGCAGGGTTTTGATCAAAGCACCGTCTACGTAGTAATGGTCATCAATCTCCACCGGCGGAAACAGCCCCGGCAGCGCCGAGCTGGCCTGCACCGCGCGCGAGATGGGCACATGGTCCCAGCCTGGCTGGCCAAAGGGGGCGGACTCTGCGCTGTCCAAATTGGTGGCCACCAAAGTGAGGCGGCTTTTGAGCTGGCGAAAATCGTTGGTGCGGCCCGGTTTGCTGAAGATGGCGGCCAAGCGGGTGTCGATTTCTTCGTTGGAGAAGATTCCCGTGGGCAGAGCAGGGCCCAGCAGTTCGAGCGCGCTGATGACGGACTTGCCGCCCACTGTCGCGCGCCATAGCGCAGAGGCCAGCAGGCCGGGCAGCACAATGCTGCGGCGCAGCAGCTCGCCGCTGGCGGGGCGCATGAGCCAGGCGGGGTCAAAGCGGTCAGAGCTGTCTTGCCCTTTGATGAGGGGCTGGTCGTTGTCGATAAAGCTGGTGCACAGGGTGTGGGGAGTCATGCCGTTGGCCAGGGCCGCTGCAATAAAGCTGCCTGCCGACACGCCCACGTAATGCCCCAGCTGGGTAAAGTCGATGCCGTCCAAGGCCTCGTCCAGGGCGCACAGCGCGCCTATCTCGTAAATGGCGCCCAAGGGCCCGCCGCCCGCCAAGGCCAGCGCGATGCGCGGGCCATCTGGCTTGCGGGTTGCACCGGCGCGAGATGGGGTTCTGGCAGAGCGGGTAGGGGTGGATGGCTGCATGGGCACGGAGGTCAGGGTGGGTAGGTAGATGCTATATTTTAAATAGCTGCTACCGCAATATTGTTGCTGGCTAATAGCTTAATGAGACAAAAAAGCCAACCAAAGGGGTGCGTACCGAGCCCACAGGCTTGCGAAGCGGGCATCACGCTGCTTTGCTAAGGCCAGGCTTCTTGGCAGCGGGTTATTTGGCAGCGGGTTTTTTGGCAGCTGGTTTTTTGGCGCCAGGCTTGGCAGCGGGCGTGGCAGTAGGGCTCACAGCGGTTTTGGCTGCAGCTTTGCTGGCCTTCTTCGCAGCAGGCTTGGGGGCAGGCTTGGCCGCTGATGGTGCCGCTGCTTTTACGCTGACCGGTGCCTTGGCACTCAGCTTGGCCACCGCCTTGTTCAGCTCGTCAATACGCGCAATCAGCGCTTCGATATCTTTGGCCGAGGGCACGCCCAGCTTGTTCAGGGCTTTGGCGACGCGGTCTTCAAAAATGTCCTCCAGCTTGCCCCATTGGCTGGTGGCTTTGCTGGTGATGTCGCTGGCCATACCGGCCATTTTGTTGGTGGCCTCGGAGATTTTTTCTTCCGCCGCAGCTTGGGTTTTACGTTGCACGCTCAGGCTTTCCTTTACCAAGCTTTCAAATATCTTTCCACCTTCACCTTGCGCCTTGGCAAATGAGCCCAGGCCCGCTTGCCAAATTTGCTGTGCCGAGCCTTTGATGCCGCTGGCCATGTCCGGTGCGGATTGTGGGGCTGCGCCTGATTTGTTGACTTTGGTGACCATGCTGTTGCTCCGGTATAGATAGAGTGGACGAATCGGCTGCTGACGGTTGCGCGACTCAAAGTCAATCATAGCAACTGTATGCTGGGGCAGGGGGCACTTTTTAGGTGCGAGCTTCTAAAAATCTAGGGCGCAGGCTCTACACGGCTCCCGGGTTTACGCGCAATTGCCCCGTCGTCGTCTTTGTGCACAATGTACTTCTCGCGTATTTTTGTTGGCATAATTTATTTCAGGAGCACAGCATGCAGTATTTCATCACCGGGGCCACGGGTTTTATTGGCAAGCGCTTGGTTAAAAAGCTGTTGGAGCGCAAGGGCTCGGTGGTGCACTTTTTAATCCGCAAGGAGAGCGAGAAAAAAGTAGCCGGCCTGCGTGAATACTGGGGTGCTAGCGCGGCCCGCGCCGTGCCTGTGTTTGGCGACTTGACGACTAAAAAACTGGGTGTGTCTGGCGACGACATCAAAAAGCTCAAAGGCCAGATCGACCATTTCTACCACCTGGCTGCGGTGTACGATTTGAGCGCTGATGAGGAAAGCCAGGTCGCCGTCAACATCGACGGCACCCGCAACACGGTCGATTTTGCCAAGGCCATCGACGCAGGCCACTTTCACCACGTCTCCTCCATTGCTGCTGCCGGCCTGTACGAAGGCGTGTTTCGCGAAGACATGTTTGACGAAGCTGAGAACTACGAGCACCCCTACTTTCGCACCAAGCACGAGAGCGAGAAAATCGTGCGCAAAGAATACAAAGGCGCGTGGACGGTGTACCGCCCCGCCATGGTGGTGGGCGACAGCCACACCGGCGAGATGGACAAGATCGATGGGCCGTACTACTTCTTCAAATCCATCCAGCGCATTCGCCAGTTGCTGCCGCCCTGGATGCCCATGATTGGCCTGGAAGGCGGGCGCGTCAACATCGTGCCGGTGGACTTTGTGGTCAACTGCCTGGACTTCATCAGCCACAAAACCGGCATCGTCAAAAAATGCTTTCACCTGGTGGACTCTGAGGGCTACCGCGTAGGCGACGTGCTGGACATCTTCAGCAAGGCCGGCCACGCCCCCAAGATGAACCTGTTTGTCAACGCTGCATTGCTGGGCTTTATCCCCAAGAGCGTGACCAAAACGCTGATGTCGATCAAGCCGGTGCGCCGCGTGAAGCAAGCCGTGCTCAAAGACCTGGGCCTGCCCGAAGATATGCTCACCTTCATCAACTACCCCACGCGCTTTGACCGCCGTGATTTGGATGTGATTTTGAAGGGCTCCAATATCGAGTGCCCGCACCTGAAAGACTACGCCTGGCGTTTGTGGGACTACTGGGAGCGCCACCTCGACCCCGACTTGTTCATTGACCGCTCGCTCAAAGGCACCGTGCAAGGCAAAGTGGTGCTGATTACCGGCGGCTCGTCGGGCATTGGCCTGGCCAGCGCGCACAAGTTTGCCGAGGCAGGCGCTGTGACCATCATCTGTGGACGCGACCAAGACAAGCTGGACGAAGCGCAAAAAGAAGCCAAAGCCAAAGGCTACAGCTTCGTCTGCTACGCCGCCGACATTGCCGACATGACGGACTGCGACCGCTTTACCAAGCTCTTGTTAGCCAACCATGGCGGCGTGGACTTTTTGATCAACAACGCAGGCCGCTCTATCCGCCGCGCGATTGAAAACAGCTACGACCGTTTCCACGATTTTGAGCGCACCATGCAGCTCAACTACTTTGGCTGCATCCGCGTCACCATGGGCTTGCTGCCCGCGATGACGGCCAAAAAGAAAGGCCACATCGTCAACATCAGCTCCATTGGTGTGCTGACCAACGCGCCCCGCTTCAGCGCCTACGTAGCCTCCAAAGCCGCGCTGGACGCCTGGACGCGCTGCGCCAGCAGCGAGTATTCAGACCAAGGCATCAGCTTTACCACCATCAACATGCCCTTGGTGCGCACGCCGATGATTGCACCCACCAACATCTACAACAACGTGCCCACGCTGTCGCCCGAAGAGGCCGCCGACATGGTGGCCACCGCCTGTATATCGAAGACGGTGCGCATCGCCACCCGCCTGGGCATTACCGGCCAGGTGCTGCACGCGCTGTTCCCGCGCATCATGCAGATCGTCATGAACACCAGCTTCCGCATGTTCCCCGATTCTTCTGCTGCCAAGGGCGAGAAAACGGCCAAACCGCAATTGAGCGCCGAGGCCGTGGCGATGCAGCAGATGATGCGCGGCATTCACTTTTAAGGATAAACACATGACTGCACCACTTCGTACCCTGTGGGCCAGCGCGTCGCTGGCCATGGCCGCCTCTGTGGCGATGTTCAGCACTGCACAGGCAGGCATGTTTCCACTGAATGGCTTGTCGGTGGCTGAGAGCACCATGGAGTTCAGCGCTAAAAAAAGCAAAACCTCCAAAAAATCCAAAGGCGGTAAAGGCGGCAAAATCAGCTTCAACGACGGCTCTGCCGAGAGCCGTGGCGAACGCGACAAGCGGCTCAAGCGCGAGTGCAAAGGCCGCTCCAACTCAGGCGTGTGCGAAGGTTATACGCGCTAGCAGAATCCGTGGTGCGTGCGTTTCCAACGCGTGGAAGCCGATACAGGGTCTGCGATCGCTCTGGTCTGTGCAAGCCTGTGCACGCAGTAGCCCTTGCACGCAGTAGGTCTGTGCTCGCTCTGGCGCTTGGTGTGGACGGCTACGCGGCCCATTCTGTTCGCTTAAGCTGTGCCGTGTTGCTTATCTGGCCCGGCTTGAAGATGTCTGCCCTGGCTGGGTCACGTTGCGTCTTGGGCTTTTCAAGATGTCTGTCCTGGCTTGGTCACGTTGCGTCTTGGGCTTTTCAAGATGTCTGCCCTGGCTGGGTCACGTTGCGTCTTGGGCTTTTCAAGATGCCTGTCCTGGCTGGGTCACGTTGCGGCGATGGAGGAATTTGCGCTGCAAAAATCTTCCGAAAACACGCGACTGCTTGGGTAGTGATCTGGAGGTTGTCCCCGCGCCTTTCTCCAGATTTTTCATCGCAAACACGCTCCATCACCGC
>JAYVGI010000181.1:0-23214 GCA_043772355.1 Polaromonas sp.
ACCAAGTTCGAGCCCGTCACACAGCCAGTGCGAGACAAAAGCAAGCACGCCAGCAAGCGGTGATGGAGCGTGTTTGCGATGAAAAATCTGGAGAAAGGCGCGGGGATAAACTCAAGATGGCTACCAAACCAGTCGCGTGTTTTCGTAAGATTTTTACAGCGCAATCCTCCATCGCCGCAACGTGACCAAGCTGAGACCGTAGTCTTCACGCCAGCGAAGAAACGTAACCAAGGTGGAAAGGCATCTTCACAACGAAAAGCAACGTGACCAAGCTAGGAAAGACATCTTGAAAAGCCCAAGAATCAACACCACACGGCTTAAGCGACCAGCATGGGCCCGAGGCCGACACGCAAGACCGCCGCGTAGCCGTCCAATTCCCTGGTGTCTGGGCGTACCAACACCCGGTGCCCAGTACGCAATCCCTGGGCTCCATGCGCACCGCGCGCTTGGTTACCTCCGCGTTACGCTGGCGTAAGCCAAGGCACCACCGCATCGGCGACAATCCAGGGTTGCCCGAACGATGAATCTTATGACCGATACCCTCCAAGAAGTTTCTACCCTGCCCCCGCAGACGACTGCACCAGCCATTGCACCAACCCAGGCCGCAACCGCTGCCGAACCGGCTATCCCAGCAGCACCAGCGACTGAGCCTGCCACTGACCCTGCCACTGAGCCCACCGCTGAGCCTATCGCCACTCCAGCCAATGACAAAGCCAAGCGCGCCGAGCGGCCCGATGTGCAGCCCGTGCTGGAAAAGCTGTTTGAGCTGTACCCCCACCTGTTTGGCGCACACTTTTTGCCCCTCAAACTGGGTATTTACCAAGAATTGCTAGCCGCCCACCCCGAGGAATTGCCCAAAGAGGCGCTGAAGGCCGCCCTGGGCGTGCACACCCGCTCGGCCCGCTACCTGCAATGCGTGGCCGCTGGCAACCAGCGCCACGACTTGGCAGGCCAGCCGGTGGAAGATGTAGCGCCCGAGCACATTTACTTTGCCCTGCTGGAGCTGTTTCGCCGCAGGCAAGGCCGCTCGCGCGAAGACTTGGCGCCGAAGTTTCGCGTGCAAGCCATTGATGCGTTCATTGCCTCGGGCCTGGCCCGCGAAGACTTTTTGGCCCGCGTGCGCACCAAAGACGAAGATGCCAACGCCCTGCTGGACAGCGCCTTTGCCGACTACGACCTGTGGCTGGCCAAGCAAGAGGCCATGCTGCGCGCCTTTGATGCCAGCGGCAAAACCCCCGCAGAGTTTGCCGACATGTACGGCCTGCACGTGGGCGACGTGACCAGCGCGCTAGAGCGCAGGCTTGCGCCAGACGCTGGCTAGCCAGGGCTGCTGCTCGCGCGGCAAGCCCGCGGGCCGGTAGTAGTGCAGCACCTCGGTAAAGCCCGCCGCACGCAGGTAGGCCTGCCAAGTGGGCCAGTCATGGTAGCTGCCGTAGCGCTCACCGCGCCAGCCCTCTTGGCCCTCCCCGCGCGGGTTAGAGCTGAACAGCACCCCACCTGGTTTGAGCGTGGCGTGCAGTTGCCCCAGCACACGCGGCAAGGCCTGGCTGGGCAGGTGAAACAGCACGGCGTTGGCAAACACACCGTCAAAATGCGCTGCGGGCAGATTGAGCGCCAAAAAGTTTTGCTCCAGCACCTCGCAGCCGCTGTGCGCGCGCGCCATGGCGGCCAGCGCTGCTGCGCCCTCCAGGCCGGTAGGCTGGTGGCCCATGTCTTTGAAGGTTTTGAGGTCGCGCCCCGGGCCGCAGCCAAAGTCGAGCAACTTGCAGGGCGCGGGCGCTGTCATAGCTTGCAGCAGCGCGGCGATGTTTTGGCTGACATCGTGGTCCTTGGTGCCCTCCCAAAAGGCCTGCGCCCCGTGCTCGTAGTGGGCCAGGGTTTTGGCGGCGGTGTGGCGGAGTTCTTCAGGGGTCATAGGGACGCTTAATGGACGCTTAGGGGGCTGGGTGTTTTGGATGCGTGGCGCGGGTAATGCAGGCTTTGGCAGGCTATAATGGTGGGCTTTGCTGACATCATCCTCAAACCACTAGGAACCTTAAATTATGGCATCTACCAAGCCCAAGAAAAAGAACCCGCGCCTCGCGTCGGGCCGCAAGCGCGTTCGCCAGGACGTGAAAATCAACGCAGCCAACACCTCGCTGCGCTCCAAATACCGCACTGCGGTGAAGAACGTGGAAAAAGCGGTTGTCGCTGGCGACAAGGCCAAAGCCACCGAACTCTTCGCCAAAGCGCAAGCCATTGTGGACACCGTTGCCGACAAGGGCATCTTCCACAAAAACAAGGCCGCTCGCGATAAGAGCCGCCTGTCAGCCAAGGTGAAAGCCCTGGCCCTCGCGAAGTAACACGGAGTTCACACTCCGCGTTCAACTACGAGTTCACACTCCGCGTTCAACTCGCAACCCCAAGCCCTGACTGGTTCGCCAGTCAGCCGTTTGATCCGGGTGCGCTGTCAGTAAAGCAAAAAAGCAAAAAGCCGTCGCAAGACGGCTTTTTTTGTTGGTGAGGCCAAAACCCAGGCCCTCCCTCAGACTCCCGCCTCGTTCCTCACCTCGTTGGAAAAGGCTGGCGTTGACGTTGGCGTTGGCGTTGACGTTGGCGTTGGCGTTGGCGTTGGCGTTGGCGTTGTCGTTGTCGTTGTCGTTGGCGTTGGCGTTGGCAACGCTAACTTCTGAGATAATGAGGTTTTAATGATTTACTCAAATCACCATGAAAACTACCCCCCCCGAGCCTACGCAGCGCCTGAACGTCGATTTGCCCAAGTCGCAGTACTTCGCGCTCAAATCGTATGCGCTGCATAACGATATCAGCGTCTCGCAGCTGGTGCGCGACTCTTTGCAGGATATTGTGGACTACGACACATGGTTCAAAGCACGCGTACAAACCGCCCTGGCAGACCCTCGGCCCGCGATGGCACCAGCCGCTTGGGACAAAATTCGCGCTGCAAAATTGGCGCAGCGTAGCGCGTTGAAAGCCGGTGCATGAAGGTGTTGCGCAAGCCGCTTTACATGCAAAGCCTGCAAGAAATTGAAGACCATATCGCCATCGACAATCCAGTTGCAGCACTGGACATGTGGCTGCACATCGAAGACCAGGTTGATAAATTAGCCGACCCTAATTTTCCCAGAAGGCGTGGCCGTGTAGCAGGCACATTGGAGCTGGTGGCACACGCCAACTACGTGATAATTTTGCAGCAAACACCAGATACAGTGACCGTATTGGATGTCTTGCACGCAGCGCGCAAGTACCCTTAATTTAGCCAGGCAGCCAAGGACTTGCGCAACCCTATGTTCAGGCTAAACCGGTGGCAGCAAACAAGCCTCCACCACCTGCAAGCCGTTATCCCGCGCAAAGTTCAACACAAAATCCCAGGCCATCACTTCGGCCTCTTTCAGATCGTGGTGCACGACCACGCATTTGATGTCGCCCAGGTTGGTAGGCAGGCACCACTCAGAGTAGCTCAGGTGCGAGCCGGGTACTACGCCGCCGGGGCGAAACTGGCTCATCACGCCGCACAGGCGCTCGGCCCAGTCGCTGGGGCGAAAGGGCTTGCCGTCTTGGGTGACGCCTTGGATAAAGACTTGTTTGAAGCTGGGGGTAAGCATGGTTTTAAGGGCTGAGCGCAGCATCGGGATCGCCGTGGTTGCGGTGCTCAAGTATTCTATCTTATATAAGACTGAAGATTCTGGTAAACCCTGAGTATGCACAGAATACCTTAGCCCAGCCCTCGCATCGCTGCCATGCAAAAGCATCGTCAAAGCGGCGCGCCAACGGGCCTGCGCTGCGCCTAAAATCAAGCATCAGGGCTGCGCAGGCATGTGCGGCCATTTTGTTTTGATTTTGTTTTGTGATGCCACCAGCATTCGGGAAAAAAACCTCCATGACCACCACCCCAGCCGCCGCCCCCTCGCAACCCCATGTGATGAACACCTATGGCCGCCTGCCGATTGCGCTGTCGCACGGCCAGGGCTGCCGCGTGTGGGATACCAACGGCAAGTCCTACCTCGACGCGCTGGGCGGCATCGCCGTCAACACCCTGGGCCATAACCACCCCCGGCTGGTGCCCGCGCTGCAAGACCAGATCAGCAAGATCATCCACAGCAGCAACTACTACTTTTGCCCCAATGCCGAAAAGCTCGCCGCCAAGCTGGTGGAGTTCAGCGGCATGACGAATGTGTTTTTCTGCTCCACTGGGCTCGAGGCCAATGAGGCGGCACTCAAGCTGGCGCGCAAATTTGGCCACGACAAAGGCATCGAGTGCCCCGAGATTGTGGTGTACGAGAAAGCCTTCCACGGCCGCAGCATCGCTACCCTGTCGGCCACTGGCAATGAGAAGATCCAAAAAGGCTTTGGCCCCTTGGTGGGCGGCTTTATCCGCGTGCCGGTCAACGATATGGACGCTTTGAAGAAAGCTACCGAAGGCAATAAAAACGTCGTCGCCGTGTTCTTTGAAGCCATCCAGGGCGAAGGCGGTGTGAATGCCTTCCACATGGACTACCTGCGTGACGTGCGCAAACTGTGCGACGAGCGCGACTGGCTGCTCATGATCGACGAAGTGCAATGCGGCATGGGCCGCACCGGCAAGTGGTTTGCCCACCAGTGGGCAGGCATCAAGCCCGACGTGATGCCGCTGGCCAAGGGCCTGGGCTCGGGCGTGCCCATCGGTGCGGTGGTGGCAGGCCCCAAGGCGGCCCACATCTTTGCCCCCGGCAACCACGGCACCACCTTCGGCGGCAACCCCCTGGCCATGCGCGCGGGGGTCGAGACGATTCGCATCATGGAAGAAGACAATTTGATGGAAAACGCCTTCTTGGTAGGCGGCTACTTCAAAGCCGCCCTCATCCGCGAGCTGGCAGGCCTGGCAGGCGTCAAAGACATTCGCGGCAGCGGCCTGATGCTAGGCGTGGAGCTGGCCAAACCCTGCGGCGCCCTGGTAGGCCGCTGCGCCGATGCCGGGCTGCTCATCAGCGTAACAGCCGACACCGTGGTGCGCATGGTGCCACCACTTATTTTGACTACGGCTGAGGTGGACGAGATGGTGGGTATCTTGGTGCCTTTGATTAAGGCTATATTGCTGGAAGCCTGAATCGATTCACATCGGATGGTAGAAGTCGGACATCTGAAGCCGGACATCCGGACGCAGAGGACGCAAAAGTTACGCAAAGGACGCAAAAGAAGATAAAAAATACCAAAATAAGAAATTGAGAAAATATATTAAGTAAAAAAACTTGACACTAAATTTAAACTCTGATTTTTCTTCTTTTGGTATTCCTTTTGCGTCCTTTGCGTAACTTTTGCGTCCTCTGCGTCCTCTGCGTCCTCTGCGTCCTCTGCGTC
Organism: Polaromonas sp.; assembly: GCA_043772355.1. GTDB lineage: Bacteria > Pseudomonadota > Gammaproteobacteria > Burkholderiales > Burkholderiaceae_C > JAAFIP01. The sequence continues at coordinate 5,335 of JAYVGI010000181.1, forward strand.
CTCTGCGTCCTCTGCGTCCTCTGCGTCCGGAAGTTCGGAAGTTCGGAAGTTCGGTATTTAAACCTCAGCCGGTTCCAAGGCAAATATATGAAACACTATCTCCAGTTCAACGACCTCAGCGCCGACGAGTACCAGCACATATTCGCACGCGCCGTGGAGATCAAGCGCAAGTTCAAGGCCTATGAAAAATACCATCCGCTGGCTGACCGCACGCTGGCGATGATTTTTGAGAAGGCCTCTACTCGCACCCGCGTGAGTTTTGAGGCCGGCATGTACCAGCTGGGCGGCAGCGTGGTGCACCTCACCACCGAAGGCAGCCAGCTGGGCCGCGCTGAGCCGATAGAAGACAGCGCCAAGGTCATCAGCCGTATGGTGGACATTGTGATGATCCGCACCTATGAGCAAACCAAGATCGAAGCCTTTGCCGCCCACAGCCGCGTGCCCGTCATCAACGGCCTGACCAACGAGTTTCACCCATGCCAGATCCTGGCCGACATCTTTACCTTTGAGGAGCAGCGCGGCTCGATCAAAGGCAAGACCGTAGCCTGGGTGGGCGACGGCAACAACATGGCCAACACCTGGCTGCAAGCCGCTGCCATCCTGGGCTTCAAGGTCAACGTCAGCACCCCACGCGGCTACGAGATCGACCCCAAGCTACTAGGCAGCCTGGGCCTGAGCCCCGCCAAGAACAGCGGCGTCAACTACCAGTTTTACAGCAACCCTCACGACGCCTGCAAAGGCGCCCACCTGGTCACCACCGACGTATGGACCAGCATGGGCTTTGAAGCCGAAAACGCTGAGCGCAAAGTAGCCTTCAACGACTGGTGCGTCACCAAAGCCATGATGCAGTCCGCCCAAAGCGATGCCCTCTTCATGCACTGCCTGCCCGCCCATCGCGGCGAAGAAGTAGCCGCCGAAGTCATCGATGGCCCACAGTCAGTCGTGTGGGACGAGGCCGAGAACCGCATGCATGTGCAGAAGGCGCTGATGGAATATTTGCTGCTGGGGAAAGTCTGAAGCTTGGCCCGGCGTCAAACATATGATCTGAATAGCTACAGAAAATTCAAGCCCCATACAACCAAGGCATTCCCAGCACCTGCGTACCCTTAAGCGCCAACACGGCATCGCGTGCAGTTGACCACGGCGGTGCAAGATGGAATATGCGGCCGTTACGCTGGGCGGTGGCTACGACGCGCTCGCAGCGGGCTTTACGCAGGTGCTGGTAGTGGTGCAGCGCGGCGGGCCAATCGCTCTGCCCGGCCACGCTGGCGGCCAGTGCGGCGGCATCTTCTAGCGCCATGGCGGCGCCTTGGGCCAGGTAGGGCAGCATGGGGTGGGCTGCGTCGCCTAGCAGGGCTATGCGGCCCTTAACCCAGCTGGGGGTAGCGGGCCGGTCGTACAAATGCCAGCTGTGCCAACTGTTTGCGCACGCCAGCAATGCACGCAGCGGGGGGCATGCGCCTTGCACGCTGCGCTCTACGTCCGCGCTGCTGGCCACGCTAGCCCAGCCGGGCACGGCCTTGGCGGCAGCTTGCTCGCTGAGCACCACGAGGTTGATAAACTCGCCGCCGCGCACGGGGTAGTGCACGACATGCACGCCTGGGCCCCACCACACCCCCACCTCGCTGGTCAGGGCATGGGTGCGCACACTGTCGGGCAAGCTGGCGATGGGGAGTAGCGCGCGGTAGGCAGCGTGGCCGGTGGCGCGCGGCGCGCCGTCTGCCCACACGGCTTGGCGCACGCTGCTGGCTACGCCGTCGGCGGCTACCAGTGCGTCAGCGTGCCAGGTGTGCCCGGTGTGCCCGGTGTGCCCGGAAGACCGCACCTGCACGCTGGGTGCAGCGCCGTTATGAGAGCCCTCTTTTGCGCGCTCTGCGGCACCATCATCTGCTTGCGCATTGGCGCGTGATCTGTTGCCGTGTGCGCCGCTCTCTGTAGCGCTGAGCACTGATTCGTTGCAGTGCATTTGCACACCGCTTTGCGCGCACACAGCTTGCAAGAGCACGGCATGCAGGTCGGCGCGGTGCACGCAGGCATACACCTCGCCGTAGCGCTGCTGTACGGCCTGGCCCAGCAGCATGCGGGCGAGGCTGCGGCCGGTGGCGGCGTCGCGCACGGCAATGGCCTCTGGCAGGCAAGCGCGCTGTAGCACCGCCGCCTTGACACCCCACTGCGCCAGCACCTTGATGGCGTTGGGCCCTAGCTGTATGCCGGCACCCACATCGGCAAACTCAGCGGCGCGCTCCAGCACCGTTGCGCGCTGGCCTGCGCGGGCCAGGGCCAGCGCGGCAGCCAGGCCGCCTATGCCGCCGCCAACGATCAGGATATGCTGATTTTTCAAGATGAATTGGCCATTAGCCAGCGTAGATATTTCGGGAGCAGCTACTGTAAATATAGCATCTCATCAGGCTATTTGAGCAGCAGTTTGATGTCGTCTGCGACTGCGGCCGCGCCGCTGCCATAGCGGGTGTACAGGCGCACGCGGCCCTCTGTGTCAAACACGTAGCTGCCAGCCGAGTGGTCCATGGTGTAGCTGCCGGGGGTTTTGCCTTCGGCTTTTTTATAGTAAGTCTTGAAGTGCTTGGCCACCGCAGCGGTTTGCTCTGGCGTACCGCGCAGGGCGATGAAGCTGGGGTCAAAATTCTCCATATAGGCTTTGAGCACGGCGGCGGTGTCGCGCTCGGGGTCTACGGTGATGAAGACGGCTTGCAGTTTGTCTGCGTCTTTGCCTAGCGACTTTTTGACCTCGGCCAGCTCGGCCATGGTGGTGGGGCACACGTCGGGGCACTGGGCAAAACCAAAGAACACCACCACCACTTTGCCTTTGAAGTCGGCGATAGTGCGGGTGTTGCCAAACTGGTCTGGCAGCGAGAAGTTTTGCGCGTAGTCAGCGCCGGTGATGTCTACGCCTTTGAACTGTATTTTTTGGTCAGAGCAAGCAGATACGAAGACCAATAGGGCTATAGACCAATAAAATATTGCGCGAGAAGCTATATTTTTAATAGTTAGCATGGAACGTCTCTATCTATAAAACATAGTGGTCTACCAACAGCGCGGCAAACAAGGCGCTCAGGTGGATCAAGGAAAAACGGAAGGTTTTGCGGGCCAATGCGTCGCTGTAGTTTTGCCAGAGTTTGATGCCGTAGTAGCAAAACCCCAAGCTCAGCACCACCGCAGCAGCCAGGTAAATCCACGAGCTCATGCCGTACACAAAAGGCATCAGGCAGGCGGCAAACAGCACAATGGTGTAGAGCAGTATTTGCAAGCGGGTGAACTCGTTACCGTGCGTCACAGGCAGCATGGGCAGGCCGCTCTTTCTATAGTCTTCCACCCGGTACAGGGCTAGCGCCCAAAAGTGCGGCGGCGTCCACAGGAAGATGATGAGGAACAAAATCAAGGCCTCAGGCGATACGCTGCCCGTCATGGCAGCCCAGCCCAGCACGGGCGGCATGGCACCCGATGCACCGCCGATGACAATGTTTTGCGGCGTAAGCGGCTTGAGTATGACGGTGTAGACCACCGCGTAGCCGACAAAGGTGGCAAAGGTGAGCCACATGGTGAGCGGGTTGATATACGCGTACAGCAGGTAGGAGCCCGCCGCGCACAGCAGTGCAGAGAACGCGCCGGTTTGCACATCGCTGATCTCGCCTTGCGCGGTGGGCCGCCAGGCGGTGCGGCGCATTTTGGCGTCGATGCCTTTCTCTACCAAACAGTTGAACGCGGCGGCGGCACCGGCCACCAGCCAGATGCCCAAGGAGGCGACGAGCATGGTTTGCACCTCGGGCCAGGTGGGTACACCGGGTACCGCCAGCACCATGCCGATGACGGCGCAAAACACGATGAGCTGGATGACGCGCGGTTTGGTCAGTGCGTTGAACTGGGCCAGCTTGCCTTTGCGCGGCGCGGTGCTGGGCAGTGTGATGGGGGCAGTATGGGGGGTAGAGTCTGTGCCGCTCATCGCGCACCTCCGGCAAAACGATGGTTGGCTGCGCTGGAACTGCCCGAGCCCATGATGGACGAAGGCAGCACGCCGCTGCGGTCTAGTTGCGCGCCAGCATGCTGCACCCGCGCTGCGCTGAGCACGCTGGTGATCACCATCACCAAGCCCGCAGCACCGCCCGTGTGTGATACCGCTGCCAGCAGCGGCCAACCCAACACGACATTGCTCAGACCGGTGACCAGTTGCCACAGCAGCAGCGCGGCTATCCACCAGGCTGCGGTACGTGCGCCGCTGTGCTGCGGCGCGCTGCGGTGCATGCGCCAAGCGGCCACACCCAGCACGGCAAACACTGCGAACGCAAACATACGGTGCACCACATGGATGGCGGTGAGTGCGGGCAAGGTAATGGTGCTGCCCGCACCGGTTTGCCCCAGCGCGCGCCACAGCTCAAAGCCCTCTGCCGCGTTCATGGCGGGCACCCATTGGTCTTGGCATTTGGGGAACTCATTGCAAGCCAACACCGCATAGTTGGTGCTGACCCAGCCGCCCAAGGCAATTTGCAGCCACAGCAAGGCAAAGCCTGCCAGCAGCCACGCGCGCGCTGCGCTGGGCATGCTGGCGATGCTGTGGTCATCGGCCAAGCCGCCGTCCAAACGGTAACGGGTGGCCTGCGTTTGCAGCAGCGCCAGCAGCACCATGCCGCCCAGCAAGTGCATAGTGACGATGGCGGGGAACAGCTTCATGGTAACGGTGAGCGCGCCAAACGCGCCCTGCAAGCAGACCCACACTAAAGTAAAAGTAGGCCACCAGGGAGAAATCAACAAACGCCGGTGCAGTTGCTTGCGGTGCACCCAGCTCATGGCGGCCAGCACCAAAATAAGCACGCCCACGCCGCTGGCCAAGTAGCGGTGAATCATCTCGATCCAGGCTTTTTGGTGGGTGACGGGGCCAGACGGCATGGCGGCTTGCTCAGCGCTGATTTGCACCTTGGCGCCCAACGGGCTGGCGCTGGCATAGCAGCCCGGCCAGTCGGGGCAGCCCAGGCCAGAATCAGTCAAGCGGGTGAAGGCACCGAACAGCACCAGGTCAAACGTGAGAAACAGCGTGAGAAAAGTCAGCGCCCGCAGGCGCTGGGGCAGCGAGGCCTGGCGGTTGCGCAGCCACACCCAGGCCAGCGGGCCCAGGGCAATCACCGCACCTAGCAGCATCAAACGCAGGGCGGGAGAAAGGTCGTAAAGGGCTTGGGCTTGCATTAGGGCTTACCTGTTCCCTGGGAGGCTGGATCCTGTAACCCTGAGCCCTGTTGGCCCAGCGTTTCGCGCCCTGCCCTGTCCCAGCTAGCGGCGGCGCGCAGCAGGCGGTCCAGATCGCGCTTGGCTTTGGCCGCGTCCGGGCTGACAGGCAAGCGCAGCATCCAGTTGCCTACAGGGTCAACCAAGTAGAGGTGCTCGCTCAGTTGCTGGCCGGCAGCGGGCTCTAGCCATTGGCTTACGCTGGCCAGCGGTACGCGCAGGGCGTAGGCATCGACGGCTTTGGCATCTACCTGGGTTTGCAAGCCGGGCGCAACGGGTGCCTCGTCAGTCACCAGCCACACGCGGTCAAGGCGGTCTTTTTCGCGGCCCAGGCTTTCGCGCAATTGGCGTTGCAGGTAAATGTTTTTCTCGCACGCAGCGCCGCAGGCACCGCCCGCTACGCTGACCAGCAGCCACTGGCCTTTGAGGCTGCGCAAATTCACGGGTGTGCCGTCTAGCGCCACAGCTTTCAGGTCGGGCAGCGCGCGCGCGGGTTGAATCAGCTCGCCGTAGTTGCGCCGCCCCTCGGGCCGCACCACGTAGTAGGTGAAGTACGACGCAATCACGGGGGCGGCGCACATCAGCATTACGATGAGCATTTTCAGGCGGCCCGACACACGGCGCTGTGGCTGCGCTTGGCCAGGTACTGGCAGAGCATGCACCGTCATGGTCAAAGGTGCATCAGAGTGTGCGGCGGCGGGGGGCGATGAATTGGAACCAAGCATATAAAACCATTATCAGGCCGCACAGGGCAAACCATTGGAAAGCGTAACCATAGTGTTTGGCTACGCCAGAATCGAGCGGCGTCCAGTCGCGTTGCAAGCCGTCGGGCGCGTTGGCAGCCTCTGGCGCAGTTTGCAAAACCGCCACGCTGAGCAACTGGGTGGAAGGGCCAAAGTCTACCGCAGGTAGATTTTGCCCAATACGTGTACCCTTTGCTGGGCCGGGTGCACTGGACGGTACTGCCCAGGGCTGTGGTGTGCCAGGCTGCGCTGTAGATGCCGTTGCTGTAGCCTCTACAGGCGCGCCCAGCGCGTACACCCGCGACACCTCGGCCACTACCCTCCCCTGCACGGTCACTGGCTCTGCTGTGGCTGGCAAGCTGGGCACACGGGCGCGATCTTGCGGATCGCGCGCTACCCAACCACGCTGCACCCACACTATCTGCTTGCCATGGTCTAACTGGAGCGGCGTGGCGACGATAAAACCAGGCCGCCCACCCATGTAGCGGTTATCCAGATAGATGGTGTGTTGGTACAACCACGCGCCACGCAAGTTGACACGCCTGTGCACCAAGGCCTGCGCATCGCCCGCAGGCACCTCTTGCAATGCAGCAAGCTTGGATTGGCTCTCGATTTGACTGGCCAAGGTTTCTTTAAAGGCCGCTCTTTGCAACTGCCAAACGCCTAGCGTTGCAGTGGCCGCCATGGCCAGCGCAGTCACCGCAGCAAGCAACCAGCGCCTACTGCCCTTGGCGCTGGGTGTGACTTTGGCAGTTGTAGAGGGCAAGGGGCTGCTCATCGCGCGATAATCCTACTTATGCAATTTCTCATCGCCATCGGTTTTCTCGCCATCATCGCCAGCCTGGGGGCTGCACTGTTTTTTATGCTGCGCGGCGGCGGCCCGCCAGAGGGCACACAGGACGACGCGGACAGCAACGAAAAACGCAACAAAGGCATGGCCCGCGCGCTGGCGCTGCGGGTGGCGGTGTCGGTGGTGCTGTTCATCTGCGTACTGCTGGCCTGGAAGCTAGGCTACATCCAGCCCCACGGCCTTCCCGCTGGCAAGTAAAAAAAGCCGCTAAGCGGCTTTTTTTTGAGAAGCACATGCGTGCTAGCCTTAGAGCCAGTACACCAAGATGTACAAGCCCAACCACACCACGTCCACAAAGTGCCAGTACCAAGCCGCACCTTCAAAGCCAAAGTGCTTGTCTGGTGTGAAGTGGCCTTTTTGCAAACGCAGGGTGATAAATAGCAGCATCAGCATGCCCACAAACACGTGGAAGCCGTGAAAGCCAGTCAGCATGAAGAAGGTGGAGCCGAAAATACCAGACGTGAGCTTGAGGTTCAAGTCGGTGTAGGCATGGTAGTACTCATAGCCTTGCACGATCAAGAAAGTGACACCCAGCAATACCGTGAACCACATGTAGAAAATCGTCTTGCCACGGTTGCCAGCGATCAGGGCGTGGTGGGCAATGGTGATGGTGACGCCGGAGCTGAGCAGCAAAGCGGTGTTGATGGTAGGCAGGGGCCAAGGGCCCATGGTAGTGAACGGCTCAACGATGCCCGCAGGCGAGGTGGTGGCACCTGCCACGACGCTGGGCCACACGGCTTTGAAGTCAGGCCAGAGCAAGGCATGCTCCAAGTTGCCAAGCTCTGGCACCGAGTGCATACGCGCCCACCACAGAGCAGAGAAGAACGCACCGAAGAACATCACCTCAGAGAAGATGAACCAGCTCATGCTCCAGCGGAAGGACAGGTCAATCTTGTGGCCGTACAAACCGCCTTGGCTCTCAGCAATGGATTGCTTGAACCAGAAAAACAGGGTGCCCAGCCAAATCGCCATGCCTACAGCGAGTGAATACGCGCCCCAACCTGAGCCGTTGATCCAAAAGCCAGCGCCAAGAATGACGAAGAACAAACCAATCGACGCACTGACCGGAAAGCCCGATGGTGCTGGCACAAAGTAATGCGGCGTGGTGCCCGGTGCTACTGAACTCATGTGTATTGACTCCTACTCTCGACTAAATTAAAATTCTAAAACTGTTTTGCTAATGGGTTATGCAGTGCTGCGAGAGATAACTCACTTCGCAGCCACCACAGCCCATCGCACGAAAAATATCAAACCTGCCACCAACAAACCCGCACCCGCGATACCCACGACCATCAGGTGCACCGGGTTGATCTTTTGCGTGTCTTCATGAAACTCTTTGCCATTGCGCAGACCCACGAAGGACCAAGCCACGGTTTTGATGGTGCGAAACCAGTCGCTCATACCGGGGCCTTTACATTGGCATCGGGCACCATTGGCGCTACGATCAAAGGTGCGATCACTGGAGGCAACACTGCCGCTGTGGTGGACGCAGGCGCTGGTGGCGTTTTGCCACCGACCTCAAAAAAGGTGTACGACAGCGTGATGGTGGTCACGTCTTTGGACAGCTTGGGGTCGATGATAAAAGCCACCGGCCAGGTTTTCTTCTCGCCTGGCTCCAGCACGTACTGGTTAAAGCAAAAACACTCCAGCTTGTTAAAGTGCGCCGAGGCTTGCTTGGGCGCGTAGCTGGGAATAGCCTGCGCGGCCATGCGGCGGTTTTGGATGTTTTGAAACTCGTACATCACCGTGGCCAGCTCGCCAGGGTGCACCTGGATAGAGCGCTGCGCGGGCTTGAAGTCCCACGGGCCGCGCGAGTTGGCATCGAACTCGATGGTGATGGTGCGGGTTTTATCTACTTGGGTGTTGGCCAAAATTTTGCTCTTGGCACCCGGAATGTCTTTTTCTCCCAGCGCCAAAATGTTCACACCCGTCATCTTGCAAATGGCTTTGTAGATCGGCACCAAGGCGTAGCCGAAGGCGAACATGCCCATCGTGATGATGGCCAGCTTGCCCACCATTTTGATGTTGTCGGTTTTCATAGCCATGGCGGTGTTGCCTTGTTACTTGGCAGCAGGTGCGGTAGCCGTAGCAGCCGCAGGCGCGCTGAGAATGGCAGCGCTGCCGGTCATTTTGGCGGGCGGCTTGGCCGCGCCAAAGAACATCAAGCGCACCATAAAGCCGACAAAGAAAATCAATGCGATAGAGCCGAGAATCAGCCCCAAGCGCAGATTGTTTTTCTTTTGTTCAGAGGTAAGCATGTGACTCTCTAGTGCAAAGCGGATAGAACTTGAATTTCTCAGCTTGGCGCTTAGTGCGCCAAAATCTTGGTGGCGTCTTTGTTCAGCTTGGGCGGGGTTTCAAAGGTGTGGAAGGGAGCTGGTGACGGCACTTCCCACTCCAAACCTTCTGCGCCTTTGCCGTCCGGGTCTTGCCATGGGTTTTGCTTGGCTGGCTCGCCCTTGCCCATCATGGTAGGGAGGATGATGAAGAAGAAGAAGTACACCTGCGCAAAACCGAAGGCAAACGCGCCGACAGAAGCAATCGCGTTGAAGTCAGCAAACTGCATCGGGTAGTCGGCATAGCGGCGCGGCATACCGGCCAGGCCCAGGAAGTGCATCGGGAAGAAGGTGACGTTGAACGCGATCAGGCTCCACCAGAAATGGATTTTGCCGCGCGTCTCGTTGTACATCACCCCGGTCCACTTGGGCGACCAGTAGTAGTAGCCTGCAAACAATGCGTACAGCGAGCCGGCCACCAGCACGTAGTGGAAGTGGGCCACCACGTAGTAGGTGTCTTGCACTTGCGTGTCAATCGGCGCGACGGACAAAATCAAGCCCGTGAAGCCGCCCATGGTGAACACAAAGATAAAGCCCACTGCAAACAGCATAGGGGATTCAAAAGTCATCTCGCCCTTCCACATGGTGGCGATCCAATTGAAGATTTTCACGCCGGTAGGCACGGCAATCAACATCGTGGCGTACATGAAGAACAACTGGCCGGTGACGGGCATGCCGGTGGTGAACATGTGGTGCGCCCACACGATGAAGGACAAAATAGCAATCGACGAGGTGGCGTAGACCATGGACGCGTAGCCAAACAATTTCTTGCGGGCAAAGGCCGGGATGATCTGGCTGACGATGCCGAAGGCCGGCAAGATCATGATGTACACCTCGGGGTGGCCGAAGAACCAGAAGATGTGCTGGAACATCACCGGGTCGCCGCCGCCAGCGGGGTTAAAGAAGCTGGTGCCAAAGTGGCGGTCGGTCAGCGTCATGGTGATCGCGCCAGCCAACACGGGCATCACGGCGATCAGCAGGTAAGCGGTGATGAGCCAAGTCCAGCAGAACATCGGCATTTTCATCAGCGTCATGCCGGGGGCGCGCATGTTGAGGATGGTGACGATGATGTTGATGGAGCCCATGATGGAGCTGGCACCCAAGATGTGAAGGGCAAAAATGCCGCTGTCCATGCCGGGGCCCATTTGCAGGGACAAGGGTGCGTACAAAGTCCAGCCGCCTGCGGGTGCGCCGCCGGGCAAGAAGAAGCTGCTCACCACCATCAAAGCTGCTGGAATCATCAACCAGAAGCTGAAGTTGTTCATGCGGGCAAAGGCCATGTCGGCTGCGCCGATTTGCAGCGGAATCATCCAGTTGGCAAAGCCCACGAAGGCCGGCATGATGGCACCGAACACCATGATGATGCCGTGCATGGTAGTGAACTGGTTGAACAGCTCGGGGTTCACCAATTGCAATCCGGGCTGAAACAGCTCAGCGCGGATGGCCAGGGCCAATACGCCGCCGATCATCAACATGGTGAAGGCAAACAGCAAGTACAGGGTGCCGATGTCTTTGTGGTTGGTGGCGTACACCCAGCGCTTCCAGCCGTACGGGGCGTGGTCGTGGTGATCGTCGTGGCTGTGGTCAGCGTGGCCGTGGTTGTCTAGTACTGCGCTCATAGTGTGTTGTCCTGCTTGATCTTTGAAGAGATGAAGGTATGCCAGAGGTTATTTGCGTGCAGACTTGACGTCAGCGGGTTGCACGATTTGACCAGTCTTGTTAGACCAGTTGTTCTTGGTGTAAGTTATCACCGCTGCAAGTTCTGTGTCGGACAGCTGCTTCCATGCAGGCATCGCGCCATTGTTTTGGCCATTCAGCAAAATGGCGATCTGTTTGCCCTTGTCGGCGTCCAGCACCACGGCTGCGCCGTCCAGTGGCTTGATCGGGCCAGCGCCTTTGCCTGTAGCTTGGTGGCAAGCAGCGCAGTTGGCAGCGTAGACCTTTTCGCCGCGCTTGGTGATGTCGTCCAGCGTCCATACTTTGCTTGGGTCATCGGCTTTGGCCGCCAGCTTTTTCTTCTCGCCGTCCACCCACTTGGAATAGTCTTCAGCGCTCACCACTTTCACATGGATGGGCATATAGGCGTGCTCTTTACCGCACAGTTCTTGGCACTGGCCGTGGTAGTCGCCGATTTTCTCGGCGCGGAACCAAGTGTCGCGCACGAAGCCGGGGATCGCATCTTGCTTGATACCAAAGGACGGCACGGCAAACGCGTGGATCACGTCGTTGGCGGTGGTGATGATGCGGATTTTCTTGTCCACTGGCACCACCATCGGGTTGTCTACTTTGAACAAATAGTCGTCTGGCACGGTGGTGCCTTTGGGCAGGCCGGAGTTGGACAGCTCGCGGTGGGTGTTGTCCAGCGTCGAGATAAAGCCAATGCCTTCGCCCTCGCCCTTGATGTAGTCGTAGCCCCATTTCCACTGGTAGCCAGTAGCTTTGATGGTCAGGTCGGCGTTGGTGGTGTCTTTCTGCGCGACCAGTACTTTGGTAGCGGGCAAGGCCATGCCGATCACGATGAGGAAGGGAACAATCGTCCAGCCAATTTCGACCCACAATGGCTCGGCCAAGACCTGCGCCTTGTGGCCGACCGACTTGCGGTGCTTCCAGATGGAGTAGAACATCACGCCAAACACGATCAGGAAAATGACGATGCAGATGATCATCATGAACCAGTGCAACCAATGCTGCTCTGCGGCAATTTTGGTAACAGGTGCAGGTAAATTGAGCTGCCAATTGGACGGGCCACCGGGCAAGTCGTTGACTGCAAAGGCGGCGCTGCTGAAGGCCGCGCCTGCACCAAGAGCCAATGTTTGTAGCAGGTTTTTAAGCACTATGTGCAACGAGCTGGAGATGCTTTTCACCTTGTTCACTTTTAGTTTGCCTCAAATCAACGTCAATAAAAAATTCTTCACTTGTGCGCCCCGAACCGCTTTTTAAGCAGCTCGCAACGCCATCCGTATCTCTTTGGCCAACACCAAGCGCAACTCAGGGCGGATATGCCGCCCTACATGTACGCGCTGGCCCTGGCCTGACAGCTCGATCAACGACCTGTCGTCCCTGTGGGGCTCTACCCTTACCCATTCGCGGTTGAACTCAGCGCGCAGCATCTTGCCAGCGCTAGTTTGTTCCACCACCAATTGGCTTCCTTGCAAGAAGATGCGCTCTCCATCTGTCGCATGCCGGGCGTACACCAAAAAGGCCGCGCCTACCATCGCCAACTCTAGCCACGCAAAGGGCATCACCATGGTGGCGCCATGCAGCCAAAAGCCCCCCGCGATCCCTAACGAGACCACACACAGGGAGACATACAGCCAACCCAATTGCGCAGGCGTTACCGAGCAATTACGCAGCAACTTCCAGTGAATTTGCTGGTCAGAGACGGTAGCGAGTCGAAAACCAAAATTTGGCACTGACAGCGTTTCACATCAAGCCTTTAAAACACGCCGTTGAAACACTGGGTTTATAACGAGATGTGCTTTGAAAGCAGCGTGGGAACATACCCAAAATTCTTGCAACCTCGTATTGTAGCGCGGGTTGACCCTAGTTCTGCCCGGTTTGGCAGGCTTTTGAAGAGGCCGCCCCCGCCTATTTGGCCACTGGCCTGCCCTGTGCCAGCATGGCCCGCATGTCTTGCATCGACACCGCTGACTGCGAGCTTACTTTAATGCGTGGCGTGGGTTTGTAAGCGTGGCCGTAAATCACCTCGAACGTCAGGGTCATGCTGGCGTCACTGCTGCGACCCGCCATCTGCGCCATCTGCGCCATCTGCGCCAGCATGGCCGCCTCCAGCCGCGCGCTGTAGCCGCGCCCCCGCAGGCCGGCAAAGCGCTGGGGGTGCAGGTTGCGGCCCAGGCCGCGCAGCTCTTGCAAGGCGCGCGCTGGCGTGGCAAAGCTCAGCACAATGCGCTCCATGTCCATTACCGGCTCAGCAAAACCGGCTTGCACCAGCATGTCGCCCCAGTCGTGCATATCGGTGTAGGTATGGCTGCACGGCCCCAGGCCCAGCGCGTCATACATCTGCTGCAACTCGCGCACGGTGTCGGGCCCCAGGCACGAGAACATCAAAAACCCGTCTACGGCCAGCACGCGCTGCCACTGCTGTATCAGCGCCAGCGGGTCGGCCTGGGTGTGCAGCAGCATATTGGCCCATACCAGTTGCACTGCGCCATCCGCCGGGGCACCCGCTTGCACCTGCGGGCCACGCCAATGGCCAGGCTTCCACCAAGGCTGCGCTATATGTTTAATAGCTGCTTGCGCAATATTCTCCTTGGCTTGCACCATAAAACAGGCTGCATCCGGGTAGCGTGCGGCAATTTTCTGGTGGGTTTGCAAACCGCCCTGCACTGGCGCCCAATGCGCCCAGGCTGCGGGCGCTTTTTTGATCCACTGCAAGCGCTCTTGCATGCGCGTGCCCACCTCTTCGTGCAGCCAGGGCGCTTGCAGCGCCGCCCCGCGCTCACTGCGCTGCGCCCACAGCGCGGCGGCGCTAGGGTCAATGGTGGGGGGGCGGTGTTCGGTCATGGTGGCTGGGAGGCTGCAATGGAGGCGCAGGCCAAGATTCTCAGTTTGAAAAAGTAAATGCGTTGCTGCGAGTATATTGGTGTGATCAACCACGCCTCCCATAGGCTTTTACGCGAACCCCATGCTGTCCAGCCTTCTCGCCCACGCCGCCCACGCCCTGCCCAGCCAGTGCATGGTCTGCCGCGCATGGGGCACTGGGCGGGTGTGCAGCGCCTGCACCAGCCGCTTTAGCCGCCCGGTAGCGCGCTGCAGCACCTGCGCCCTGCCCTTGGCGGGCGATGCTGCACAGTGCGGTGAATGCCTGCTACACCCCAGCGCGTTGGACGCCTGCATCGCCGTGGTGGACTACGGCTACCCCTGGGATGGCCTGTTGGCGCAACTTAAATTCAATGGTCACAGCCACAGCGGCGGCGCGGGCCCCAACGCATCTGTAGCCCGCGCCATAGCCGACACCATGCGCCCCCTTGCTGCCGTGCAAACGGCTTTGCAGCGCGCCGACTTCGTCGTGCCCATCCCCCTGTCCACCGAGCGGCTGCGCCAACGCGGCTTTAACCAAGCGCTGGAGATCGCCAAGCATGTGTTGGGCAGCGGGGCTGTAGCACGCGCCAAGCTACGTCCGCAGATGCTGCTGCGCACCCGCGACACCCAGTCGCAAGTGGGCCTGCCCCGCGCCGAGCGCCTGCGCAATATGCGCCACGCCTTTGCGGTAGAGCCCGTGCTCGCCAGCCAAATCCAAGGTGCCCGCCTGGTGCTGGTAGACGACGTGACCACCACCACCGCCACCCTGTGCGCAGCCGCGCTGGCACTGCGCGCGGCAGGCGCTGCGCAGGTAGTGGGGCTGGTGTTTGCGCGTACGCCGGCGTCGTGAAACCCCTATTCATCCACACCGTACGAATTGGCTCGGGTCATACATAGCGGCTCTATGTGATGCGCCGTGGGCTAAGCAGGTGGTTGGGAAACAGGTTTACTCATAAATAAGTAGCGCTCCATCTATATATGACAGCGGGGTACACAGGGGAATGCCAATATTTCGGGTTTCCTACCCCGTTTGCATGGTTCAGCCGATTTTGGAGTTGCCAGAGCTACTCGAGCGTCACCTCCCCGTGTTTCCATGGCTACCGGAGCTTGTGCATGAATCCGCTCGGCAGATCGCCCGTGTACTTGCCGCACGAGGCCAGGGCCAGAAAACGCCCGCTCGATAAAAGGGCTATGCGTCTGCCTCACTTTGCAAGCGCGGCTTCTCTGCGACAAACTCTGCGCGAGACGCAGCGTTGTTTGGCTTGTTGTGAATCAGGCACCAAGCCAGCAACTCACTGGGGAGAACGAAGAATTGAACCGCATTCACTCCGGCTTTTTTAAGCTCGGCGACCACCTCGATGGCCATGGCGTGCCACTGTGCATACGTTTCTTCAAACCGTTCGGGGTCGGCGGCCGCCGCCTTCACTTTGCCCCAGTTCTCCTCGGTGTACCAAGCAACGCCCACCACAGTTGAGCGCGCCTTATTCTTGGCGCGCAGACGTTCGATCAGGCTGGGCTTCTTCATGGCCGATATGGTAACAAACAAGTACTAGCGATGCCGAATGTCGGCCCTCACTTCACAGCCCAAAGCCCCTGCACCGCATGCCGCTCAATCGAGCGCGCATCGGGCATCTTGCCCATCGCACCGAGCAAGTCGGGCTTGAGCCCCGACAACACGTCCGCGCCCCTATCCTTGAAGTGATTGACCGACTCGGCGAACCCACCCTTCCTGCGAACCATGGTGGCGTTGCGCAGCGTTTGTGTCAGGTACAGCTCGCACCCTGCCTTTTCCGGTGCGCAGATGCGCACTCCGGTGGCATCGACTTGAGCGGCTGAACGGAGCGCACAATCCTTACACATCGCTCGCCTCGATCTCGTTCATGGGGGGAGAAAACACCATTGTCTTCGCCCGCGCCTGCGCCTGCGCGATAGCGAGAATGGCCACATCCCAGGTTCCCTTGTCCGCCGAATCCGCCACGTCACCAGGCTGGGCGTGGACGGCAAAGTCGACCGGCACACCCAGACGGGCGGGCAGCTCGCGCATCAAGTCCACGCTCACCCCACGCAGCTCGCCCGTCGCCGCGTCCTTGGTGGTGACCAGCGTATTGCTCAGATTCATCCCCGCGCGCAGCTTGCCCATAGGCGCCAACTCCGAACGCGCCGCATCAGGCACACTGGTGACCGTTACGCAGCCCGCGACCAGTACTGTGGCCAGCGCAGTCGAAAGTGAATTAAGCACCATCGGTATGTCTCCAAAACTAAAACAATGATGACATTGTGGGACGTACCGAGGCTGTCAACATGCCCCTGTGGCAGCAAGACCGGGCAAAGGCGCTATCATCCACACCATGTCAACTAAGCCTAACATCACTCGTCGTCGCAACGCACTGCGTGTGGCGGATGTCATGCTGGGCCACCCGATGGAGTCCAGTGTATGAACGCCGAAGTCTTGGAACATATCCAACTGAGCGAACTACCCGCAGCCTGGCGGACCAAGTTGCCCAAGGCTGGTTTTGCGCACAAGTCGCACGTTACCGTGCGCATTGAGCAAGAGTTGCCACCCAGCGCGGCTAAAGTTAAGCAGCAAGCCGCCCTCACGGCACTGATGGCCAATCCCATGGTGGGCATGTGGGCTGACCGTAAAGACATGGCCGACGTACCAGGCTATGTGCGAGCCTTGCGTGCCCCGCGCCTGGGAGCAGACGGCATGCAACGCAAGAAAACCTGCTAGGCAAAGCCAAAAAAGACTGGCAACGCACATGGTGCTGATCGATTCAGCTGTGTTGGTGTGGATGACGCGAGGGCACGCGGGCGCGGTGCAGCGTTTGGCACAACTGCTGCCTTGGCAGTTGTCTGCTGTCACCTATATTGAGCTAGCCCAGGGTTGCCGCACCAAAGCGGAGTTGACACAAATCAAGAAGGGGCTGGCCATGAGCCAGGCGCACATCCTACCGATCACACCCAGCATCACCGAGCGTGCAATGGCCTTGATTGATAGCTATGCGCACTCGCATGGCTTGCAGCTAGGCGATGCCTTGATCGCCGCCACCGCGCTAGAACACGGGCTCACACTGCTGAGCGGCAACAAAAAGCACTTTAGCAAGCTGCCCGGTCTGGCTTTGGAGGCGCTCAAGCCCTGAGGGCGAAGGGTAGATACGCGTTAGGTTTCATTCACGTACCCTCGTTCCATTGCTTCGCCTGGGTTCTCGAATATACCCATCGCCGTACTCATTCGCTTGAAACCGAATTTCTTGTAGAACGGCTCCTTCCCTGGCACGGAGTACAGGATAATTTTCTTGTGACCGCTTGATAAGCTTACGAGATTGGATATCAGCTGTTTGCCAAGACCAAGACCCTGATGACTCGGCAGGAGTGCGACATCGCATATGTACGAACAGTCAACCCCATCCGCGAGTGCACGGCCAACCCCCACAAGCTTGCCCTCCTGGTACACGAAGCACTTGAACATACTGTTCGTGAAAGCGGTTCTCAGCCCGTCGGGAGTTTTGTTTCCAAGGGGCGCGGCGCGATAGAGCGCGGCAAGCTCGATCCAGTCGACGTTGTCGATCGATGATGACCAGACTAATGGCATTGAGCGCTCCTTCTGAGACCTAACGAACAGCGTTTATCTGTCGCGAGACAAAACTGAAACAAACCAAGAGAGCCGCCTGCGAAAGATAAAGCTTGTTGGACTGAACCACGCGAGGTGGTTGCGGGTGCGGGATGAATTCTTCAATCCGCTACTTGGAACAAATTATGATCCATATTTGACAGCGGCTTACAGCGTTCCATGCGGCCTGTTGGCATTTCTCACTGTTGAGCTTTCTAGCCCAATAAAATAATGCGCCAGCAGCTACATTTTTAGTAGTGAACAGCGTGCCAAAGGGAGCTTATTTTGCACGCAGAGCATCGAAGAGTAGCTAGCGCAAAAGCAAACGCAAACCACATTTGCACGAGCTGGATCGAGCCACTGCCAGCAAGCGGTGATGGAGCGTATTTGTGATGCAAAAACTGGAGAGAGGCGCGGGGATCAACTTCAGACTTCCTGATCCGCCAGGAATGCTCGATGGCACATTGCCCCCCCCCCAAAAGAGCAGGTTTTACTCCCTCTCCCGCTCTGCGGGAGAGGGCTGGGGTGAGGGTCGCTGCGCATACCAATGCAGCACCATAATCTGGC
>JAYVGI010000182.1:0-2535 GCA_043772355.1 Polaromonas sp.
CCAGATCAATAAGATGCGTTGTTGCGTCGCCTTGCCGTGCTACAGCACTCTCGTAGGCTCCGCGCCTAGCCTCTTATCGATCTGGAAATAGAATAAGCAGGCCAGTGGGGTACACAGGATAAGTCCCATCATCGGTCGGTTTTCAGCTTCTGTGGCGCTTCAAGGCGTTTTAGCCGCCAGAACCGCGATTGCCCGCTCCCCCTGAGCACCTGACCGCTATGTATTGGGTAGCGGAAAAGGTATATTTTTTGCTGGCTAACAGCTGATAGATGCTAAAAATCAGTTCAAAATCGCTGTTTGGAAGCCTTCGGGAAGCCCTGGGAGCACGAAAATTGGCTGGACACTGAAAATTGACCTGTTTGAGCGCTGTTTTTAGATCTTATCGCGCTATAGCCAGCAAGAGACATGCGGGATCCGCTATGGAATAGAGAGCGCCTGTTTTGCCGAACAGGGTCGGCAGACGGTCTGTGGGGCAGGTTTTCTGCCTACAACAGCGCTGCAGCCTGAAAACCTTCATTTTTACCTCTACCCTGTGTACCCCACTGGCCTGTATAGACGAAGTGCTATTATTTAATGAGTAAGTGCATTTTCAAGTGTATTTTCAAGCGACCCACTCGCAGGCGTGCGCTGCGGGGGCCTGTGCGGGTGACGCTTGGGCTGCGGGCAGGGCTCTGCGCGCAGCAGACTGCGCAGGACCTGCCCACTACAAATCACCTAGCGCCAATAAATTTCAATCTCCCACAAGCCAATTTCACGTTGTACCTACAAGAATACGCGCTACGATCACGCCAGATTAAAAACAAAGAGACCCCCATGACCGATTTATCCAAGATTACCTGTGTCGAAGACCTGCGCCAGGTTGCCCAGCGCCGGGTACCCAAAATGTTCTACGACTACGCCGACAGCGGCAGTTGGACCGAGAGCACCTACCGCGCCAACGAGGCAGATTTTCAGAGCATCAAGCTGCGCCAGCGGGTGGCCATCAACATGGAAGGGCGCTCTACCAAGACCACCATGCTCGGCCAAGACGTAGCCATGCCCGTGGCCATTGCGCCCACCGGCCTGACCGGCATGCAGCACGCCGACGGCGAGATCTTGGGCGCGCGGGCGGCCAAGGCGTTTGGCATTCCGTTCACCCTGTCCACCATGAGCATTTGCTCCCTCGAAGACGTGGCCGTTGCTACCGACCGGCACCCCTTCATGTTCCAGGTGTATGTGCTGCGCGACCGCGCGTTTATGGAGCGGCTGATAGACCGCGCCAAAGCCGCCAACTGCTCTGCCCTGCAAATCACGCTGGACCTGCAAATCCTCGGGCAGCGGCACAAAGACATTAAAAACGGGCTGAGCGCACCCCCCAAGCTCACGCTGCCCAACATCATCGACATGGCCACCAAGCCGCGCTGGTGCTTGGGCATGCTGGGAACCAAACGGCGCGAGTTTGGCAACATCGTGGGCCACGTGCAGGGTGTGGACAATATGTCGTCCTTATCGGCCTGGACCAGCCAGCAGTTTGACCCGACGCTCAACTGGAACGATGTAGAGTGGATCAAAAAGCGCTGGGGCGGTAAAGTTGTGCTCAAAGGCATTCAAGATGCCGAAGACGCACGCCATGCCGTCAACAGCGGCGCGGATGCCTTGATAGTCTCCAACCATGGCGGGCGCCAGTTAGACGGCGCGCCCTCGTCCATCACCGCCCTGCCCGGCATGGTGGATGCCGTGGGCAAAGACATTGAGCTGTGGATGGACGGCGGCATTCGCAGTGGGCAAGACGTGCTCAAAGCCCGCGCTCTGGGCGCGCGCGGCACCATGGTGGGCCGTGCCTGGCTCTACGCGCTGGGTGCGTATGGCCAGGAGGGCGTGACCAAGATGCTGCAAATGATCCACAAAGAGCTGGATTTGACGATGGCATTTTGCGGACGGACCGATATCAACACGGTAGATAAAAGCATTTTGCTGCCGGGCACCTTTCCGGTTGTCTGAAGAGTATTTGGCCTCTGAGTGGTTTGCAGTGGGTTGGTTGATGGTCGTTTGACTTGAAGATTTCGCGGGAAGGTGGTTGGCTGGCATCAGCTCAGTTTGAAGAGCTAGTGCGAAGGTGGTTGGCTGGCATCAGCTCGGGAAGTCGCGCTGCAAAAATCCTACGCAAACACGCGACTGGTTTTGTAGTGATCTTGAGGTGGTCGCCGCGCCTTGCTCCAGATTTTTCATCGCGACCACGCCGAACTGCTGCTGAACTGGCACTTCTTCGCTCTTTAACATGCTGAGTGATTGCGTTGTTATGCTATTTGGAGCGCTAGCCCTCTATTTAATTGCGGGAGCGGCTACACTTTGTATAATAATATTCAAAAAAACGCATTACCGTTGCACGTAAAGCACCTCAGCGTGCCACAACCGACCCGCCGCACACCACGCTCGCGCGAGACAAAAAGTACATCTGCCAGCAAGCGGTGATGGAGCGTGTTTGCGATGAAAAATCTGGAGAAAGGCGCGGCGACCAACTCACGACCACTACCAAACCAATCGCGTGTTTTCGCA
>JAYVGI010000183.1:0-10279 GCA_043772355.1 Polaromonas sp.
AGCAACATGTGCTTTTCAAACTTGCCTGCGTTTTCAGCAGAGCCTCAAATTATATACCGGATTTTTGATGCCCGTCAAATAATTTGATTTATTTGCTCTGGTTATTTGAACTAACTTATCCTTTAAAAAAAGAGGTCAGACGTTTTTAGCAGAGCCTTGAATTATACATCGGATATGAATGACTTTGCAAGTGGGCTTTTAAACATCTTTCAGATAACCATTACGCGGATGAGCATTCGCGCATGGCCACCAATGCGCGGCCTACCCGGCAATAGGCAAACTCCGTATCCGCACACCATTCAAAGCGAACATAGCATTGGCCACAGCAGGTGCCAAGGGCGGCAATGCAGGTTCGCCGACACCTGTAGGCGCTAAGCTGCTTGCCACTATGTGGGTTTGCACCTGAGGCGCTTGGGCCAGACTCAACATACGGTAGCTGGGGTAATTGCTTTGCTGCACTTGGCCCTGCATGATATCTATGCGGCCATAGAGCGCTGCCGTTAAACCAAACACCACCGAGCTTTCTACTTGCTGGGCCACGATGCCGGGATTGACCACGGTGCCGCAGTCAATTGCACATACCACCCGGTGCACTCTGGGCTCGCCCTTGTCCATAGAGACCTCGACCACTTGCGCTACCACCGAGCCAAACGATTCGTGCAAGGCTATGCCACGTGCTCTGCCCGCAGGCAGAGCCGAGCCCCAACCCGCCTTCTCGGCAGCCAGATTGAGGACGGCAAGATAGCGCGGTGCTTGCGCCAAAGCACGCTGGCGAAACTCCAGCGGATCGGTGTGCACTGCGTGCGCCAGTTCATCGATAAAACTCTCTGAAAAGAATGCGTTATGCGAATGCCCCACACTGCGCCAAAATCCCACGGGCACACCGGATAGCGTGGCCGTGTGCGACATATGCTGGTTCGCAAAACTATAGGGCAGGTCAAACAAACCCTCCGCCGTAGTTTTGTCGGGTGTGTCTACCGGGCCGGCTAACAGCGGGAAGGCACGCTCAAACCAGCGCGGCGTGATGGCATCGCCTGCAGACTGGATGCGCAGGCTACTGACGGCACCATTCGCATCAATGCTGGCGCGCAGCAAGGCGGCGTGCGCAGGGCGATAGAAGTCATGCAGCATGTCTTCTTCGCGGGAATACAAAAGCTGCACCGGCCTGCCAGCGCAGTCCATGGCGCCGCGCACAGCCTGAGCGACAAAATCGACTTCCAAGCGCCTGCCAAAGCCGCCGCCCAGCAACGTGACGTGCACGGTGACAGCCTCTTTCGGCACACCGGCCACCACCGCAGCGATATCACGCGCCATTTGCGGCACCTGCGTGGGTGCCCAGACCATGACTTTGCCTTCTTTGACCTGCGCGGTGCAGTTCATCGGCTCCATGGTGGCGTGGGCCAAATAGGGCGCGCTGTACAGGGCCTCGATCTTGCGGCTGGCGCTGCGCTCGGCAGCGTCTACCGAGCCTCGGCTGTGGAAGGCAAAACCGCCACCCTTGCTTGCCGTGTCACGCAGTTGCGCCTCGGTCTGCGCACTGTCCAGCGCACCGCGCGGGCGCTGCTGCCACTGCACCTCTACCGCCTGCGCCCCTTGCTTGGCATGCCATGACGTCATGCCGATCACTGCTAAACCCGCCGTACCACCGCCCAGCGCGGGCAACTGCACTACCCGCTCTACGCCCGGCAATGCTAGCGCCTTGGACGCATCCATCGCACCCACTGAGCCGCCCAGCATTGGGCACAGGCGCACCGCCGCAAACACCATGCCGGGCAAACGCACGTCGATGCCAAACTGCGCCGTGCCATTGACTTTGCTGGGCACATCGGTGCGGGCAGCCGCCGTGCCCAGGAGCTTGAAATCTGTGGCCGCTTTGACCGTGACCTCCCCAGGCGACACGCTCGCCGCAGCTTTGGCAAACTCGCCGAGCCCGGCCGTCTTGCCTGCTGCCGTCAAAGCACCTTGGTGAATGCTAATTTGCGCCGCAGGCACGCCCCATTGCGCGGCGGCAGCGCCTAGCAACTGCGCGCGCGCCGTAGCCGCTGCCAGGCGCAGCGGGCCCCAAGCATCGGCCACACTGGACGAGCCCCCGGTGACGATCACGCCCAGCTCACGCGCCACTTTGCCCACCACCCATTGGCCGGTTTTCACCACCGTAGTTTGGTGGCCCGCTTCGCTGTCGTTTGGATGGAAGGGCAGCGCGCCCACAAACATCGCCACGTTGCCGTAGATTTTGTCCAAGCCCGACTGCGCAATGCGTACCTGGGCCAGCGGCACGTCCAGCTCTTCAGCCACCAACATAGCCAGCGCGGTGTGCACGCCTTGACCCATCTCGCTGCGCGGCATGGCCAGCACCACGGTGCCATCGGCGGCAATTTTGATCCAGCCGTTCAGGGCTACCTCGCCT
This sequence comes from Polaromonas sp., assembly GCA_043772355.1. Classification (GTDB taxonomy): domain Bacteria; phylum Pseudomonadota; class Gammaproteobacteria; order Burkholderiales; family Burkholderiaceae_C; genus JAAFIP01. Next base: position 2,408 of record JAYVGI010000183.1, read on the forward strand.
TCCTTGGCTAGCATCAGTTCGCCCTTGCCCAAGCGCGAGCGCTGGGGCATGACACCCCAGCCGACTAAGAGTACGCCGCCAAGGCCGACTGCGGACAACAACATATTGCGGCGCTTCATGCTATTGCCCCCACGCTTGTCACTGCGTGTACTGCACTGCCCCCCGAGGGGGCCTGCGCGCCTTGGGGCGGCCCGGCGGCGACTTGTGCTGCCCCCACGCTTGTCACTGCGTGTACTGCACTGCCCCCCGAGGGGGCCTGCGCGCTTGTTTTTACCGTTCCCGCCGCCCGGTGAATGGCCGCCCTGACCCGCTGGTAGGTGCCGCAGCGGCAGATATTGGTCATGACTGCGTCAATTTGCGCATCGGTGGGCTGGGGTGTGGTGTCGAGCAAACTGGCGGCAGCCATCAGCATGCCGCTTTGGCAGTAGCCGCACTGGGGCACTTGCTCGGCGATCCAGGCTTCTTGCAGTGCGTGCAGCTTGGTTGCGCCCAAGCCCTCAATGGTTTGGATCTGCTTAGCCACGACCGTAGACACGGGTGTTACGCAACTGCGCACTGCTGCGCCGTCCACCCGCACCGTGCAAGCCCCGCAGGCCGCCACGCCGCAGCCAAATTTGGTGCCGGTCATATTGAGCACATCGCGCAGCACCCACAGCAGAGGCATCGCACCGTCGGCCTGTAGGCTATGGGTTTTGCCGTTAATTTGCAGTTCCATCGTGATTCCTTGTTTTGCGTGGCTTGGGTGCAAGATTGCCGCAGCACCCCAACGTGTGAATATAGCGCGATGTGATGTCCCTCGGGTGTAGCGATATTTCATCCGGGCGTGCTCATCCGGCACCATAGTCTTGTGCGGGAGCTGGCCGATGGTTGGCGATCCACCCGCTGGCTCCACACCATCCCACTACGCAGCCGTGGCGCTTGGTGTGCACAGCGTAGCGGCATCAAGGAGGAGGCCGAAGGCCGGGGGACAGCCGCGCAGCTGTGCACACCAAGTGCCAGGGCGAGCACAGAAATGGAGCCCGCCTACGCAACGTACAACGCAAGCAAAGCCACAAGCCCATCGATGGCGTAAATGGACCAGCGCTCACTCATTTCGTAGCTCCCCACCCGAATGCCCGACAATCCACTCTATGGCTTTGATTACATTTTTAGATGCGCAACTCGCTTTTGGTCACTTTGCGCTGCTCGACCACGCTGATTTTTCATTGGAAACCGGGGAACGCGTAGGCCTGATTGGCCGCAACGGCGCAGGCAAGTCCTCGCTGCTGAAAATACTGGCAGGTTTGGAAAAACCCGACGACGGCACGCTGCAACTGCAAGGCGGCGTGCGCGTGGTCTATGTGGCGCAAGAACCCGTGCTCGACCCAGGCGCTACGGTTTTTGAAGCTGCCAGCGCAGGCATAGCCAGCCTAAAAGCCGTGATGGAGAAGTATTTGTCGGGCGAAGGCGACCTGGACAAGCTGCAAACCATCATCGAAGACCAGGACGGCTGGAACTGGGAGCAACGCGTCACCGAGACCCTGCAACGCCTCAAACTCAACCCCGACGCAGTGGTGGGCACGCTCTCGGGCGGCACCAAAAAGCGTGTGGCCTTGGCGCAGGCTTTGGTCGCAAGACCCGATGTACTACTGCTAGACGAACCCACCAACCACTTGGATCTGGATGCCATCACCTGGCTGCAAGACCTGCTGGTCGGATTCAAAGGCAGCATCGTCACCATCAGCCATGACCGCGCCTTTTTGGATGCCGTGGCCACCCGCATTGTCGAACTTGACCGTGGCAAGCTGGCTGGCTACCCCGGCAACTTTGCTGCCTACGTACTGCAAAAAGCCGAGCAAATGGCGCAGGAAGCCATTATCTTTGCCAAGGCCGACAAGCTGCTGGCGCAAGAAGAGGTGTGGATCCGCAAAGGCGTAGAGGCCCGCCGCACGAGAGCCACAGCCCGCATCAACCGCCTGGGCGAGCTGCGCACCAACCACGCCGAGCGCCGCAACGCGCTGGGCCGCGTCAAACTTGACCTGGACGTAGGCGAGCGCGGCGGCAAACTGGTGAGCGAGCTGACCGATGTAAGCCTGGCCTTTGCCGCAACATTAGGCAGCGGCCACCCCAAAACCATCGTGCGCGACTTCACCGCCACCATCATGCGCGGCGACAAAGTCGGCATCCTGGGCCCCAACGGTGCGGGTAAAACCACCCTGCTCAAGCTGATTTTGGGCGAGCTGCAGCCCGACAGCGGCAAAGCCCGACAGGGCGCGAACCTGCAAGTGGCCTACTTTGACCAAATGCGCGACCAGCTCAACCTGGACGCGACGCTGGAAGACTTCATCAGCCCCGGCAGCGAATGGATCGAGATCAACGGCGCGCGCAAACACGTTAAAAGCTATCTCAGCGACTTCTTGTTCAGCCCCGCACGCGCGGGCAGCCCCGTGCGATCCTTGAGTGGCGGCGAGCGTAACCGCTTGCTACTGGCGCGCCTGTTCGCCCGCCCCGCCAACGTGCTGGTGCTGGACGAACCCACCAACGACCTGGACATTGACACGCTGGAACTGCTGGAAGAAATGCTGCAAGACTACCCCGGCACGGTGTTCTTGGTCAGCCACGACCGCGCCTTTGTGGACAACGTGGTCACCAGCATCATCGCCTGGGAGGCCACGCCCCATCAGCCCGGTTTTTGGCGCGAGTACGAAGGCAGCGTGCAAGACTGGCTGACACAGCGTGCGCGTAGCGCGCAACTGGGCGCAGGCTCTGGAAACGGCAAAAATTCCAGTAAAAATGAGCTGCAGACCAATAAAAACGAGCGCAACCAGCTATCAAATAAAGAGCTGTCAGAAGCGCCTGGAGCAACCGCCACGGCAGGCTCCAACGCCCCAAGCAGCACTTCAGCCGCCTTAGCCGCAGCCCCCTCCGCACCACGCAAAAAGCTCAGCTACAAAGAGCAGCGCGAGCTGGACAACCTGCCCGAGCGCATCAAAGCCCTGGAAGAAGAGCAAAAAGCCATTCAAGGGCAACTTGCCGACGGCAAACTCTACGTCACCGACAACGCCAAAGCCCTGCAACTGGCGCAGCGCGAAGCGGCGATAGAGACCGAGCTGCTGCAAACTCTGGAGCGCTGGGAAGCGCTGGCTTAGAGGCGGCTTGCAGCGGTTGCGGGCCAAAAACCTGTCCGCAAGACCGCCCGCAGATCGCTCCATGGCCACCCCCAATACCCCCACTAGCTCCTTATTTCATAGCGCATTCCGCATATTTTTTGATGGCTACAGCGCGATAAGCATCTAAAAGCGACCCGCAAACCGGAAGATTTACAGTTTCCAGCCGATTTGCAACCTCCCAGCGCCTTCGGAACGCTCGCCTGATGGCGATTTGGCTTGTTTTTTAGCATCAATGGGCCGTTAGCCACGGATAAATATACGGGTTAAGCTACGCAATACATAGCAGTTAACTTCTCCTGGGGGCGCTTGCCATCGACATTCTGGCGGCAAAAAAGGCGTTAACCCCCCGGCTAGCGTAAACCCTTCCATTTTTGACGCTATCCTGTGTACCCCACTGCTCTGCTTAGACAGAGTGCTATTTTTTAGTGAGTATTCGCGTTGCCGGAGTGCAAACTCCATCGGGTTGGCTGGACGCGCCGATTGTTCGCTCCGTGGGATCAAGGCTTGGTGCCAACCCTGCTGTACGTCAGGGCGAACTCGCCAAGCCCCAAGGCTTGGCGCCGCGTGGCCTGCCTACCGCGAGTCAGGTGGGTTATCCATCGCTTTGCGTTGCCGCTCGACAAAATCGTCAAAGGTATTGATACCGCGCAGCTGCAAAATCGTGTTGCGCACAGCCGCCTCGACCAGCACGGCGATGTTGCGGCCCGCTTCGACCTGGATGACCACTTTGCGGATAGGAACGCCCAGCACGTCTTGCGTGAGCGGCTCGTAGGGTATGCGCTCGTAGTCGCGCTCCATGGTTTGGCGGCGCACCAGGTGCACGATCAGCTTGAGGCGCATTTTGCGGCGTACGGCGGTCTCGCCAAAGATGGCGCGAATGTCCAGCAGGCCAATGCCGCGCAGCTCCAGCAGGTTTTGCAGCAGCTCGGGGCAGCGGCCCTCAATGCCGGTTTGGTTGATACGAAACAGATCGACCGCATCGTCCGCCACCAGACCATTGCCGCGCGAGATCAGCTCTAGCCCCAGCTCGCTTTTGCCCAAACCTGACTCGCCGGTGATCATCACGCCCAGACCCAAAATGTCCATGAACACGCCGTGCATGGTGTGCCGGTCTGCAAAGTGGCGCGACAAATAGGCGCGCAGCACGTCGATGACGAAAGCGGCCGACTCGCTGGTTTGAAAGGCCGGGATGCCAGCACGCTCGCACAACGAGACCAGCGCGTCCGGGGCGGCTTGGCCGTCGGCCACCACCAGCACCGGCGGCTCCAGGGTAACAATGCGCGAGACGCGGCGGGCGCAGTCCTCTGCGCTGGCATTGGTGAGGTAGGCCACCTCGCGCCCGCCCAACACCTGCACTCGGTAAGGATGGATATAGTTCAGGTAGCCCACCAGATCAGCACCGGAGCGGGCGGCCCGCACTGCCACCTCATCAAAGCGGCGCTCAGAGGCACCAAGGCCTGCCACCCAGTCCCACTTTAAGTGAGATCGATGGTCTTCAAACAGCACATCGGCGCTGATGACGGTAGGTTTCATGTGGATGGTGTGGCTAAAGCTGTGCGGCTATCTTAGCTTAGCGAAAAGGTGGCCTGATAAGACGCGAAAAACAGTGGCCCGGAACAAGGTGCAACTATAAGCATTGATGAGGTGCCAACGACTCGGCGCCGGGCGCAACGTATGCGCCCTGCCAGCAAACAGCTTTAAGCGGCTGCGGCCAAAATCGCAGTGGCCGACTGCCAGTGGGAAATCAGGCCATGCAATACGTCGGCCTGGTCAGCCGATTTGATTTTCTCGCGCAGCGTGGCATCGCTGAGCAGCTCGGCGATCTCGGACAAAATTTCCAGATGCTTTTGGGTGGCCGCCTCGGGCACCAGCAAAAAGATCAGGAGGCCCACGGCGATCTCGTCGGGTGCGTCAAAGCCGATGGGCTGGTTCAAGCGAAAGACCGCCGCCATGGGCGCTTTAAGCCCCTTGATGCGGCCATGCGGTATGGCCACACCATGACCCAGGCCGGTAGAGCCTAAACGCTCGCGGGCAAACAGGCTGTCGGTGACCAAGGCACGCGAAAGACCGTGCAGGTTTTCAAACAACAGCCCGGCTTCTTCGAAAGCGCGTTTTTTACTGGTGGCTTCGATACCTACCACCACTTGGGTCGCAGGCAATATGGCAGCTAGACGGTTCATGGACAAGAAGTAATCACAACCAAAGGGCCGGGAACCGGATTATGCACCCGTAGTAACCCGAATGCCGAAATGTGTGCGAAATTTGGGCTTTTGCGCTATTTCCCGGGTTTTGAGTTACCCCGCACATGGAGCAGGCCTCGCCCCAGCGCAAAAGACGCACTGTGGGCTGCTCCAGCGCGCTGTCAGGGCCGCTGGCTGGCTATGGGGTCAACCTGAAAATCGGGAGCTCGGGAGGCATAGTCAACGCCAACGGCCGATTCAACGGGTAAGCCCACATTTCCCCGCATGCGCGCAACGCGCAGCCTGCCGGTTGTGTGGCGCTGCCAGCGATAATCCAGCCATGCCTCGTTTATCCCGAACACTTCTCAGCCCTTGGCTGCTGGCCTGCTGGGTCAGCACCAGTGCCTACGCATTGCCAGCGGAAGTGTTGGCCGCCCTCGCCCGCGCGGGGGTGCCGCGCGATGCCATCAGCGTGGTGGTAAGCGCTCTGCCCTCACCCATCAGCACCATGGCCATCAGCACCATGGCCATCAGCACCACGGCCGCACAGACCACCCCGAGTACCGCACAGGGCGCTACGGCCTTGCCCAGCACCAGCCAGCTAGAGGCCTCTACGACCAGCGCTGCCACCCCCAAAGTGCCGCCAGTACTGCGGCCCGCGCCAGCCGCCGTGCCGCCCAACCTTCGGCTCTCGCACCGCGCCGATGCCAGCGTCAACCCCGCATCGGTAATGAAGCTGGTGACCACTTACGCCGCACTGCACACCCTGGGGCCCAACTTCACCTGGAAAAACCGTGTGTACATCGACGGCCTGATCGTGCGCGGCGGGGTGCTGGAGGGTAATTTGATCTTGCGCGGCAGTGGCGACCCCAAGCTGGTGCTGGAACGGATCCAGGATCTGTTTGCCCAAGTGCAAGCCAAGGGCGTGCGCGAGGTGCGGGGCGATATTATTTTGGACCGCAGCATCTTCCAGGTGCCCGACAAAAACCCGGCCGACTTTGACGACGAGCCCCTGCGCCCCTACAACGCCGCGCCCGACGGCCTGCTGGTGAACTTTAAATCGCTGATCTTTACCTTCACCCCTGACGAGGCGGGCCAGCGGGTGCTGATCAAGTCCGAGCCGCCGATTGCCGGGGTGGCCATTCCCACCGAGCTGGCCATGGGCGGCGGCGGCTGTGCTAACTGGAAAACCAATTTGAAGGCCGATTTTTATACCCCGAGCAAAATTGAGTTTGCAGGCCGCTACCCGGCCCACTGCGGCGAAAAAGTATGGTCAGTGGCCTACAGCGAACCGCGCGCCTACGCCGGCCGGGTGATCGACGCGATGTGGCGCGCATCTGGCGGCACGCTGACCGGCACCGTGCGCGAAGACGCGGTGCCGCGTAGCGCCCGCCCGCTGCTCACGGCTGATTCGCTGACTCTGGCCGAGATCATTGCCGATGTGAACAAGTTCTCCAACAACGTGATGGCGCAGCAGGTGTTTTTAACCCTCTCGGCGCAAAAAGGCCGTGCCAGCTTTGAGGCGTCCAAGAAGCAATTGGCCGCGTGGTGGCAAAAAAACCTGCCCAGCTACAGCCTGCCGGTGATTGAAAACGGCTCTGGTCTGTCGCGCAAAGAGCGCACCAGCGCCCTGGCCCTGACCGGCCTGCTACAGCACGCCGCCGCGAGCCCGCATGCCGAAGTGTTTGCCAACTCCCTGAGCATTGCCGGCGTAGACGGCACCGTCACCCGCATGCGCGAGCGCAACCCCACATCCGAGGCCTTGGGCAATGCCCAGCTGAAAACCGGCACCTTGAACAATGTAGCCGCCCTGGCAGGCTATGCCACGGGCCGCAGCGGCCAGCGCTACAGCATCGTGGCCATCATTAACCACCAGAGCGCCGGGGCCGCCCGGCCCGCGCTGGACAAGCTGGTGGAGTGGACGGTGAAAGAAGATAAATAAGCATGCTGCCCACTGAACTCATTGGCTACATCGCAGCCAGCCTGACCACCGCCAGCTTCGTGCCCCAGGCATGGAAGACCTTTCGCTCCAAAGATGTCAGCGGCATCTCGCTGGTGATGTACAGCATGTTTACCGCAGGCATTGCGCTGTGGTTGGTCTATGGTGTGCTGCTGGGTGCCTGGCCTATCGTGGTGGCCAACACCATCACCTTGGGCCTGGCCTGCGCTATTTTGGCGATGAAGCTGCGCTACCGCTGAAGGTCGCTGCCATTTTGCATAGGCCTGCGTTGCCTTAGTCTCAACACTGTTCGCTTAAGCCTTGCCGTGTTGCTTATCTGGCCTGGCTTGAAGATGTCTGCCCTGGCTTGGTCACGTTTTTTCGCTGGTTTGAAGACTACTGTCCTCGCGTGGTCACGCTGCGGCGATGGAGGAATCTGCTTTCGCGAACAATCTTCAGACTTCCTGATCCGCCAGGAATGCTCGATGGCACATTGCCCCCCCCAAAAGAGCAGGTTTTACTCCCTCTCCCGCGCTGCGGGAGAGGGCTGGGGTGAGGGTCGCTGCGCATACCAATGCAGCACCATAATCTGGCAATCGCCAGC
>JAYVGI010000184.1:0-4480 GCA_043772355.1 Polaromonas sp.
TGATAGACGGTGATCTGGCCAGCAACCACCTGAGCTGGCAATGGGTGGCCAGCACCGGCAGCAGCAAACCGTACTTGTTCAATGCTGAAAACGTGCAGCGCTATGCGCCGGCCCCGTGGCACAGTCCGGGCAGCGTGGTCGATGCCAGCTACGAAGCGCTGGAACGTATTGCCAGGAGCAGCCGGGCTGAAGTGCCGTGGCGGCCACTTGCCACCGGCACACCGCAGCCGCCGCTTTTAGCCTCGCCGCCGGAATCGTGCGGATTTACTGCGCTGGTTGGAAATGCGGCTGGGGAAGCGCAAGCGCAAGCGGAAACGGTGCGCGGCCGCGACGTGTGGCTGGCGCACCCGTGGTCGCTGGGCGATCCGCCCGCCGGTCTGCCAGCCGACACTTTGGTGCTGGGCGTGGCGCTGTCAGATTTTCATCGCCAGCAGCCTTGGTCAGCCCGGCGCTGGCAGTTTGTAGCCAATGGCATGGCCCGCCAAACCAGTGTGCGCTGGTACGCCGATGCGGCGCCGCTGCGCACCGTGCTGGCAGCGGCGCGGTCGGTGCATGTGGCACCCGAGCCACACATGTCGTCGGTAGACAACTGGTTGCCGCCCGCTGCCCGCTTGCACCCCGTGCCAGACTTGTTTGAACCGGTGGGCCGCTACTGCACCAGCTTTTCAAAATGGTGGAATCTGACCCGGCTGGCTGCCAGGGGCTAGGCGCAAGATGCCTGGAGTCCCTGGTTACCCTGCGCCAGCGCGCAGCGGGCTGCTGCCAGGTCCCAGCCAGCCCAGCCGCAACTTTTGAACAGCACCGGCCCGGCAGTGGGGGCTGCAGACGCCCGCATCACATCGGCCAGGCTGGCAAAGCTGGCTACATTTAGCCCGGCCTGCAGCAGGTCACCTGCCTCGTGCGCCGCGTCGGGCGTATCTAGCACTACCCGGCCGTGCAAAGCCAGGTAGCGGCACAGGTCAGGATGCAGCTCGGCCATGGCCGGTGTAAACGCGCCGACAGCGGCAATAAACGCATCGCTGCGTGGCTGGCCAGCCAGCGCAATGTGCCGGGCCGGCGTGCAGGTAACGGCCAGCGGGCTGTCGGCCAGGGCAGCGTTGGCATCGGTTACCACCTGGGCTTGCAAGCCCAGCGATTCGGCATGCAAAGCCAGGCGCTGCGCGTTAGCCGGGCTGCCTAAGCTACGTGAGGCAATGTAAAACGACCTGACCCCCAACATCTCGGCAAATGCCTCCAGGTGCGCCGTGCCCTGCACCCCCGCGCCCACAATCAGCGCCGGGCCAGTGGGGCAGGTTGCCAGATGCATTGCTGCCAGCGCGGTAACCGCTGCCGTACGCCGCGCCGTTAGCACGGGCCCGTCCAGCAGCAGCCGGCGCTCCCCGGTTGGCACGTCAAACACCAGCACATCGCCCTGAATGGCTGGCCGGCCGGTGGCTGCATTGGCAGGGGTAAAGGTGATGAGTTTGGTGATGGCGGTGTGCTGGTCAAGAGCCGGCATGACAAACAGGCTTGCGCCGCCCGCCAGCGGCACTACCAGCCGCTGCGGCACCTGCACCGTCGGGTCAGCCAGCAGCGCGGCCAGGTGGTGCACCAGGGCCGGGTAGGGCAGGCGACGGGTGGTTTCGGCGGCGGAAGTGGTCAGGAGCGTCTGGATGTTACTTGGCATATTGCCATGGTAGGACAGGCATTTGCTAGGTCAGACCGGTACAAGAAGTAGCAGATATCTTTTTATCCTACGCAAGCAGGCGAAGCCTGGCTTGTTGTGCTTGCTGCTCTGTCAGTAGCATAGCCACACATTATTTACGCGGAGTTAGGCAATGTTTTCAAGCCAGGTTGGAACCGTCCACAGACTTTCACCACGATGGCTGCTGACTGCTGCTATTGCGCTGCTTGCCTTGTCCGGCCTGCTGGCGGCTTTTGTGGTAGTGCTGACCAGCCAGGTAGAAAAGGCCAACAGCCGCGAGGCGCAGTACCGTGCGGTGCAGGTTGAAATCAGCCAATGTGCGGCGCGCTTCAGCGGCTCTGCCCGCAGCCAGTGCATTGCCCGGGCCAGTGCTGCGCTTGCCGCTTTTGCCGTGTATGCCCCCGCCATGGACGCACCTGCCTTTGGCGTGACTGCCGTGGAAGCTGGCCAAAGCATCGGCGCAGGCGCTTCTCGCTAAGCGCAAAAACACCCACCACTCCGGTAGCCTACAGGGACCCGACGACTATCAGCAGTTGCTGCAGTAGAGTCAGCACATCGCACTTAAAACGGATTGGGAGTCGCTATGAAATGGGAAGGCAACAGAGAGTCAAGCAATGTCGAGGACCGGCGCGATGACGGCGGTGGTGGCAGCGGAGGATTTAGCGGAGGCGGCCTGCTGGGCGGCCGTAGTATCGGTATTGGCTCGATCGTCGTAGCGCTGGTGGGCGGCTGGATGTTTGGTATCAACCCGCTAACGATTTTGGGCGTGTTGAACGGTGGCGGCGCGCCAACGGCGCAGGTGCAGCAGCAAAGCCCCGCGCAAGCGCCGCCTGCCAATGACCGCATGGCCGCTTTTGTTTCCACCGTACTGGCCGACACCGAAGACGTCTGGAAAGATATTTTTACCAAAGGCGGTGCGACTTACCGCGAGCCGGCCTTGGTACTGTTTCGCGGTGCAACGCAAACCGCCTGCGGCCAGGGCCAAGCGGCCATGGGCCCGTTTTACTGCCCCGGCGACCAAAAAGTGTATATCGACCTGGGCTTTTACGAAACCATGCGTACCAAGCTGGGTGCGCCTGGTGACTTTGCCCAGGCCTACGTGGTAGCCCACGAAATTGGCCACCACGTGCAGCACCTGCTAGGCATCAGCGCCAAGGTAGACGCCATGCGCGGGCGCATCAGCGAGAAAGAGCAAAATGCCCTGAGCGTGCGCCTGGAGCTGCAAGCAGACTGCTTTGCAGGTGTGTGGTCAAAAGGCTCTCAACTCAAGCTGGACAAAGGCGACATCGAAGAAGCGCTGAATGCCGCCGCGCAAATTGGCGACGACACGCTACAAAAAAAGAGCCAAGGCTACGCCCAGCCAGACAGCTTCACCCACGGCTCCAGCAAGCAGCGCATGACCTGGTTCAACGCCGGGCTGCAAAGCGGCAACATGAAGGCGTGCGACACCTTCAGCGCCAAAGCTTTGTAAACCGTATGGAGCCGCAAAGCAGTGCACCCATGCCGGTGCTGTTCGTCTCGCACGGATCGCCCATGTTTGCACTGGAGCACGGCAGCACCGCGCCCGCACTGCGTGCCTGGGCGGCCAGTTTGCCCACAGCGCCGCGCGGCATCGTCCTCATGTCGCCGCACTGGATGGCACGCTCAGCCCTGGTGATGACCGGTGCCCAGCCTGCTACCTGGCACGATTTTGGCGGCTTTGACCCCCGGCTGTACGAGATGCATTACCCCGCTGCGGGCGATCCCGCGCTGGCGCAGCAGGTCATTGCGCTGTTACAAGCTTCGGGCATCGCCGCCCAAGGCGATGCGCAGCGCCCTTTCGACCATGGCGCGTGGGTGCCGTTGATGCACCTGTTCCCCCAAGCCCATATTCCCGTAGTGCAAGTGGCGCTGCCGGTGGACTACACCCCCCAGTCTCTCATGGCCATGGGCGCGGCGCTTTGCAGCTTGCGCGCGCAAGGCATTTTGCTTATCGGCTCGGGCAGCATGACGCACAACTTGGGCGAGTTCATGCAAACCCGTCCCGCGCTGGCCGCCCCTGCCGCGCCCTACGCGACAGAGTTTGCACGCTGGATCGAGCAGGCCGTTACCCAACACAAGGCTCCCGCCATGCTGGCCTACCGTCAGCAAGCCCCGCACGCCGTGCGCGCCCACCCGACGGATGAGCATTTTGCGACCATCTATTTCGCTCTGGGTGCCGCCGCTTGGGGTACTGGCAGCGCACCCGCCGTGCAATACTTAAGCCGTGAGGTGATGTACAGCTACCTGGCGATGGACGCGTTCGCCGTGGTTTGAGTTTTTGAAGCAGTTGACGCAAATTTTTAGCGTTCCTCTGTGTACCCCACTGGCCTGCTTAGACGGAGTGCTACGTTTTAGTGAGCCACCAAATTTCTCGGCTGCAAGATGGCCAAGGCAGTTGTTTTCACGGTGCGTTCCTGTACGCGCAGTGACTTTATAGCCATTTCTGTAAAAACACCGCCTGCCCAGCCTTTGGGGGCAGGTGATGCGTGCAAGGTCTCTACTTTCAGACTTCCTGATCCGCCAGGAATGCTCGATGGCACATTGCCCCCCCCCAGAAAGAGCAGATTTTACTCCCTCTCCCGCTCTGCGGGAGAGGGCTGGGGTGAGGGTCGCTGCGCATACCAATGCAGCACCATAATCTGGCAATCGCCAGCGTGTTTAAACATTAGTTTGCTTCGACAATTGCAGTAATTGTCTGCACAAACCGATCAGCAAAGCAACCTATACGGTTCGGCTGAGGAGGGCTGGCAGATGCGCAGCAGGCATTGCCCGAGG
>JAYVGI010000185.1:0-9821 GCA_043772355.1 Polaromonas sp.
CGGCCTTTGACGCGCAGGTTGGGGCGGTACCAGTTCTCCAGATAGTCGCGGATGGCGTAGTCGTTGGCCACCGTGTAGCCTGCGATGAAGTCGTAGGCATCGGCTTTGCGCACCTGCTTGGCTGTGCGGCCGATCACCACGGCCAGCTCACACTCGTAGTGCATATGCTGCACGCCTGCGGGGCGGATGGTCTGCTGCAGATGGCCGATCAAACTGCTCTGGCCTTTGACAAAGACGAGTGGCTCATCGGGTGCTTTGAAGGCCAGCTCTTTGGCGTGATCGGCGTAGTTCAGGCCTAGGGCGAGGATGGTGCGCGGACGCGGCACGTCTTGCAACGGGGGGAGCCAAGTGACGGCTTCAAAAGCCACACGCTCGCCAGTTTGCAGCACCAGTGCGCCGCCGCTTTGACCATCGCCTTGCGTGCCCGTGTAGTCGTCCTCGCGTGCTGCGCTGAAAGTGGCCTCCAGCGTGCGGCCTCGGTAGATGACGCGTGCATGCTTCATGGCTGGGCCTCGGTGTGTGCCACCAGGGTATGGCGTAGCGGTGCAAAGCCCGGCGCACTGATCTCTATCGCATCGCCAGCCGCAGCCAGCGGAGCATTGAATGGGCTGCCCAACAGCATCACATCGCCATCTTGCAAATCAATAAACTCAGCGACATCGCTCACTAATTGCGCCGCGCTGCGCACCGTGTCGGCGGTGCTAAAGGTCTGCACAATAATGCCATTGATACGCACCGTGATGGTCAATGCATCCAGCGCTGCCACATCACGCAGCGCATGCGGCAACTGCCCCGTACACAGAAAGCCGTCGATGCATTTGAACTTGACGGGTGGTCGGTAAAAGCTCTCGTGCGGCACTGTCAGGTCATTGAACAAAACCACGCTAGCTATATTATCAATAGCTGTAAAGTGTTTAATTGCGCTGGCTACCTGCGTACTTTTCTTGAAAACTAGCCCTATACACGCCCGTACCTGTACGTGTGCTGCCTGGGCGGGCAATGTGATGGCGCTGCCGTGCGCACTGAAGGTATTGGCAGTTTTGATGTACAGCACCGGCGCTTGGGGCGCGGCCTTGTAGGGCGGCGCATCCATCTGCGCAGCCAACGCCGCATGCTCGTCGGTAAAATTCATCAGCGTGCCATACACCGTACCCTGCGGGAGCCAGGGCGTGGGGGGCGATGCAGCAGTCATGCGGGTAGCCTTGTCAGTCATTGGTGAGATGAGGGGATTTAGCCATCTGCACCGTGAACTTCAGGGGAGCCAGGTCTTTAGGCTTAGCCGCTACAAAGGTTTTCCAGCCTCCAGCGGCGCGGGTGATCAACGTGGCGCTCAAGGGGTGGTCGCCGCTTTTTACCGAGTTGGCGGCCAGCTCTCTGATCTGCGCTATCGCTTGCGTGGCATGCGCATCGCAAAACAGGCAGACATCACGGTTCGGTATGGCCAGTACCACGCCATGGGGAGTGAACCGTTTCAGCGGCCCGTCCCACAGTGCATCCAACAGCACCAGGCTGGCCTCAAACTGCCCACCCATCGCCAGGCCGTGGTAGGGGCTATCAGCACCGATGATGCTCAGGCCGGGTTGATCTCCATTAACGAGTTTGGTCAGATTGTCAAGACCTATGTGGTGCAATTGCTCGACGGACAGCTTATTAAGATTGAGATCAGCTTCGCAAACATAGCGGTAGTATTCGCCTTCGTCAGCTAAATACATGACACCAAACATGCCCAAGCTTGCTCTAACTATAGGCTGGTTTGCCTTGTTCAACCTATTGTCGCTAGCGTCAATTAATTCCGTGCGGAGTAATGTGCCATCAGGAGAATTATCTAATCCAGAAAGCTTCACTATGGCGAAAACCTTGGACAAGTTTAGTAGTTCCGCTGGGGGTGAATAGTCTGGCGGGGGGCTTTGGGCTTGCGCCGCAGCAGGCGGTGCCGCCGAGCTGGCGGACTGGGTGCGCTGGGGCGCAGCTTGCGCACCAGACTGCCCCTGCGCACGGTGCTGCGCTCTGGCACGGGCATCTGCGATAGAGCGGCATCTGGCGAGACGCTCTTGCGCCTCGCCAGATGCACCCTGGGCCCGCCACAGAAAGTAGCCAATGGGGAAAATGTTCAAAAACGGTACGAAAGCCAGTACTTTGCACGTAAACGCCACCATGCCATGGATACCCAACGCCGCAGCTACCTTGCCTATCCCACCGGCTCCGCCATAGCAGGCGGTGATCAGGCACACAAAAAACAGCACGATAGACGCGGTGCTGCCTTTGCCTATCAAACTGGGGATGAGTACGATGGAGGCCACCAAAGCGAACCATAGCATCAGGCGGCCTTCTTTAAGCTGTGCGGCTAGCAAAGCATTTGCCTCGTCCGCCTGGTCATCATCATTTGTCATTATTTGAATTCATGGGGCTATGAAGCGGTAAAGTGTAGCGCCTGGCAACACATTAATTGTCACGCCGCTACGTTACTGCACCCCAATGCAGAACTATTGCGCCATGGCTAAAGGCAAACATGACCTATTCCTGGGATCGACAAAAATACCAACGCGAGAAACGCAACTTCATTGAACGGCGCATTAACCAAGCGCCTTTGTGGACGCACTTTGCCTGCATGTTTGGCGGCTGCTGGGGTGCGGCGTGGCTGTGCAGTTGGTTGGTGTTGACGTTTTTTGGTGCCTCGCATGCGTGGGCGCGCAGCTTGCCTATGCGCTATGGCACTGCATTTTTGTTTGCCTACTTGTGCTTTTTTGTGGCGGTGCGGGTTTGGATTGACTTTGCCAAGAAAGAGCCACAGTACCAGGCACAGTCCTCGTCTGGCTTTGACATCCCAAGCGGTGATGGCGGCGAAGGGTGCTTAGTTGTCGTAGCTGTATTAGTCGTCGGCTTTATCGTTGGTGGTTTGTTCTTTGCCTTAGGAGGAGCACCACTTTTGTTGGAAGCCGCCTTTGAAGCCGCATTTGCCGGAGTAGTGGTGCGCCGGATGTCTGGCAATCTGGTGCTGGGCGATTGGAAAATGCGACTCTTGAAAAACACTTGGCTGCCCGCGACGGGCGCGCTGCTGGTCTTACTCGTTGTCGCAACCGGTTTGCACAAAGCTGCACCGCAGGCCACTACGTTTGCCCAAGCTGTCACCGCGATACGAAGCAAATAGCAAACGGGCTTCACCGCATTCAAAGCTCGCTACAAATCGGCGGGTGCAGATGGGCTGAGAGGGTAATGGCAATTTACTGTATATAAATGCAGTATCATTGCGCCATGGCCAAAGAAAAAACTGTCTACACCTGCTCCGAATGCGGCGGCACCAGCCCTAAGTGGCTGGGTAAATGCACGGCTTGCCATGCGTGGAACACGCTGATCGAGTCGGTGGCAGAGAATGCCGCGCCCACCAAAAACCGCTTTGCCTCGCTCACCGCCGCCGCCCCCGTGCTGGCCTTGTGCGACATTGAAGCGACGGACTTTGACCGCACACCCACGGGGCAAGACGAGCTGGACCGGGTGCTGGGCGGCGGCATTGTGGAGGGCGGCGTGGTGCTGATCGGCGGTGATCCGGGGATTGGCAAATCTACCTTGTTGCTCCAGGCGCTAGACACGCTGCAGCGCGGCGGCATGAACGCTTTGTACGTGACGGGCGAGGAGAGCGGTGCGCAGGTGGCGCTACGCTCACGCAGGCTGGGCATTGTGGGCAGCCAGGTCAAGGTGATGGCCGAGACGCAGCTGGAGAAAATCCTGGCCACGCTGGAGGCGCAGGCGCCGAACATCGCGGTGATCGACTCGATCCAAACCGTGTATTCGGATCAACTGACCAGTGCACCCGGCTCGGTGGCCCAGGTACGCGAATGCGCGGCGCACCTCACGCGCTATGCTAAAAGTAGCGGTACCGCCATAGTGTTAGTAGGCCACGTCACCAAAGAAGGCACGCTAGCAGGCCCGCGTGTGCTGGAACATATGGTGGACACGGTGCTGTATTTTGAGGGCGACACCCATTCCAGCTTTCGCTTGGTGCGGGCGATTAAAAACCGCTTTGGCGCGGTCAATGAGATTGGCGTGTTTGCCATGACCGAGAAGGGCCTCAAGGGCGTGAGCAACCCCAGCGCTATCTTTTTAAGCCAGCACAGCGAGCCCGTGCCCGGCAGTTGCGTGATGGTCACGCTAGAGGGCACGCGCCCGATGCTGGTGGAAATTCAGGCCCTGGTGGACAGCGGTGGCCCATCGCCAAGACGCTTGAGCGTAGGCCTGGACAAAGACCGCCTGGCCATGCTGCTGGCGGTGCTGCACCGCCACGCAGGCGTGGCCTGCATGGACCAAGATGTGTTTGTCAACGCCGTAGGCGGCGTGCGCATCACCGAGCCTGCGGCTGACCTGGCTGTCATGCTGTCGATCACCAGCAGCCTGCGCGGCAAGCCCCTGCCCAAGGGCTTTATCGCCTTTGGCGAAGTGGGCCTGGCAGGCGAGGTGCGCCCCGCGCCGCGTGGTCAGGAGCGTTTGAAAGAAGCCGCCAAACTAGGCTTTAGCGTCGCCATCGTCCCCAAAGCCAATGCCCCAAAAAAGTCGCAGATGAAAGAGTTTGAGGGGCTTACCATCCACCCGGTGGAGCGGGTGGAAGAGGCCATGAACCTGGTGCGCTCATTGCTGTAAACTCGTTGAGTCGGATTTGCATGTGCTATGTATTAAATAGCTGCTTGCGCTTTATTGTTGCTGGCTAGGGGCCTAAACATCATGAAAATTGCGTTTATTTCGGACATCCACGGCAATGTGAACGCCTTGCAAGAGGTGCTGGCCGATGCAGACCGTGCGGGCGTTGACCAGATATTTAATCTGGGCGACACCTTGGGTGGCCCGCTCGCATCGGCCCTCACGGCAGACCTGCTCATGCAGCGGCACATCCCCATGATTGCTGGCAACCATGAGCGCCAGTTGCTCACCTTCGCAGCCGCGACACTGAGCCCCAGCGATGCCTGCACCGCCAGCGAGATCACCCCTGCCCACCGCGCCTGGTTGGCCAGCGCCCCGCCCACCCAGTGGCTGAGCGTAGACGTATTTGCCTGCCACGGCACCCCCAGCAGCGACCTGGACTATTGGCTTGAGACCATCACCGATGACTTTGGCCAGCACGGCTCGCCCGGCATGCGTTCGGCCACGCAGCCTGAAGTAGAACAGCGCTTGGGGCATGGCGCGCATGGCCGAGCAACGGGGCGCCGCCCCGACTGGGCCATCGCGCTGCGCACGGGCCGCATGACGTGACGCGGCGCAGTTGCTCAGTATGGGCATTTTGGTGTCCAATTCGCTATATAAAAAATAGCTGCTTCCGCGATGCTGTATGAGGCTGGAGGCCTAAAAAGGTACAACGATCTATGCGCAAACAGCGTGGCTAAGTAATTGGCGCAAGGCACCCAGAACGCCGTGCTGCGACAATACGCCCTATGAAATTGCAAACTCCTTTTGTCTGGGCCGTCGGCGCCCTGTTGATTGCCGTGTCCTATACCAAATTTGGCTGGGCTGGCGTGGCCTTGGTGGCGGGCGGCATTGTGTTTTGGATGCTGCTGCATTTCACCCGCATGATGACGGTGCTACGGCGTGCGGCCAGCGCGCCGGTGGGCTATGTGGCCAGTGCGGTCATGCTTAATGCCAAGCTCAAAACCGGCGTGAATTTAATGCATGTGACCGCCATGACCAAAAGCCTGGGTGCGCTGCAAACCGAGAAAGACGCGCAACCCGAGATGTACCGCTGGACCGATACCGGTGGCTCGCATGTCACAGGCACTTTTGTAGGTGGCAAGCTGACCGCGTTTGTGCTGTGGCGGCCTGAGCAGAGCGCAGATGCGCTTGCCGAGCTGCCTGCGCCGCCCACAAGCGCTTAGCCTGGCAAATTGCACCGGCCTTGGCAGCCAAGATACCCAGCACAGTGAACGGTGAGCCCAGATCGGCCAGCGCCGCGTAAAATCTGAGGTTTTATCAATCTCAATCAAACCCCAAGGAACCGCACACATGGCAACCGTAGCTCCCACCAGCATGTCCGACCGCGATGGCAAAATTTGGATGGATGGCCAGATGGTCGAATGGCGCGATGCCAAGATCCATGTGCTGACCCACACCCTGCACTACGGCTGCGGCGCGTTCGAAGGCGTGCGCGCCTACCATCTGCAAGACGGCGGCACCGGCATTTTCCGCCTGGAAGAGCACACCGAGCGCCTGTTCAACAGCGCCAAGATTCTGCGCATGAAGATTCCTTTCTCCAAAGAAGAAGTCATGCAGGCCCAGCTGGATGTCGTGCGGGTCAACAAGTTGCCCAGCTGCTACATTCGCCCCCTGACCTGGATTGGCGACAAAAAACTCGGCGTATCGCCCAAGGGCAACGACATCCACCTGATGGTGGCGGCCTGGCCTTGGGGCGCGTATTTGGGCGACGAAGGGCTCAAGCGCGGCATCCGCGTCAAAACCTCCAGCTTCACCCGCCACCACGTCAACATCACCATGATCCACGCCAAGGCGGTGAGCAACTACACCAATTCGATTTTGGCCAATATGGAAGCCACCGACGAAGGCTACGACGAGGCCCTGTTGCTAGACCCACAGGGCTTTGTGTCCGAGGGCGCAGGCGAGAACGTGTTTGTGGTGCGCAAGGGTGTGGTCTACACGCCAGACTCCAGCGCCGGGGCACTCAACGGCATTACCCGCAACACGATTTTTGCGATTTGCAAAGACCTCGGGATTGAGCTGAAAGAAAAAGCCATCACCCGCGACGAAATTTACATCGCCGACGAAGCCTTCTTCAGCGGCACAGCGGCTGAAGTGACGCCGATCCGTGAGCTCGACCGCATTGAGATCGGCAGTGGCTCACGCGGACCGATCACCGAGAAGATACAGACGGCATTCTTTGACATCGTCAATGGCCGCAACCCGAAATACACCAGTTGGTTGTCGAAAGTTTGAACCCCGCTATGAGCAAACCTATTGAACTCAACGCGACGGATGTCAATCCGCAAGGCGGCATTTTCTGCCCCAATAAGCTGGCTGGCATGGAGCTGTGGAACTCGCACCCCCGCGTGTTTTTAGACCTGGGCCATAACGCCGAGGTCAAGTGCCCTTACTGCGGCACACAGTACAAGCTCAAAGCGGGCGAGCAGGTAGGTGGGCATTGAAGCAGCGGCCTGAAAAGGGGTCAGAGCCCAATTTCGTATATGCGAGTCTCTCTCCGGCACGTTTGTCGTCCTGAATTGGGATCTGACCCCATTTCAAGCCTTTCCCCATTTCAATGCCTGTGACCCAGTCCCTCATCATCGCCCCCCAGTGGATCGGCGACGCGGTGATGACCGAGCCGCTTTTGCGCCGCCTGCACGCGCGCGGCGAGCGCATCACCGTCGGCGCGCTGCCCTGGGTGGCCCCGGTCTACCGCTGCATGCCCCAGGTGGCCGAGGTGATCGAGTTTCCCTTTGCCCATGGGGGTTTGCAGTTCAAAGCGCGGCGCAGCATTGCCAAGCAGATTGAAGGGCGCTTTGACACCGCGTATGTACTGCCCAACTCACTCAAAAGCGCCTTGCTGCCCTTGCTGGCGGGCATTCCCAAACGCGTCGGCTACCTGGGCGAAGCGCGGGTGGGGCTGCTCACGCACCGCATCAAGAATCCGCCCAAAGACAAACGCCCGCCGATGGTGGCCTTTTACTGCGCATTGAGCGGTGAGGCCGACTTTGACCAAGATCGTCCCCAGCTCAAGGTGAGCGATGCCGAGGTAGAGCAAACGCTGAAAGCTCTGGGCTTACAGCGCGGTCAGTACGCCATCTTTGTGCCTGGTGCAGAGTACGGCCCGGCCAAACGCTGGCCCGCCGCGCACTTTGCCGCGCTGGCGCAGCAGCTCGATGTGCCCGTGCTGCTGTTTGGCTCAGGCAAAGATGCCGCCTTGTGCGATGAGATCGTGGCTTTGGCCCCTCTGCACACCACCAATTTGGCAGGGAAAACCACCTTGGCCCAAGCCATTCGTGCGCAAGCAGCTAGCAAAATCATAGTTACCAACGACTCCGGCCTGATGCACGTGGCCGCAGCCATGGACGTACCCCAGGTCGCCATCTTCGGCTCCAGCAGCCCCCTGCACACCCCGCCGCTCAGCAGCACCGCCCAAGTGGTGTGGCTGAAAAACGATGCCACTTACCAACCGCCCCTGGACTGCGCCCCCTGCTTTGAGCGCGAATGCCCGCTGGGCCACACCCGTTGCCTGAACGACATCATGCCTGCGCAGGTGTTGGCCCGGGTGCAGCTGGCTATGATGCAGGCATGACCCAAGCCACTGACTCCCACAGTTCGACCGCATCCAGTGCGGATGGAGCCTCCGACAAACCCAAGCTTACTTGGGCGCAAACCTTCAAGGTTTACACGGAAGCGCCCACGCTGCGCATGCTCACACTGGGCTTCTCGGCTGGCTTGCCGCTGCTCTTGGTACTGGGCACGCTGAGTTTTTGGCTGCGCGAGGCGGGTGTGAACCGCGCCACCATTGGCCACCTCAGTTGGGTCGGCCTGGCCTACGGTTTCAAGTGGTGCTGGGCCCCGCTGGTGGACCGCATGCCCATTCCCATCCTCACGCGCCTGATGGGGCGCAGGCGCAGTTGGTTGCTGTTCTCGCAAGCGGCCATCATGGCCGGTGTTGTGGGCATGGCGTTCAACGACCCCAAGGTATCGCTCATGCCCGTAGTGTGGTGCGCCCTGCTGGTGGCAGTAGCCTCGGCCACGCAAGACATCGCGCTGGATGCCTTTCGCATAGAGAGCGCCGATACGCAGCGCCAAGCCGCTCTGGCCGCCGCCTACCAAACCGGCTACCGCATGGCCATGATCTGGGCCGGCGCAGGCGTGCTGTGGATCGCCGCCCGCGCCGAGACCTCTAACGCTGCCACCTACCAGCACGCCGCTTGGCAAACGGCCTACCTTTGGATGGCGGCTTCCATGCTGGTAGGCACCATCACCGTGCTGCTGTCAGCCGAACCGGCGCGCAAAGAGCTGCCGCCGGCCAAGAACGTGCAAGAGTGGTTGCACAGCGCCTTGGTCGAGCCCTTTGCCGACTTCATCAAGCGCTACCAATGGCAGGCCGCACTCATCCTGGCGCTGATCGCCATCTACCGCATCAGCGACGTGGTAATGGGCATCATGGCCAATCCGTTTTATGTGGACATGGGCTACACCAAAGACGAGGTGGCGGCGGTGACCAAGGTGTTTGGCGTGATCATGACCTTGCTGGGTGCTTTCATCGGCGGCGTGATGTCGATGCGCTGGGGTGTGATGCGGGTGATGATGCTGGGTGCCATACTCAGCGCCGCCAGCAACCTGCTGTTTGCCTGGCTGGGCACGCGCGGGCACGACTTGAATGCCCTCGTCTGGGTGATCTCGGCTGACAACCTGTCCAGCGGCATTGCCTCAGCCGCCTTCATCGCCTACCTCTCCAGCCTGACCAATATCAGCTACTCGGCCACGCAGTACGCGCTGTTCAGCTCCATGATGCTGCTGCTGCCCAAGTTTATTGCGGGCTTCTCGGGGGAATTTGTTGATGCATACGGCTACAGCAGCTTTTTCATTGGTACCGCGCTGCTGGGCATACCCGTGTTGTTTTTGGTGGCTTGGGCCTCCAAATTGGGTAACAAGTAGTAGCCAGTATATTTTTGAAAGCGGTCCGTAGTGTGACCATGCACCATGGGTTGAAGGCGGTATAAACCTAGGTGACAGCACAATGCAAAGGCGCTCGACAAGCGGTGCCAAAATCTACATGTTTTCATAGGCGAGGCGTTACGCATGCAGCATCCCCAGCTCAATTTAGGCTTGCTAGGTTTCACAGCCGAGCAGGTCGC
>JAYVGI010000186.1:0-9588 GCA_043772355.1 Polaromonas sp.
GCATCGTTAAATACTCCGTGAATTTGAGCAAACTGCCACCGTTGACCGGCCAGCAACGCGCAGAGATGGCCGCACTGGCCGCACTGGCCGCACTGGCCGCAACGACAGACAAAGTTGTCGTCAAAAGTGACATTCCCAAGTTGACGGACGTGTTTTGGAAAAGTGCGGTGCGCAACCCGTTCTACAAAGCCACCCTAACAGTCCACCAACGGCGCAACACTGGCCAAGGGCATAAACAGTGTCAATATTGCTTGCGGCAACGCTATCAATCCATGGTGCGCATAAAAAGCCGCAGCTTGCGCATCTTTGGCATCCACTACAAACGCATAGGCCGCTATCTCAGCGCGGCTGGCGCGCTGCAAGGCGTTGGCCAATAGCGCAGCACCTAAGCCCATACCACGGTACGGGCTGCCTACGGCCAAGCGCCCCATTCGCACGGCAGGCGCGAGTGGGTAACGCGGTAATTTTTTAGCCAGTGTTGCGGGTAAATCAGACAAAGCCACGCTGGTAGATGCCAGCGTGTAATACCCCGCAACCGCACCATCCTGCGTGACCGCCACAAAGCACGATGCAACCCGCCTGCGCATGTCTTGCGACACCTGCTGGTGAAAATAGCGATCTAATGGGTTTCACCTGCTTTACCCTTTAAAACACGCATTAGCCAGCAATATTAAAGGGCTTGTAGCTATTGAATATATAGTTCCCCTGTTGAAGCGCAAGGATTGCCTGGGTTGACGCACACATCGCCAGCGGGTCGTAAATATCGCCTGTGCTGACGTAAAAACGGTTGGCGGCGGCGCAATGTGCCGACAACGCCGGAAAAACGTACGCTATGTATTGCATAGCTGCTTGCGCATATTTCTTGCTGGCTATAGGCTGGTAGATTCTAAAAAGCCGCGCTACTGGGCTGGTACAGGGCGCGCTGGCGCGCTGGCGTTGCGAGAGTTTGGCTTGTGTACGGGAATCAGGCCGGCTTGGCGCTGCGTCCGAGCCAACAGGGCGCTAGCCAACGGGAGAGCAAATGGGGTCAGATCAAAATTCAGGAAGACCCTCTGTTCGCAGCGTGCAACGCCCTGACGAAATTTTGCTCTGACCCCTCGCGCTGTCTGCGGCGCACAAGCCCCTCTCCACGCCCAGCGTCACCCGCACAGCCCGGCCTCACCCGCACAGCCCTCGCAGCGCGCGCCTGCGAGTGGGCCGCTTGGAAAACCACTTACTCATTAAACAGTAGCACTCCGTCTATGCAGGCCAGTGGGGTACACAGGGTAACGTCGATATTTTGTCGCACGGTACGGTTTGGAGCGTTGCAATGCCGGTGGCGGCTTGCGCATCGGCCGAAAACCGTGAATTTGCTGCTGGGAGCGCCGCTAGTTTAGATAGATATCCGCCTGTAGCCCTCTAGAATAAAGCGGAAACAGCTATGAAATATAGAGTGCCATCCGGACCCAAAATGCGCTGCAAGAAGCCCGTCTGGCTGGTTTTCGGCAAATAGCGGCTACCCGACGTACAGGATGCCTATTTTTAACCTTTACCCATGTACCCCACTGGCCTGCATAGACGGAGTGCTACTATTTAGTGAGTAACGATGTTGTCAAGCAACCCGCCAACCCAGACCAGCAGAGGCATCGGGATGCGCTGGTCAAGGTGGTGCAAGCGCGCGCTCAAACGCGCGCTGGCCGAGCAACTCGGCGATGCCATGCACGCGGGCAAGCGGAGCAAAGTCGCCATGGCACAGCGCATGGCCACCAGCCGCTCACAGCTAGACCGCGTGTACGGCCCGGCCAATTTGTCGGTGCAACTGCACACCTTGATCAAAGCCGCCAACAGGGTAAGTAAAACAGTGGAGATCAAGCTGAAGCGGCAATTCAAACCCCGCTCGCAGACAGCTTAAGGATTTTCGCCGTTTGAAGGCTTGTTAATCTTCAATACAGCCCATAGTCCATGTCAAATTGACGTAAGCCGCTATCTTACTTATAGCGAATTATTTTGTAAATGCAAAACGGGAGATCTGACCCTGCGCTTCGTGACCCTGCGCTTCGTGACCGTGTAGTCCCGTGACCGTGTAGTCCCGTGGTTTGGGCGCAGGGTGCAGTTCATGCCACCGCCACCATCATCGAGCATCTCAGCCTTTGCCCGGTTCTTTGCCCTTCAGCTTGCGATCACGGCGACATGCTGACAAAGGCTTAGATTGAGAAGACATGATGGACAGCACCGACTGCTGTTCTCGATCCACCGTGACTGTCATACAAGCGCAGCCATAACCATAGGAGCCACTGCCAGCGCTCACCCATTGCCCTTTGGCAAACGTTGGCGGCCAAGTGCCTTTGGCAAAATGCCCGCCTTGTTGAGAAATCACCCATTCTGCATCGCGGTCTATCAAGCTCGCATTTTGTGGCGAAGAATTGTCAAACCAGCCGCAACGAGGCGCGGGCTCTGCAGATGGTGAACCATCCGCGAACACTGCTACAGCAGCACACAAACACGCCATCGAAATGAACGAATGCTTCAAACTTCGGTTAGACATAAACACATTACTCATCAGGGAGATGCCACGGCTACCAAGAGAACGGCCTCAAAGTCAACTGCGATATCAGCAATAGCGTCTGCATGATCACTGCCATTGACCATGGCACGGGCACCTGTATAGTTGGTCTGATCGCGGGCAAAATACTGCGCAAAAGTACGTCCGTTTGCAAAACCTTGCCCAGTGCGCATGCCATGCGACATCAGCGCATAAGTAGTTTCAGGCTGCTTCACCAGCTCAGGGGCAAATAATAAATCAAGCCCCTTGCCCAACTCCAACGCCGCAATAGAGCAGGAGGCCCTCGGGCCTCTTGCTCTATTGCTCCGTGCCCGAATCGTCCAAGCAGCAGGAAACGCGCTTCACCGCCAGAAAAGAGCGGTTTCAGGCCGTCGTTCACACTAGCAGCTTGGTTTTGTCAAACATGCCTGCAAACGCATATTTTTGCATTTTTTTCCCCGTTCAATTTAAACCACCCACACATAACGAACTGATCGGTTATTTTCTTTACTCAAATCAGAGTCCGGGTTCAGCGAGATGGACGTAATGATTGGGCTTTGTCTACAGAGTGGCCCGTTTCGCTGGTGTCACTGTTGAACCATGCGGCTTAATGGGCACTAGTCCAGTCTTCGAGCTGCAGACTGGCCACCTGGGCAAAGGCTTGATCGTTGGTTACCAATGTGGCACCAACACTGAGTGCATGCGCAGCAATCAATAAATCCAAGGGGGCCAAGGCCTTGCCCTGCTTTTTCATTTCAGCTCGCACGGTGGCGTATTTTTGGGTGATGCGGCTGTCCCAAGGCAGCGAATCGACGCGTAGTAAGAACTCCCGTACGGCATCATGCAGTCGTTTGGCCTGTGGCAACTTTGCCAGTCCAAAAAGTAGCTCGGCCTGTGTGATGGCAGAGATGCATAGCTCTGACATGGGCGTGCCTACCACCTGCGCAACCACTTGGGGATGTGCTTTGATGAAGTAGCTGACCATGTTGGTGTCCAGCATGTAGCGCTTCATTCTGTCCAGCCTGCAAATGGGTCTCGGTCTTGGGTTCCCTGATCTCGCTCTTTGCGGTCAAGAAAATTGGCGGGCACTTTGGCTCCTTTGAGTGCGGCAAAAAAGCCGTCCCAGCTCGTGGGCTTGCGCGAAAGGATCACATCGCCTGTATCGGGGTTTTGGCGAATGAATACCTCAGCGGTATCGAATCGAAATTGTGCGGGTAGCCGAACAGCTTGGCTGCGGCCGTTGGCGAAAAGTTTTGCAACTTGCTCCATACATGCTCCTTTTGTGAGTGGTATATATCAAAGTATATACTGACCATTGCGGTATGGCAACGATGTAGCTGCACTGATGGGATCGAGCATTTGCCGGATATCTGCGGTGTGCGTGATGAAGGCTATTGAATTCGCATCAGGCTTGCTGTGCTGATGGGCTCGAGTGGCCCTATATTTAAAATACGCTGGCTATTGCCATATTTTGCGGCTGTATGGTGTGCGCAGCGGCCCTCACCCCAGCCCCCTACGGCCCGCGGGAGAGGGAGCAAAAACCTGTCAGGGCGAAGAACTCAACTACGCAGCCAGCAGCTTCCAAGTCTCCACCGCGCTATCAGGATTCAGCGAAATAGACGTAATGCCCTGCTCTACCAGCCACCTGGCTAAATCCGGGTGATCGCTGGGGCCTTGGGTTCAACCATCGCTGGCTGGCGCAGAAGCCTCTGACGGTGTTGCGTGACAGGTCGGTTTGCCGACTGATTTTTTTGATCGACTGCTTGTCCCGGTCGTACCAACGCTGAATCTTGGCTAAGGTTCCCACTTTGATCACTCCTGCGTCTCCCGTGCATAACTTGGCAAGCACAGCGTTTCCAACAGGGGTCAAGTTTGAATGAAGATACTTGGGCTTGTGGGGCAATTTTGGGTGATATTCAACAGTTAGGGTACGTGTTCAAACGCTAGTAAAAATACCCACTGTCAAAACCAATCTCGGAGCTGATTTTTGTTGTCTTTGTTTTGAGACGTCACTACGCGGGATTGCTTATGCGTGTTGAAGATGAACCTGCGGCGACCCATCAGGGATTCACGACATTGAATTCGTTGCCCGGACTCGCAAAATGGCCCCGTACTGTGGGGCTACCCATGTTCGAGGAGATGGTCGTGGACACACTCTGTATTCCAGTTGTGGAGAATGTGACGGCAAACGCACCGTTGCCGACAATGCGCCCGAAATTGACGAGGAAGGTCTTCGGGGCGAACTTCGCACTGGGGTCGGTTGAGTTCAACGTTACCGTGTACGACCCTTGGTCGAAGCCACATGACACACGGATGCTCCCACGCACAGAAACACCGCGTGTTACCGCCTTGGGGGGCGCAGTGGTGGATGCCGTGGTGGATGCCGGAGCCAATGGGCACGAGGCAACGCCGGGTTCGACATAGTAGAAACTCTGGCAATAACCGTGAGCAGTGATGGCGGCACACGCGATCACCAGCAAGGTCTTGAAAACCGCAGTCATCGTCGCCTCGGCGGTCTCACAGTGCCCGTGCGGGCGACGGTGATACCTGCCGGTCGTGCAGAAACGAAACCATCACTTCACCGACAGCACGTACGTCGCCAATACGCGTGCTTCCGCAGCCGACACTTGCGGTTGCGCGGGCATCACATCCTGGCCCCAAACGCCAGTTCCACCCCGCCTGATCTTCTTGGCGAGCACCGCAACTGCGTTCTTCTGATCGGCGTATTTGGCTGCAACCTGCTGAAAACTTGGCCCGTACTTGCGCTTGTCGACGTAGTGACACGCGGTACAGTTTTTCTTCATCGCGAGCTCTTGATCAGCATACACCGACCCCCCGCCGCACAGCAGGCCGATGACGGCAAGCCATTGAATGGTGATTCTCAATCTTGTCTCCTTATTCTTGCAAGGAATGAAAAAACGCGCTGCCCTCGTTCCGAAAAGGCAGCGCGCTTGCTTACTTACGGTTACTCCGGCTTCACACGGATGATCTTGCCCTGATCCTCCAGCGCGACATAAAGATTGCCGTCCGGGCCCATTTCACAGGCACGGAATCGTCCGGCGACCGTCGGCCACGGGAAATCTGTCTTCTTGGCGGACAACCCGTCGGCAGTGACTTTCAGCAGATCGAGGCGGTTGCCAACGGCAGTGCCATGAATGCCGATACCGGCGTAGCCAACCACCATCTGGCCGTTCCAGTCCTTCCACTGCGCACCCGACAGGAACGCGTTGCAGAACATCCCCTGCGACAGCCCGTTGTTATTCCACGCTGGCTTCATCGCTTTGGGATAGGTCTTGAGATCGGTCATGGGCATGAAGGCGGCGCGCTTCTTGGGATCCAAGGAACCCATTTGGTTGGGCGAGTAGCCGCAGTAGTCGTCCGGGCAGTCTTTGCGGCCTGCCATGTTGGGGCGCGGATCCCAGCCGGCATTGCCGCCATTGCTGAGCGCAGTGACTTCGTCGCTGTGCCACGGGCCGTTTTCGGCTGTGAATGGGCGGTTGTCGCCGGGGCGGAACGCAATGCCCTGCGGGTTGCGGTGGCCGTAGGTGTAGATGCGTGGGTCGAAGCCGGACGGTGGCTTGTTGTCCGGGGCTGGCTTGCCGTCGCGGTCGATGCGCAGCACCTTGCCGCCAATGTACGTCGGGCCCTGCGGCCCGATGCCCAGGTGGTTGTCGCCCGTTGTCACGTAGAGAAAGCCATCGGCAGGGCTGAACCGGATGCGCCCGCCGTTGTGTGCGCCGGGACCGCCGAACGGATGTTTGGTGGCCTTGGGCTTGTAGCCAATATCACCCACGATGTCGGTGCGGTCTGACACGGCCGTCATCGCATCGTTGAGCTTGAAGCGCATCACCCGGTTGGCCTGCTTGTCGTTGAGCTTGGAACTGGAGTACACATAAATGAAGCGGTTGGTGGCGAACTGCGGGTCAATCGCCACACCCATCATGCCGGCCTGCCCATCGCAAAACAGATCAGCACTTGCCGACGTATAACCGGCAGTGGCGCCCACGCCGTGCAGCTTGTTGATGGCACCTGCTGCCGTTTTAACGGAAAGCCCCTTGCACTTCTCGGTGAAGAACATGGTGCCGTCCTTCATGAACGCCATATCCCACGGCGAATCAAGCTTGTCGACGAAGTCTTGCGTCGAAACGGTTGGTGCGGCCGCAAACAAGCCGCCCGAAAGCGCCAAGCCTACGGAAGCTGTCAAAACAGTTTTCATCATGTGTACCATATCCATTTGCTCCTATGTTTGTAAAACATCTTGAAGATGGCTTCTTACTCTACGACCATTGACGAAGCCTCTTGCAATTGTTGTTCAAAGTGGTCGAAAAGAGACGTTAGTCCAAGAGCCGCACCTTAAGTACCCGGGAAAACCCGAGGGCACCCTGCGCGCTGTAACCTTGGGCTCAGCTCAGTGTTCGTCGCCATTGAATTTTTAGGTAAAAGAAGCCTGTGCGTGATGGGCTAAAGAGCCTTACCCAGGCAGATCGACAAGCCATAGGTGAAGATATTGCGTATGTGCAATACAAGTGGCCCGGTGTGGGAAGTGCGCCGCACCATCGGCAACCGCATTGCGCGGGTGTTGTTTGCAGTAGAAAAAGGCGGAAATGGTGCTGCTACACGGTTTTATCAAAAAGACCCAGCAGACCAGACCAGCCGACATAGAACTGGCGCTTAA
This sequence comes from Polaromonas sp., assembly GCA_043772355.1. Classification (GTDB taxonomy): domain Bacteria; phylum Pseudomonadota; class Gammaproteobacteria; order Burkholderiales; family Burkholderiaceae_C; genus JAAFIP01. The sequence continues at coordinate 7,197 of JAYVGI010000186.1, forward strand.
ACGCGCGCTGGCCGAGCAACTCGGCGATGCCATGCACGCGGGCAAGCTGAGCAAAGTCGCCATGGCACAGCGCATGGCCACCAGCCGCTCACAGCTAGACCGCGTGTACGGCCCGGCCAATTTGTCGGTGCAACTGGACACCTTGATCAAAGCCGCCAACGCGGTAAGTAAAACAGTGGAGATCAAGCTGAAGCGGCAATTCAAACCCGGCTCGCAGACAGCTTAAGGATTTTCGCCGTTTGAAGGCTTATTAATCTTCAAAACCGCCTATAGTACTTGTCAAATTGAGGTAAGCCGCTATCCTACTTATAGCGATTTATTTTGTAAATGCAAAACGGGAGATCTGACCCTGCGCTTCGTGACCCTGCGCTTCGTGACCGTGCGCTTCGTGACCGTGCGCTTCGTGACCCTGCGCTTCGCAACAAGCTCAGGACGAGCGGGCGTAAGTAAGTGAACAGAGTTGGGATCTGCCCCCATTGCTTACTCCCGCAAGCTATCGCGTCAATCCGAGCGAAGCCCACAAAAAATCATATGAAATCTCACTACGGCCCTGTCGCCGTGATTGCGCTGCCTCGCTCGCTTCGTAGCTGCGCAACAGCCCTTTCACCCGCTCCAGGCCAGCTGATGTTGTGATGGCCTGGCTTGGTGTTTTGTGGTCGAGCGCCGGAATCGGCTCGTTGGCCCAGTTGGCATAGGTGCTATGGATGACTTGGGTCATCAACTGCGTCATGGTGGCGGCATCGAGCTCGGGCGGCGATGCCGTGGCAGCTTGCTCGTGTGACTGCGCCATCAGATCCGCAGCCTCCTGGATTTTTCGCTTGACGAACGTAGCGCTAGCGTCCACCAGCGTCTCAAACCACACCCGACCCTCGTCGGCATAGCGTTGCGTCCTGTAAACAAGTTCGAGCTGATCGGCTTTCTCGCCTGGGTTGAGATGAACGCTTGCGCGGATTTGTCCATCTGTGCAATCCATGGTGCGTGACCAGCCTTCTTGCCTGTCGCCCTCTACATCACTCTGGGTGGCCAAAGCCTGCGCCAGCGCCTTCTCATCGTTGACGCGGTAATGATCGGTGATCATCTTTATCGGCTCGCCCGAATAGTGGTCAATCAGCATGGGCATCGGCTCCGGTGTCAGCCAATGTTGTAGCCATTCGCGCAGGATCAGAAAGCCCATTTTTCTGGATGAATCAAGCTGCTGGCCGAACGCTTGTTGATGCGCACGCGCCAGAGATATAACCTGCGGCCCTCTCAGCCGTGAGAACAAATAGGCCGCCCCTGACATTTGAAAATGATCCCTCACGCGCACGATGCGACAGCCCAGCAAGTCGCCGGGCTTCAAATTTTGTGTGCCAGATCGCTCGCGCACGACGATCGGTTCGGCTTCTTTGTCCAGCGCATCGCACAGCGTCATTTGTATGCCTGGCACCACATCCGTCACGTCATACAGGCGCAGCGGGCGCTGGCCCAACTGCTGCAACCAGTCGCGTTGGGCCGGATTTAAGCGTGGCCCAAAGGGGCTGAGCAGGTAATCATTGATGCGCCGCACGCCGCCACGAGCATGGATATCGCCGTCGGCCAACAGCCATTCATTCATATTGATTTCAATGCTTTGAATCACCTGGTCATCCAGCGTTGTCAGCTTTTTGCTGTCCGCAAATGAAAGCAGCTCCTGGTGCAAATTCATGAATGCGTTGTTCCAGCCTTTGCGGTGCAAAGATGACAACCAGGTGACGGCGGCTTTAACCGCCCCTTGGTGAGTGGCAGATTCTGGCTGTTGTGTCATGGCGGGAAGACTCAAAATAAAGCTGGCAATTATCCCAGAGCACCGATTTTTTCCTGGAACCACAAGTTTTTAAGATAAACCAGTCGATAGCCCTTGTGAATATTGCCATGACAGCTATAGAAAACGTAGTTTGAATCACATTGAAAATTTGGCTCATGCCAGGCGTTCTGGCTTAAAAACCGCAGCAGGTCAGAAAAAATGGGGGCAGATCACGGACGAAAATTCAATCGCATGAGACCAAGTATGGCACGGATTTAGGGCACTCAAAAGCCACGGATCTCTGCCGTTTGAACGGTCGCGGCCAACGCCATGAAAAAACAATGATGCCGCTGCTCGCCAATTGGTTTTGAACCTGCCGGGGAGATGTTTGGCGGCTCAGCCTGCACCCGAATGTGATCGAGTACGTCGCGGTCCAGGCCGAGGGTGCGCACGAAGGGCGCCATGATCTCTACATTCAGACTTCCTGATCCGCCAGGAATGCTCGATGGCACATTGCCCCCCCCCCCCCAGAAAGAGCAGGTTTTACTCCCTCTCCCGCGCTGCGGGAGAGGGCTGGGGTGAGGGTCGCTGCGCATACCAATGCAGCACCATAATCTGGCAATCGCCAGC
>JAYVGI010000187.1:0-3247 GCA_043772355.1 Polaromonas sp.
AATAAATAATGCTGAATTTTACATGAAACTCATGAAATATAAAAGAGCGTTTATATTTTGATTGAATTGGGTTAAATTCAGGGGATTTTAAACGATCGAATATATTTTTAATTCCATAAAACGTGACCAACTAGGTCGCTTCCATGATGGACGTATCGTGTGCCGTGAGCGGTCTGACTCTGTCACTGTACGCACAGTTGGGTGTTTATCATCCGCCCTCATGCTGGAGTACCAGAAATCGGTCGGCTGATAAACACCCAACTGTGCAGTGACATTCGTAGCGCGCTACCCGTGGCCTCGGTACACATCTTCCCGGTGACTACGCGTAGTGCGCGACCCTATGTGCAGGCGATAGAGCGCATGCCGAACGACCGATTTCTGGTACTCCAGTATGAGGGCGTTTGGCATACGCTCTATCGCCCACGAAGTACAAGAGCACGACCAAGAAACGCATGCCAACTATCAACTACGAAGACAATGACCTAGGAAGTTACGCATCACATTTCACGCTGCCCACTTCACCCACCCCGTCCAAGCAGTGATCAACACCACCACACCAAACGCAATACGGTAATAAGCAAAAGGCACAAAACTGTGCGATGAAATGTAGCGCAGCAGCCAGCGTACACATATCCACGCGCTGATAAACGAAAACAGCAAACCCACGCTGAACATAGGAATATCAGCCAGGCTGAGTACCGCGCGCTCTTTGTACAGGCTATATACCCCAGCACCAATCAACGTCGGCATAGCCAGGAAGAACGAAAAATCCATTGCCGCCTTGCGCGACAGGCCCAGCAGCATGCCGCCAATGATGGTGGCTCCACTGCGGCTGGTACCCGGCACCAAGGCCAGGCACTGCACCAAGCCCACTTTCAGCGCGTCCATAGATGTCATCTCGTCCACACTGTTCACGCGCACAGCAGACGCATTAGTCTGCTGCCTTTTCTCAGCCCACAAAATGATAAAGCCACCAATAATGAAGGTAGTAGCTACCACCACCGGTGTGAACAAATGCGACTTGATGGCTTTGCCAAACAGCAAGCCCAGCACCACAGCGGGTACAAAGGCGATCAGCACATTCAACGCAAACTGCTGTGCTTGCTTGTCGGTAGGCAGCGCCACCAAGGTCGAGCGAATTTTTTGCCAGTACACCAAAATGACAGCGAAGATAGCGCCCGTTTGAATCGCAATATCAAACACCTTGGCCTTCTCATCGTCAAAGCCCAGCAGCGCGCCCGCCAAGATAAGGTGGCCGGTAGACGAAACCGGTAAAAATTCGGTCAAGCCCTCCACGATACCCATGATCGCGGCTTTAATTAGTAGCGTAATGTCCAAGAAGACTCCTCAGTAGTGAATGGGTGTATTGTATAGGGCAGTATGAATTTGATAGCTGCTCCCGCAATATTTTATGGGGCTAGTGCTCTATTTGGCATCAAATGCGTACAATGAATACTCACTTTACGCTGCACTATGAACTCTCCACCACGCACCCTGCTTGAACCCGCACGCAACACCCCCGTGTGGGGTGAATATGATGTGGTGGTTCTGGGCGGCGGCCCCGCTGGCATTGCAGCGGCCACAGCCGCCGCCCGTGCAGGGCAAAGCACCTTGCTGGTAGAGGCCTACGGTTTTTTAGGCGGCATGGGCACTGCAGCGGGGGTGACCAATTTTTGCGGCCTGCATGCCAATGTGCATGGCCAAATCAAACAAGTGGTACACGGCGTGGCCGACGGCCTGCTGGAGCGCATGCGGGCGCTGGGTGGCTTGAACGAGCCGCATGTGATCTTTGGCGGCAAAATTGCGGCGCAGGCCTATGACAATGCGGTGCTCAAAGTAGCCGCTGACGCGCTGGTGCTGTCTAGTGGCGCGCAGTTGCTGTTCCATGCCAAGGCTGTCGGTGTGGTGATGGCCTCCCCCAGCCAGATCAGCGCAGTGCTGATAGAGACCAAATCGGGCCGCTTTGCCGTGCTGGGCCGCACTTTTATCGACTGCTCGGGCGATGGTGACCTGGCCGCCATGGCCGGCGCACCGTTTGAAAAAGGTGGCGCGCTGAATGCCAACGGCCAGAGCACTGGCATGATGTACCCCAGCACCATGTTCCGCGTCAATGGCGTGGACCCCGTGCGGGCGGGCGATGCCTACAACCACTTTGGCCAATGGATGCAAGAGGCCGAGGCACGGGGCCACAAGTTTCCGCGCAAGATGCCCATCATTCGCCCGCAAAAAAATCCCACCGAGTGGCGTGCCAACGTCACCCAGCTGTCCAACGCTGACGGCAGCCCGGTAGACGGCACCAACGCCGCACAGCTGAGCGCTGCCGAAGTGCAGGGCCGCCAGCAGATCGTAGAGTTTTTTAAATTTCTGCGCGAATCTGCACCCGGTTTTGATAAATCCTACATTTTGGAGATTGCGCCCCAAGTAGGCGTGCGCGAAACCCGCCGCATACTGGGCGACTACCAGTTGACAGAGGACGACGTGCTGCAATGCGCCAGCTTTGCCGACACCATTGGCGTGAACGGCTGGATGGTGGAAGAGCACGCCGCTGGCACGGTGAACTTTATTTGGCAAGACATTCCCCACTGCCGTGGCTTTAACCACCTACCCTTGCGCATGCTGCTGCCGTTGGGCATAGACAACCTGCTGGTCGCAGGCCGCTGCGCATCCATGACGCACATGGGCCAGTCTGCCGCCCGGGTATCTGGCGCTTGCTTTGTGATGGGCCAGGCGGCAGGCACGGCAGCTGCTCTGGCGCTGCAAACCGGTGTGCTACCGCGTGCGCTAGACGTGAACGCGTTGCAACGCAGGTTGCAAGCTGATGGTGCCTATTTAGGCACCGCGCCGCTATCACTCGCTGTAGCCGCGTAGCCCTACCGCACCCGTAGCCTGGGTAGCCCGCGTCAAAGGTCTGGCCGATTTAAAAGGCTTTGAAGCCGACCAGTGGTATGGCGTGGTCGCCCCCACAGGCACGCCACGCGACATCGTTATCAAACTCCACACGCAAATCAATTTAGGGAGATAGAAAAAGCCAATATCCCGTTGACGGTGGGGCGGCTATCAGCGCGTCCCTATCGCCCAAAGGCAGGTCTTGCCAGTGGCACCGGTAGGCATTGCGGATAGAAATGTATGTACAAAATGTGTGTACTTTATGCAAAACGGCTGAAAATTCGGCGCTGGGAGTGCCAAAACCATGGGTTTCACCTGTTTGACCGTTTAAAACACCCATTAACCAGCAATATTAAAGGGC
>JAYVGI010000188.1:0-6123 GCA_043772355.1 Polaromonas sp.
TGTCCATGCCCAGCGACAGGGCCAGCTGCATGGCCTTCATGGTGTCATCCCGGCAGTCGGGGTAGCCTGAAAAATCGGTTTCGCAGACGCCGGTGACCAGCACCTGCAGATCGCGCCGATAGGCCAGCGCGGCGGCCAGCGTCAAAAACAGCAGGTTGCGTCCTGGAACAAAGGTGTTGGGCAGGCCGGAACTTTCCATTTTGAAAGCCACGTCGCGCGTCAACGAGCAGTCGCTGACCTGGCCCAGGACGGCCAGATCGAGCAGATGGTCCTCACCCATTCTTGAGGCCCATTGCGGAAATTGGTTTTTCATCTCGCGCAGCACGTTCAGGCGCGCTTGCAGTTCCACCCTGTGGCGCTGGCCGTAGTCAAACGCGATGGTTTCGACGCGCTCGTAGTTGCACAGCGCCTGCGCCAGGCAGGTGGTGGAATCCTGGCCGCCCGAAAACAGCACCAGCGCTGTGGTGTGGGCGCGCGGGGACGCCGGCATCGGGACGGAGGTAGCGGCGGGAATGTTCATGGCCTAAATTCCGTTTCTAAATCAATCCGAGATTAGACGCGAAGCCGCAGACAGTGCTCTAGCACGGCAAGGCGACGCAACAACGACAGTAATGATTTAGAAATGGAATTATCGCGGTGTGGCCAGCAAGAACCGTAAAGTAATCGCTATGAAATGAGGAGTGCATACTGAGCCAAAAATGGTCTGCGAACGGTCGGTGGGGCAGGTTTTCGGTGCACAGCGGCTCCGTACGGTAAAAAATCCCAATTTTTGGTCTACCACTGTGTACCCCACTGTCCTGCTTAGACGGAGTGCTACGATAAGTAGAGTAAGTAGCTTGCCGCGGTGCACACCAGAGTAGCGCCAGATGAGTTGGGTGCCGGGCGACACCCTCACCCCGGCCCTCTCCCGCAGTGCGGGAGAGGGATTCGGAAATGTGCTCTTGCCAGCGCGGGGACAATCTCAAAATTACTACCCAAGCAGTCCCGTGTTTTCGTAAGATTTTTGCAGCGTAAATTCCTCCAAACCGCAACGTGACCAAGGCAGATGGGACGTCTTCAAGCCAGGCCAGATAAGCAACACCACACGGTTTAAGCGAACCGTATTGGGCCTGGAATTTCAGATTTCATCGGGCGGGATTAAACCACCGCGCGCTGCGCATGCTGCGCCGCAAGCTGCACATACCAGTCCAAACATCCGGGGTTGGCCATCGCGTCTTGATTCACCACTTTTTCCAATGGCTGGCCGAGCAGCAGTTTCTTGATCGGCAACTCTTGCTTCTTGCCAGACAGGGTGCGCGGGATTTCTGCAACTTGAAAAATCGCGTTGGGGATAAAACGTGGGGAGAGGGCTACTTTGATGGCGTTGTTGATTTTGTCTCTCAAAGCGTCGTCTAGTGTGATTCCACTGCGCAGGGCAACGAAGAGTGGCATGTAGCTTTCTTTCCCCAAGTACTCCAAGTCCACCACCATCGAGTCGAGCACTTCAGGTAATGCTTCCACGGCGCTGTAGATCTCGCTGGTGCCCATGCGCAGGCCCATGCGGTTGATGGTGGCATCGCTGCGGCCGTAGATGATGCAACCACCATCTGGGCCAATTTTGATCCAGTCGCCATGGCGCCACACGGGGCTGCGACCGCCTTGGCCGTCGGCTTTGCTGTACATGTCGAAGTAGCTGGAGACATAGCGCTTGTCGCCTGCGTCGTTCCAAAAATAAAGCGGCATGGAGGGGATGGGCTGGGTGCAGACCAGCTCTCCGACTTCGCCCATCACCGCTTGGCCGTCCTCATTCCACGCCTCGACGGCGCAGCCCAGCAGGCGGCATTGCATTTGGCCGGGGATTTGCGGCAGCGTTCTGTTTCCGCCAATGAAAGCGCCACAAAAATCGGTGCCGCCAGCGATGTTGCACCACCATATGTCGCCCCCACGCTCCCCCACTGCGTGTGGGTCGCTGCCCCCCGAGGGGGCTAATTTTCCTTGGGGCGGCCCGGCGGAAAATTGCTCGCCCCCACGCTCCCCCACTGCGTGTGGGTCGCTGCCCCCCGAGGGGGCCTTCGCGCCTTGGGGCGGCCCGGCGGCGCTCAATGTCGCTGCAGGAAGCTTATAAACGCGCCTGAACTGATTAATCCCCCAGCTTTGCACTTCAGCAGGCAAGGGTGATCCGGTGCAGCCCAGCGCGCGCACGCGGTGCAAATCACCGCAGCTGGCAATGTCCAGCCCCGCCTTCATGCAGTTGGTAAAAAACGCAGCGCCTGCGCCAAAGTACGTGACTTTGTGGCGTGCGGCAAAGCGCCACAACACCGTCCAGTCGAGCGCCTCTTTGCTGCCCGAGGGGCTGCCGTCATACAGGCAAATGGTGGTGCCAGTGGCCAGGCCCGCCATTTGCGCGTTCCACATGACCCAGCCGGTAGAGCTGTACCAGTGAAAGCGCTCGCCCCAGGAGTTGGCCTGGTAGCTGCAACCAATGTCGTTGCCTAAACTCTTTAAGACCAGCAACGTCATGACAATGCCGCCGTGGCCGTGCACGATGGGTTTTGGCAGGCCGGTGGTGCCGCTGGAATAGACGATCCACAGCGGGTGGTCAAAAGCTAGGGATTCGGGCTCAAACGCTTGCGTTTTTCCATCATTTCGGCTGCTAGCCACCTTAAATGTTGTGCGGGCAGCTACTGTATTGATAGTGTCGGGTTGCGCATACGGGGTTTGCAGCAGCAGCACATGTTGCACGCTGGGCAGGCCTGCGCACAGGGCTTGCACTACGGGGCTGCGGTCGATGGCCTTGCCGCCGTAGAACACGCCGTCTACCGCTATCAGCGCCTTGGGCGTGATCTGGCTAAAGCGGTCCAGCACCGCTGGCGTGCCCATATCGGGCGCGCACACGCTCCACACCGCGCCGATACTAATAGTGGCCAAACACGCAATGATGGTCTCGGGAATGTTGGGCATGTAGGCGGCCACGCGGTCGCCGCGCTGCACGCCCATGCCTTGCAAGCTGAGCGCGACCGAGGCTACCTGGCGCTTGAGTTCGGGCCACGAGAGTTCTTTGATCTCGCCTTGCTCGTTCTCGCTGATGATGGCCATAAAGCCTGCCGCATGCGCCGCCTCAGCGTGTCGCAGCACCTGCTGGGCGTAGTTGACCTGCGCCCCTGGAAACCACTGCGCATGCGGCATGCTGTTGTGTGCCAGCGCCGCGCTGTGGGGCGTGGGGGACAGCACGCCAAAATAGTCCCAAGCCGACTGCCAAAAAGCGTTCAAGTCGGTCACTGACCATTGCCACAGCGCGTCGTAGCTGTCAAAGTGCAAGCCGCGCTCGCGGGCCAGCCAGTCTTGGTAGAGGCGAATTTGGGGGGTGTAGGCGGGCGTAGTCATACGGTGGTTGTAGTAGAAGGAGGTTGCGCCAGATCGGGTAAAGTCATTAGCAGAATGTTACCCCCAGAAAGCGTCCCCCATGTCACTGCCAGCACCTAGTTTGCGCCATGTGTGCGATCTGTCCATCAATGTCAGCCCGCCGATCGAAGCGGGCCAGACCCAAGGCCTCTGCACACGCGGCAAGCGCCGCATTATCCCCATCACAGGCGGCACGGTGCGCGGCAGGATCAATGGCACGGTGTTGCACGCAGGTGCAGATTTTCAGATGATCACCAGCGACACCACGGCTGACCTGGATGCGCGCTACATCTTGCGCCTGGACGACGCCAGCCATGTGTATGTGCACAACACGGCACTGCGCCGCGCCAGCGCCGAGGACGTGGCCAAGCTGGTACGCGGCGAGCCAGTCGATCCCGCGCGGGTGTACTTTCGCTGCGCGCCCCGCTTTGAGGTAGAAAACCCGGCCATGCTGTGGCTGACGCAAAGCCTCTTTATCGGCAGCGCCACACGCTCGCCCCATGGGGTGGAGCTGAGTTTTTATGAGGTGATGTAGGCAAAATTGGCCGTTTTCATCAACTTGTAGCGCTGGAGATGCCAAAAATTACCGTTTATCCGATTTGAAATGACCGTTCAGCGGGAAAAATCGGTTTTTTATGTAATGAATTATTACAATAGTAACTGTCCAAATTCATCACTAACGTACTACAAGAGTTGCCGATATGTCAAACGACAATTTGTCCATCACAGCAGCAAACCGACACCAGTACTTTAAAACTGTGATGTCCACCGTTGACGAGTCAGAACGCAAAATTCTGGAGGCCGAGGCCCGTGGCCGTAAACGTGCCGAGCAAGAAGAAGAAGCCAGCCGCAAGCGCGCAACGGTGTTGCGTATCGTGTTGGGTGCTGTCGTGGCGGTCTGCCTGGTGGCAGGCGTGCTATTTTTGCGCCAACTGCACTGATCTTTTGTGCCCCTGCGTGCTGCTGTCGCACGCCATGCCCGTTTACCGCGCGCAATGACCTGCCGCTTTAAACCGCCTGCGCTTGCAGCACCTTTCGGGTCGCCTCATCCGCCGCAAACATATGCTCCACCCGCAGTGATGCCAGCGTGATGTCTTGCGGCGTACCAACGGTCGTAAACATACTGAACAACGCCAGCTCGCCGTGCACGGTGGCCGCAAATGCGCGAGCAGCGCGGGCCCCACCTCGGCCAAATTGGTCATGTTTCATTGCTGGGTTGAAGATGTCTCATCTGCCTTGGTCACGTTGCGGCGACGGAGGAATTTGCGCTGCGGCAACCTGCTCACTCTCTTTACCGTAGCACTCCGTCTAAGCAGGTCAGTGGGGTACATAGGGAGAGACTAAAAAAAGGAGTTTTGCACCATGCGGTGCCGCTGTGCACCGAAAACCTGCCCCACAGACCGTCCACCAGGCGTCCACCGACCCTCCCGGGCAACACAGGCACTCTCTATTCCATAGCGACTACCATATTATTCTTGCTGGCTACAGCGCGATAAGATCTAAAAATTGCGCTCAAAGGCGAGTGCGTCGTCCAGCACTTCCACCCAGTGGCGCACCGGGGTGGCCGTGCCGCTCTGTAAGTGCGTGATGCAGCCAATGTTGGCCGAGATAATTTGTGCGGGCTGGGCCTCTTGCAAATGGCCCAGTTTGCGATCACGTAGCTGGTAAGAAATCTCTGGATTAAGAACCGAGTAAGTGCCGGCTGAGCCGCAGCACAGATGCGCCTCGGTGCTGGCCACTTTCACGTTAAAGCCCAGATCGCCCAAGTGCTTTTCTACGCCGCCCTTGAGCTGTTGGCCATGCTGCAAGGTGCAGGGCGGGTGAAAGGCCAGTGTGCCGCTGGGCGCTTTGACTTTGCCTTGCAACTGCGCTAGCAGCATGGGCAGCAGCTCGCTCAGGTCTTGCGTCAGCGCGCTGATGCGGGCGGCTTTGGCGGCGTACTGGGCATCGTCTTTCAGGATGTGGCCATACTCTTTGACCGTCACGCCGCAGCCCGAGGCGTTCATGACGATGGCCTCGACCGCGTTGCTCTGGACATACGGCCACCAGGCATCGATGTTGGCGCGCATTTGTGCCTTGCCGCAGTCGTGGTCGTTCAGATGGAACTTGACGGCGCCGCAGCAACCGGCCTGGGCGGCCAGCACGGTTTGGATGCCTGCTGCGTCCAGCACGCGGGCGGTGGAGGCATTGATATTGGGGGCCATGCTGGGCTGCACGCAGCCGCCCAGCATCAGCACCTTGCGGGCGTGCTCCCGGGTGGGCCAGGCTTTGGCGCTTTGTTTGGCGGGTACTTTGTTTTGCAGCGTCGCAGGCAGCAGGCCGCGCACGGCTTGGCCCATTTTCATGGCGGGCGCAAACAGCGGCGATGGCAGGCCTTCTTTGAGCGCCCAGCGCAGGGCTTTTTCGCCCAGGGGGCGCTCGACTTTGGCATCCACCAGCTTGCGGCCAATATCGATCAGGTGGCCGTACTGCACGCCGCTGGGGCAGGTGGTCTCGCAGTTGCGGCAGGTCAGGCAGCGGTCCAGGTGCAGCTGTGTTTAGCGGGTGGGCTCAGCGCCCTCCAGCACTTGCTTGATCAGGTAAATGCGCCCACGCGGCCCGTCCAGCTCGTCGCCCAGCAGCTGGTAGGTGGGGCAGGTGGCGGTGCAAAAGCCGCAGTGCACGCATTTGCGCAGGATGGCCTCGGCCGCCTGCCCGTCGGGCGTGCCTTGGTACTGGGGAGCGAGGGCGGTTTGCATGGTG
>JAYVGI010000189.1:0-4774 GCA_043772355.1 Polaromonas sp.
CACTGACGGGCGTGGATTGAAACTTTTTTGCTGAGGTAGCGGCCACACTTTTGGCAGCGTTCGCCCGTCTTCACTGACGGGCGTGGATTGAAACATGCCCGCCACGGCCCGCTGGATCGGCAGCACAGACGTTCGCCCGTCTTCACTGACGGGCGTGGATTGAAACGTCACGCCCGTGGTCGCGGCAAAATTAAGCACATGTTCGCCCGTCTTCACTGACGGGCGTGGATTGAAACTGATGCTGTTAGCGTTGGCCACCGCGATATCTGCGTTCGCCCGTCTTCACTGACGGGCGTGGATTGAAACATCAATCCCGCGTACGGTGCGGTTTCGCCGGTCGTTCGCCAGTCTTCACTGACGGGCGTGGATTGAAACAACAGTCTGAGCAGCCGCACCAAAACAGGCAAAAACGTTCGCCCGTCTTCACTGACGGGCGTGGATTGAAACTTCACCTGGTGGCGCGAAAGGTGCGCTTATTGGTGTTCGCCCGTCTTCACTGACGGGCGTGGATTGAAACGTGCGGTCGGCGTAAAACGGCATGGCAGCCTTTTGGTTCGCCCATCAGCGATGGCGGGCGTGGATTGAAACTCGCCTGACGACCTTGGTGGGTAGCTTTGTAACCTGACAATTCACTAAATGATAGCGCTCCGTCTAAGCAGGGCAGTGGGGTACACAGGGTAATACCGAAAATATCAATTCCGGACCCGGTCTGGAGCGCTCAGCCATTTTGCAGCGTTTGGAAGCTTCAGGAGGTTTGGAAGTCGATTAAAAGCGGCAGTGCGATCAGTTTGGCAGTGGTTTTTTTTAAGTGGATAGTCAGTATCCCAACCCCGCGCGCGGGCCGGGCGTTCCTGAAGAAACTGCGTACTTCGGTTATTTTGATGACGGTACTTATGCCTTTTTGGTCGGTTTTTGATGTTACAAAGTTTTTGTTCCTTATGAGTTCGAATCGGCGTCGTGAAACCCCGATCAGCCAACCACTGTGAATTCACTTCGGTTCTAAATTGCGCAACTACAGGGTTCCCGGCGGGCTAGCTGGTAGGCTGGGTAATCGGCTTACTCACTAAATAGTAGCGCTTTATCTAAGCAGGCCAGTGGGGTACGAGGGGGATACTAATATTCTGGTTTTTAGCTCGATTTGGAGCGTTCGGCCACGTTTTGAGCTGCTCAAGCCACTCGATCGCCACCTGTAGCGCAGCCGCGCTATATATTGCGTAGCTTCTCTGGCATATTTTCTGTTGGCTAGCGGCTCATTTCACTTTAAAAGCCGCTCAAAATGGTGGTGTGGGAGCTTTGAGGAGCCTGTGGAGGGTAAAAAGCGGCTCCAGCATGTACGCAATACTAATTTTTAGCTTCTACCCATGTACCCCACTGGCCTGCTTAGATGAAGTGCTATTTATAAGTGAGTAAGCCGATTGCCAGACCACCTGGTGAGCTTACGCAGCATCCCATTGGGCCGCTTCGTATGACCAGAGTGCATTCGCAAGTTGTGGATGGATAGGGGGGCACGAGGTCAGATAGGCCTGAGCGGGTACTCTTTTGTAGCTCCTCACGAGTCCGTCAAAATATGCCGCTCTGGGTTGGTGGGTGGCCAAGAAAATTCGGCTACTCACTAAATAGTAGCACTCCATCTATATAATACAGTGGGGTACAGAGGTTTAAGTTAAAAACTCTCAATTCCCGCCAGGTTACAGCACATTGAGTCGCTTTTCAACCGCCAGAGCCACTCAGGCGCTATTTCAAAGCAATCTTCGTGCTATGGTTTACGTAGCTTCTCAGGCAGGTTTTATCATGGCTAACTGCTGATTTCATCTTGAAATCGCGCGAAATCGCCGGTTGGAAGCGTTTGGAAGCGCCTGGAAGCCTGTGGAGGCTTGAAAACCCGTTGAAAACTGCCAATTTACCGGTTTCAGAGCCGTTTTTAAGGTGCCTATTGCGCTGTAGCCATCTAGAATATTGCGGGAGCAGCTATGGATTAAGTAGCGAATAATTTGTGGGAAGTGCTTGGCGGAAGGCTTGCCAGGCAGGTTTTCGGCAAAAAACGACTCTACCCGCTAAAAAATAGTAATTTTTAACTGGAACCTCTGTACCCCACTGTCATATATAGACAAAGTGCTACGTTTTAGTGAGTAATCGGCTTGCCGATGCACCCACCGTATAGTTTGATCTGCGCAATGCAGTGACTCAGGACGGTAGTTTGAAGTCCACAGGTGCCAGCACGCTCATGGCCTCGGCTGCGCCGCCGCGTGTACCGGGCTTAAAGCGCCAGCGCATGACGGTGTCGATGCCTGCGCGGTCCAGGTGCTCTGAGCCGCTGGTTTTGGCTACGGTGGCGGCGGTGGGCTTGCCGTCAGCGCCTACCGTGACGCGCAGCACCACGCGGCCTTCTTCGCCCAGGCGCAGGCTCATTTTGGGGTAGGGGGCGCGGTATTGATTGTCGCCATGCTCTACGTCTAGCACGGGCAGCTGCGCTACCGGGGCGGGGCTGGGGGCTGGGGCTGGGGCTGGGGGCGCAGGCGGCGCGGGGCTGGGGGCTACGGGTGCGGGCGCCACGGCGGGCGGTGCAGCGGGCGCGGCGGCTACCGGCGTAGCGCTGCCCGTGGGTGCGTTGGGCGCGGGCGTGGGGTTGTTCAGCGCCAGCGGCATGGGTGTGGGGCTGGCTGCGGGCGTGGGGCGGGGCTCGGGCGTGGCCTGGGCAACGGGGGGCTTTGGCTGCGGTTTGGGCGGGGGGGGCGGTGGCGGCGGGGGTGGCGGTGGCGGCGGCGGTGGCGGAGGTTTAACTTCCTCCACCTTAGGCGGCTCCAGCATCCGCGTCAGCAGCGCGGGTGCTTTGTCTGCCAAGTCTCCCCTTAGTTTGAGGGTTTGTAGCGCCCACAGCGCCGCGCCGTGCAGCGCCAGCGCGCCCAGGGTCACCCAGGTGAATCGTTGCCAAAACTGCATAGCCTCAATACTCCAGCCGCTCGGGCCGAATCTCCTGCAATATCGTGGTGGCGATCTCTTCAATCGACTTGGTGGTGGTGCTCAGCCAGCGTATGCCGGCGCGGCGCATCATGGCTTCGGCCTCGGCCACCTCCATGCGGCAGTTGTTCAGCTCGGCGTATTTAGAGTTGGGGCGGCGCTCGTTGCGTATCTCGCTCAGGCGCTCGGGCAAGATGCTCAGCCCAAAGATCTTCTTTTTGTGCGGGGTCAGGGCGGGGGGCAAGTGCTGGCGTTCAAAGTCGTCGGGGATCAGCGGGTAGTTGCTGGCTTTCAGGCCGTATTGCATGGCCAGGTACAGGCTGGTGGGCGTTTTGCCGCTGCGGCTTACCCCCACCAAGATCACGTCCGACTGCTCCAGGTCTTTGTTGCTCTGCCCATCGTCATGCGCCAGGCTGAAGTTAATCGCCTCGATGCGGTCATGGTAGGCCTTGCTCTTGCTCACGTCGCTAAAGCGGCCAATGCGGTGGTTACTTTTAATGCCCAGCTCCACCTCCAGCGGGTTGACAAAGGTGCCAAACATGTCCAGCAGCATGCAGGTGTCTTTGCAGCCCTCCTGGATAACGTACAGCACCTCCATATTGACCAAAGTGGTGAAGACGATGGGTTTGTTGCCCTCTACCTCTGCCGTGTGCTTGATCTGCCGCACGGCCTGGTGGGCTTTGTCTGCGGTGTCCATAAAGGGCAGGCGCACGTGGCGCGGCTCGATGGCAAACTGGGCCAAAATGGCGTTGCCAAAGGTTTCGGCGGTGATGCCGGTGCCGTCAGAGACGAAAAATACGGTGCGGTTGTGCATGGTAGCGGTAGTTTTGAGGGGCTGGTTTTAAGGGCTAGGGCGGTTTGACTATTTGTAGACCGGCCTAGGGTTTCCCCGCCTACAATACCTGCATTATCCGAATTTTTATGCAACACGCCCGCCTATTCCAAGAAAACCAAAGCTCGGGGCCTAGCTTGTCAGCAAGCAGCCTAGCGGGGTGCAGCGCATTCGTCCTTGCCGCAGCAGCGCCTTGCGCAGCGCGTGAGGGCACAGCGCAACCAGTTTTAACTTCAGGAGCTTCCCCATGTCTGCACTCTTCCCTTCGACCGCCCTGGTCGTTCCGTTTGAGAACCTAAGAAACAGCGACGTCGAGTCCGTTGGCGGTAAAAACGCCAGCCTGGGCGAGATGATCTCGCAGCTGCCCACGGGCGTGAAAGTGCCCACCGGCTTTGCCACCACGGCGCACGCCTTTCGCGCTTTTTTAAAGCACGCGGGTCTAGACGACAAAATCAATGCCAAGCTGAACGCGCTGAACACCGACGACGTGCGCGCGCTGGCTACTGTAGGCGGCGAGATTCGCGCCATGGTAGAGGCCCAGCCCTTCCCAGCGGATCTGGAAAAGGCCATTCGTGAGGCGTTCATCACTCTCAGCGCAGGCAACCCGACTGCATCGTTTGCCGTGCGTTCCTCCGCCACGGCTGAAGACTTGCCCGACGCATCCTTCGCCGGTCAGCAAGAAAGCTTTTTAAACGTCGTAGGCATCGACACCGTGCTGCACAAGATGAAAGAAGTGTTTGCATCCCTCTACAACGACCGCGCCATCAGCTACCGCGTGCACAAGGGCTTTGCGCACGCCGACGTGGCTCTCTCCGCAGGCGTGCAGCGCATGGTGCGCTCTGACACGGGCGCGGCCGGCGTGATGTTCACCATGGACACCGAAAGCGGCTTTGACCAAGTGGTGTTTATCACCAGCAGCTACGGCCTGGGCGAGACGGTGGTGCAGGGCGCCGTGAACCCCGACGAGTTTTATGTGCACAAGCC
>JAYVGI010000190.1:0-6106 GCA_043772355.1 Polaromonas sp.
GCCCTTGGGTTGCGGCAGCTGCAGGTGCAGCACCGAGAGCTGCGCGCCGGGTACCGCTACCTTCACCTCACGCATGTCTTGCTGGGTGGCCAGCGGGTAGTTGGCGGCCAGCACGCTGGGCTGGAAGAGTAACTTTTCTTGGTAGAACCACAGCCAAGCCATGGCGGCTGCATACAGGGTGGCCAGCGAGGCCACTACAACGAGAACTGCAGTTTTCATGGATGCCATTGTGCCGCAACGGCTACGACAACACGTTTTTAGATGCTTATAGGGCTCTAGACCAATAGACTATTGC
Source organism: Polaromonas sp. (assembly GCA_043772355.1). Taxonomy (GTDB): domain Bacteria; phylum Pseudomonadota; class Gammaproteobacteria; order Burkholderiales; family Burkholderiaceae_C; genus JAAFIP01. The sequence continues at coordinate 296 of JAYVGI010000190.1, forward strand.
GGGAAAAGCTACTAAATACGTAGCACCCAGAATTAGTTTTCGCCCTTAGCCGCGCGCAGCCGCGATACCGTTGCTTCCACGCCGCGCCACGCAGGCGCGCCGGGTGCGTAGCGACTGCGCATGTAGGCGGTGAGGGTGGCGATTTGCGTGTCGTCCAGGCTGTAGCGAAAGGCGGGCATGAAGCCGATGTCGGGGCTGGCGGGCTCGCGCAGGCCGTGCAATATCGTGCGGATAAGGTTATCGGGGCGTTCGCTGTGCAGGTTGCTGTTCAAGGCCAGCAGGGTGTTGACGCCTAGGAGCGTGGGGCCGTCGCCGTCGTGGTGGCAGGAGGCGCATGCACCCTTGAACATGCGCTGGCCTGGGCCGAGCAGATCGGTGGCTGATTTTTGTGCGGACAGCACGACTTGTTTGGCGCCTTCGGCGCTCTCAGCCTCTGACACGGGCGGCGTGAATGATGCCAGATAGGTGGCCATGGCCTGGATGTCTTCGTCGGGCACGTTGCCTAGCTCTTTGACGATGCTGCCCATGGGGCCAGCGGCAATGCCGTGCTGCTGGGTGTGCCCCGTGCGCAGGTAGCGGTAGAACTCGGCAGCGTTCCACGGCACGGGGGCGCGGGACAGGGCGGTGAGGGCGGGGGCCTCCCAGCCGTCCACCACGGCACCGGCCAAATAGGCGGGGCCGCCCTGCTCTGCGCCCAGGGCGTTGCGGGCGGTGTGGCAGGCACCGCAGTGGCCCAGGCCGTTGACCAGGTAGGCACCGCGGTTCCACTCGGCGCTTTGGCTGGGGGTGGCTACAAAGGGGCTGGCATCGTGGTACAAAGCGTTCCATCCTGCCATGGCAGCACGCACGTTGTAGGGAAAGGCCAACTGCGTGACGGGCGGCTGGGCGCGCGCGGCGCTTTGGTCCATCAGGTAGGCGTAGAGGGCAGTCAAGTCGTCGTCGCTTACTTTGGCATAGGCGGTGTAGGGGAACGCGGGGTATAAAAAATGCCCTTCGCGCGAGATGCCCTCGCGCATGGCGCGCTGGAAGGCGCTGAAAGACCATTGGCCCAAGCCGGTGTCGGGGTCGGGCGTGAGGTTGGTGCTGTAGACGGTGCCAAAGGGTGTGTCCATAGCGCGCCCTCCGGCATTGGGTATGCCGCCGGGCGCGGTGTGGCAGCCTATGCAGTTGCCTAGCGCGGCCAACTGGCGGCCTTTATCGATGGCGGATTGTTTGTACAGCGAGCTTGCGCTGTACTGCACGGGTGCGATGGACGCGCGCCAGCCTAGCAGTGCGGTGGCCATGCTGAGCACGCCTGCTAGCAGGGCACTTGCTTTGGTCCACGCACCTCTGGGCTGGGGCCACACGGCTGTGCTGGGCAGGCTGGCGGCTGCTACCGCTGGTGCTGACATTGGCACTGGCGCAGGCTGTGGCGTGCTCTGCGCTGCGGGCGGCAACGCACTGGGTGCAGCTTGCACCGCAGGGTTCAGCGCTGCGCGCACCACCTCGGGCGTAAACGGTGGCTGGCGAAAGCGCACACCCGTCGCGTCAAATATCGCGTTGGCAATCGCTGCTGTGCCAGGCACGGAGGACGACTCGCCCGCGCCCAGCGGCGGTTCACCGGGGCGCGGCATGGACACCACCTCGATCACCGGCACGTCCCTGAAACTCAAAATCGGGTAGCTGCCCCACTCCAAGCTCGCCACCGTATTGGTTTGGGCTTTGAGCTTGACTTCTTCATGCAGCGCGCGGCTGGTGGTTTGCATTACGTTGCCGTGGATCTGGTGCTGCACGCCCGCAGGGTTAATCTGCGCGCCCGCATCGTGCCCCACCACCACGCGTTTGACATGCACCTCGCCGGTTGTGCGGTTCACCTCGACATCGACCACCCAAGCCGCCCAGGCCGCACCAAAACCGGGCCACTTGCTGTGCACATAGCGTGCGTAGGCCACGCCTTGGCCTTGCACGATGTCGGCGTGTGCACCGACAGGTGCCGGCTGCTGCTGCGCCTGGGTATGCACCTGCCAGCCAGCGCGCGCTGCGGTGGCACGCACCAGCTCGGCGGCGCGCGGCTCCTGCAGGTAGCGCAGGCGAAACTCCACGGGGTCTACGCCCGCAGCGGTGGCCAGCTCGTCAATGTACGACTCGTGCGCAAACGAGTTGGGCAGGGCCGACACGCCGCGCAGCCACGAGGCGCGCAGCATGGGGGCCATGTCATTCACCGTGACGCGCAGGTTCTGGTAGTCATACGGTGGGCGCGCGGTGCGGTCACCCATCTCGTAGGCTTGGGCTACAGGCTCGATGGTGCGGGTGAGCAGCAGGGCTAAGGTGGGAGAGCCGTTGGAGGGATAAGAAGTTTCAAAATCATAGGCTGCCACCGTGCCGTCTGCATTGAGCCCACCTTTGACTTGCATCAGCTGCGCCGCGCCCTTGGGCTCCCACGCATTCTCCTGCTCGCGGGTGAGCTGCACACGCACGGGGCGGCCTACGGCGCGCGACAGCAGGGCGGCATCGGCGGCTACATCGTCAGCGCAGTTGCGGCCATAGCAGCCAGCGGCCTCCATGCGCACCACGTCTATCTGCACATCGGGCAGGCCGGTTAGCAGCGACAAATCTGCGCGCAGCACATGCGGGTTTTGGCTGCCGGTCCACACCGTCATGCGCTCAGCATGCCAGTCAGCCACAGCGCAGGAGGGGCCGATAGACGCGTGCATTTGGTAGGGCCACACGTAGTCGCGTGCCAGGGTTTTCGCTGCGCCTGCCAATGCGCCGTCTACATCGCCTTGGTCAATCAGTTTGCGCTGCGTTGATGGGTTATTGCGGATGGCGTTTTCAAGCGAGTCCATGTTGGGCAGGCCCGGCCAGGGCTTCCACTGCACCCGCAGCTCGCGCATGGCCTGCTCGGCATGCTCTTCACGCTCGGCCACTATGCCCACAAAATCGCGCTGCACCACCACCGCAACGATGCCCGGAATGTGCGCGATAGAAGTTTTGTCCACCGACTCCAGCGTGTTGCCAATAAAGTCGCCATGGTCTGCGCCCGCATAGGGTGGCCGCACGACGCGACCATGCAACATGCCGGGCACGCGCATGTCGTGCACAAAAACGAGTTCGCCTGTGACTTTGGCGGGGATGTCTAGCCGTGCGGTGCTGGTGCCGACGATGCGGTAGTCCTCTGGCGCTTTGACGGGGGTGTTCAGCGACAAGTCCAGTGCAATGTGTTGCTGCGCTAGCAAGGCACTGTAGCTGATAGATCTTGTTTGTTTGCCTATGTCGTGCACGACACCCTCCTGCACTCTGACCTTCTGCACCCTGCCTTCCTGTACTACACCATCTAGCACTTGCAGCGCAGCAACGTCCACCTCTAGCATCGCCGCCGCCCGCGCCAGCAACCACGCGCGCGCCTGCGCCGCCGCGTGGCGCAAGGGCACGGCATGCACTTGCAGCGAAGTGCTGGCAATCGTGGCCCCCTGGTTAGGCGCACGCGCCGTGTCGCCCAGCACCATGTTCACGCTGCCCAGCGCCACATCCAGTTCCTCCGCCACGATCTGCGCCAGCGCGGTGCGAATGCCGGTGCCCAGATCGACATGGCCGCAGAGCGCCGTGACGCTGCCGTCGTCCCACACGGCTACCAGTATTTCTACGCCTTCTTGCGGATTGCCGCTGACCAGCGGCGGCTGGCCTTTGACTGGAGCAGGCGCTGGCGGGGGCGGGCGCGTGATGAGCAGCACGCCCTGGGCGGCATGAAAGTCTGCGCGGGTGTGGCCCGTATCTGCGCGGCGCGTCATGCTGCGCTCACTGCCTGGGGCGTTTGCGCCATATACAGAGCAGCACGGTGCACCGCCTTGACGATTTCCAGATGCGTACCGCAGCGGCACAGGTTGCCTGACAACTCGCTGCGTATCTGCGCATCGGTGGGGTGCGGCACCCGCGAGAGCAGGGCCACTGTCATCATCACCATGCCGCTCAAGCAGTAGCCGCACTGCGCTGCCTGCTCGTCGATAAAGGCTCGCTGCACGGGATGCAAAGCAGCCTGCGAGCCCAGGCCTTCCAGCGTAGTAATATTTCGGCCCGCTACGCCCTGCGCGGGGATCACACAAGAGCGCGCCGCAATGGCGTCTACCAGCACCGTGCAGGCACCGCACTCCCCCAGACCGCAACCGTACTTGGGACTGTTGAGCGCCAGGTCGTTGCGCAGCACATGGAGTAGTGATGCCTCTTTGGACACAGTCAAGGCCCGCTGCGCACGGTTCACCTGGAGTGTCAATGTCGTGGACATTTTGGAGTTAAAGCGTAGGTTTTAAACGCTTAAATAATTACGCCGCAAGTTGTCATCAGCTACCAGGTCAGCCATCGTGCCATCGTAGCGGATTTGCCCCTTCTCCAGCACATAGGCGCGGTCGCACACCATCTGCGCAAAGTGCGTATTTTGCTCCGACAGCAAAATACTCACACCCTGAGATTTGAGCTGCAAAATCATCTGCACCATTTGCTCAACGATCACCGGGGCCACGCCCTCAGAGGGTTCGTCCAGCAGCAGCACATAAGGGTTGCCCATGAGGCTGCGGGCGACGGTCAACATCTGCTGCTCGCCACCGCTCATGCGCCCGCCCAGCCTGTCCGGCATTTCTGCCAAGTTGGGAAATAGCTTGAACAGTTGCTGCACCGTCCATGCTGGCGCTGGTGTGCCGTCTGGCCACAGTCTGGCGGCTTGCCTGCCTACTTCCAGGTTTTCCATCACTGTCAAATCGGTAAATATGCGCCGGTCTTCGGGCACAAAGCCCAGGCCCATGCGCGCCGCTTGGTGCGATGGCATCTTGGAGATATCGCGCCCCATGAAAGTCACTTGGCCCTGCCGTTTTTCCTGCATGCCGATCAAAGACTTCAGTGTGGTCGATTTACCCGCACCGTTGCGCCCCATCAAGGCGACGACTTCGCCGCGCCTGACCTGCAGGTTCACATCAAACAGCACCTGCGCTGCACCATACCAAGCCGATAGGCTCTTCGCACTCAGCAAAGGATCTGCGTTGTCTTGAATGGCGTTAAGAGGCTCGCCGGTCATGGCGCTGCCTCCTGCACCACCACCTTTTGTACCCGCACATTTTTCTCAAACGTCTTGCCACTGCCAAAATACACTTCCTGCACTTTGGGATGGTCACGTATCTCCATCGGCTTGCCTTGGGCTATCAGCTTGCCGCGCGCCAGCACGATCATGCGGTCTGCATAGGCAAAAACGACATCCATGCTGTGCTCGGTAAACAGCACGGCAATGCCCTGCTCCGTCACTAGTTGTTTGGTCAGCGCCATCAGGTCATTGCGCTCTTTGGGCCCCATGCCCGCCGTGGGTTCGTCCATCAGTAGCAGCTTGGGTTGGTTGGCCATGGCCATGGCCAACTCTACGCGCTTGATGTCGCCATAGGCCAGCGCACTGCACGGGCGGTCGGCCTGCTCTTGCATGTGCACCAGGGCCAGCAGTTGCAGCGCATCGGTGCGGCGGTAGTCTGCCGCTTTGCGCCACATGGCAAACAACCTATGGTCAGCAGATAGCAAAGCCATTTGCACGTTCTCCACCACGGTGAGCGATGCAAAAGTTTCGGCTATCTGAAAAGTACGGCCCACGCCGCGCCGCCAAATATCGCGCGGGGCCAAGCCCACCAGTTCGTGCCCCTCCAGCGTGATGGAGCCCGCGTCGGCACGCAGCTGGCCGTTGACCATGTTGAAGGTGGTGGACTTGCCCGCGCCGTTCGGCCCGATCAAAGCCAGCAGCTCGCCTGCGGCTACGTCAAAGCTCACGTCGTCCACTGCCTTGACACCGCCAAACGATTTACCCAA
>JAYVGI010000191.1:0-12746 GCA_043772355.1 Polaromonas sp.
TTGATCAACCCGATAGCGATGGAAGAAGGCCTGCGCTTTGCCATCCGTGAGGGCGGCAAGACGGTGGGCGCTGGGGTTGTTGCCAAGATTTTGGCTTAAAACGCGACAAACAAATCAGGGATTTCTGCAGGGGTATAGCTCAATTGGCAGAGCGTCGGTCTCCAAAACCGAAGGTTGTAGGTTCGATTCCTACTGCCCCTGCCACCCATGGTAGGTGGTTGGAACGGCTAAAACAAGCCCGGTGTTAGTCAAAAACTGCCATCGGGCTTGGGTGTCTCAAATGTGATGCGTGCGGATTAAACAGGACATTCGGTAAACATGGCTTCTACTCAAGTTGAAACGGTCAGCACAGCCGCAGACAAGGCCAAACTCGGTCTGGCTGTAGTGTTGCTGTTGGCGTCGCTGGTCAGTTTTTATCTGTTGGCTAAACAGGGTCAGGTCGCGCAGTGGGGTACATTGTTGGCCTGTCTCGCCGCAGCCGTGGTTGTCTTTATGTCGTCTGAAACGGGAAAGCAGTTTCTGGCGTTTGGCCGGGACTCTGTGCGTGAAGTCAAGAAAGTTGTCTGGCCAGCGCGCAAGGAAGCGATGCAGATGACAGCCTATGTGTTTGCTTTTGTGGTGGTGATGGCGATGTTTTTGTGGCTCACAGACAAAACACTTGAATGGGTGTTTTACGATCTGTTGCTGGGATGGAAAAAATAATGAGCGATCTCAATACAGTAGTGGTCAATGAATTTGTGGCGGGTTCGTCCCTGACTCCCGCACCGGGTATGAACTGGTATGTGGTTCATGCCTATTCGGGTATGGAAAAGGCGGTAGAGCGCAACATCACCGAGAGGATCAATCGCGCAGGCATGCAGTCCAAGTTTGGCCGCTTTCTGGTGCCCACAGAAGAAGTTGTCGAAATCAAAAATGGCCAGAAAAAAACCACGGAAAGGCGGTTTTACCCTGGCTATGTGCTTGTTGAAATGACCATGGACGATGAAAGCTGGCATCTGGTCAAACACACCAACAAAGTTACTGGTTTTGTCGGTGGCGCTAAAAACCGCCCTTCGCCGATTTCTGAAAAAGATGTTCAGGCCATCGTCAGCCAAATGCAGGTCGGTACAGACAAACCGCGTCACAAGGTTGAGTTTGAAACGGGTGAATACGTGCGCGTCAAGGACGGCCCATTCACTGATTTCAACGGGACGGTTGAAGAAGTCAATTACGACAAAAACAAGGTTCGTGTGTCGGTCACAATTTTCGGTCGAGCGACGCCGGTAGAGCTGGAATTTAGTCAGATCGAAAAAACGTAAGTTCGGAATTTTGCGCTTTGCAACTCGGCGCAAATGGTATGAAAAACCATTTTTGAGTTGTGTAACCCCGGGGAGCTTGATGCTGGTGTAAAAGCCCTCAAGCGTTATCACCCGCAAGGAGAAAAGTATGGCGAAAAAAATCGTCGGCTTCATCAAGCTGCAAGTGCCAGCTGGTAAGGCAAATCCATCACCGCCTATCGGCCCAGCTTTGGGTCAGCGCGGTTTGAACATCATGGAGTTCTGCAAGGCGTTTAACGCCCAGACCCAAGGCGTTGAGCCGGGCCTGCCATTGCCTGTGGTGATCACAGCATTTGCAGACAAGAGCTTTACCTTCATTATCAAAACCCCGCCTGCGACGGTTTTGATCAAGAAAGCTATCAAACTTGACAAAGGTTCTTCTACACCGCACAGCGCTAAGGTCGGCAAGATCACCCGCGCTCAGCTGGAAGAAATCGCTAAAACCAAAATGAAAGACATGAACGCAGCCAGCGTTGATGCCGCAATTCGTACCTTGGCCGGCTCAGCCCGTTCCATGGGCGTGACGGTGGAGGGCCTGTAATCATGGCAAAACTAAGTAAAAAACAAAAGACGTTCGTCGGTAAGGTAGACAGCAACAAGCTGTACGCTATTGGCGATGCTTTGAAGATGGTGCAAGAGTGCGCTACGGCCAAATTCGATGAATCCATCGACGTGGCTGTGCAGCTAGGCATTGACGCTAAAAAATCTGACCAAGTAGTTCGCGGCGCTGTCGTGTTGCCTAACGGCACCGGTAAGACCAAGCGCGTTGCTGTGTTCGCCCAAGGTGCTAAAGCTGAAGAAGCTAAAGCCGCAGGCGCTGACATTGTAGGTATGGACGATTTGGCTGCGATGGTCAAAGCCGGCAACATGCCTTTTGACATTGTCATTGCTGCGCCAGACGCCATGCGTGTGGTCGGTACCCTTGGCCAAATTCTTGGCCCACGTGGTTTGATGCCAAACCCTAAGGTCGGTACCGTGACGCCTGATGTGGCTACTGCCGTGAAAAATGCCAAAGCCGGTCAAGTACAGTTCCGTGTCGATAAAGCCGGTATTGTGCATTCCACGATCGGTCGTCGTTCGTTCGATGCGGCCAAGCTCCAGGGTAACTTGGCTGCATTGGTCGACGCTTTGAACAAGTCCAAGCCAGCTTCGAGCAAAGGTGTGTATTTGCGTAAAGTAGCTGTGTCGTCAACCATGGGTGTGGGCGTTCGCGTAGACACCCAGTCATTGTTGGCATAAGCGAAAAATTTGGAGGTGGCAGTTTATTCTGCTACCTCCATGTGGTGGGCTGGAAATTCAGACTGTCTTTAGGCGGTCTGGTGTTTTCAGGTCATCCAAGACCGTTGGTGTTGAAGAGTTTCGGCTCCTAGACTTAATAGATCAACCAACGCAGATGGCGGTCCCGCTGGAAAAGGTTAAACCCTAGAACAGTTGATCGCTGAAGATGGGCGCAGATGGGTGAGTTCATAACCGAACTTCGAAATCTGCAAATTGAAGGAGAAAGAATTTGAGTCTCAATCGCAGTGAGAAACAAGCCGTCATTGATGAAGTGACCGGCCTCGCAGCAAAAGCTCAAACGCTCGTGATGGCGGAATACCGTGGTATCACGGTCGCTGACATGACCAAGTTGCGCGTGGATGCTCGCAGCAAAGGCGTAACGCTCAGTGTGTTGAAAAACACCTTGGCCCGCCGTGCTGTGACCGGAAGCGCCTTCGCGGTAGTGTCCGACCAGATGACCGGCCCGCTGATCTATGGCTTTTCTACTGATGCAGTGTCCGCCGCGAAAGTGGTGGCTGACTTCGCTAAAATCAACGACAAGTTGGTGATTCGCGGTGGTGCATACGGCGGCAAAGCTTTGGACGTGAACGGCGTGAAGCAATTGGCCAACATCCCTTCGCGAGAAGTGTTGCTGGCGCAAATTTGCGGCTTGTTGCAATCGCCTATGTCGCGTACAGCACGTGTGCTGCATGCGCTGGCTGAAAAGAAAGGTGTGGCAGCTTAATCGCTGGCGCATCCGATCAACTGAAAAACTTTTAGGAAATTAAAAATGGCATTCGATAAAGACGCATTTTTGACCGCACTGGACAGCATGTCGGTCATGGAACTCAACGAACTGGTGAAAGCCATCGAAGAGAAATTTGGTGTAAGCGCTGCAGCTATGGCTGCACCTGCTGGTGCTGGTGGCGGCGGTGCCGCTGCTGCCGTGGAAGAGAAAACTGAATTCAACGTGATGTTGACTGAAGTGGGCGCTAACAAAGTGTCCGTTATTAAAGCAGTTCGCGAAATCACCGGTTTGGGCTTGAAAGAAGCTAAAGACCTGGTTGACGCAGCACCTAAGGCTGTCAAAGAAGGCATGCCTAAGGCTGATGCAGAAGCTGCCAAGAAGAAGCTGGAAGACGCTGGTGCCAAGGCCGAACTCAAGTAGTTGGGTTGTGTGTCCAAGGCTGGAGTGCCGCGAAAGGCCTCCAGCCTTTGGTGTTTATCGAAGGTTTGCAGCCTTCTGTGTTTCCCGAAGGCCTTTGGCCTTTAGTGCTTGTAAAGTACTGCTTGTATGACAACATACAAGAGGGCACAGAAAAGTACCGCTTAAGCGATGTTTTTCTGTGTTCTCTGACGTGACTGCAGAGACATTCTTGGTTCGAGCGCTGTGCAATGCAACGCTGTCCGCCAACGGTTGGTAGTGGCCAACCGCCAAGGTTCGTAATGCCTGTGATGGGTATTGCTGACATGTCAGTCGCCTTTAGACCTCACTACCACACGGAGATCTCATGGCCACCGCTACAAGCTATACCTATACCGAACGTAAGCGCATCCGAAAGAGTTTCGGCACGCGCGACGAAGTGCTTCCTATTCCCTATTTGCTGCAAATGCAAAAAGATGCGTACACCGTATTTTTGCAAGCTGGCATTCCACCACAAAAACGTATTGACGAGGGCCTGCAGGCGGCATTTACTGCCGCTTTTCCTATCGTCTCGCACAACGGTTTTGTGGAGATGAAATTCACCGAGTACAACCTCGCTAAACCCGCCTTTGATGTGCGCGAATGCCAAACCCGTGGTTTGACATTCGGCTCCGCAGTGCGCGCTCGCGTGCAGCTGATCATTTATGACCGCGAGTCATCCACTCCGCAGTCCAAGGTGATTAAAGAAGTTAAAGAGCAAGAAGTTTACATGGGCGAAGTGCCGTTGATGACTGACAAGGGCTCGTTCATCATCAATGGTACCGAGCGCGTGATTGTGTCTCAACTTCATCGCTCTCCGGGCGTGTTCTTTGAACATGACAAAGGCAAGACGCACAGCTCAGGCAAGTTGTTGTTCTCGGCACGTATCATTCCATACCGCGGTTCGTGGTTAGATTTTGAGTTCGATCCCAAAGACGTACTGTATTTCCGCGTTGATCGTCGCCGCAAGATGCCGGTGACGATTTTGCTCAAAGCTATCGGCATGAATCCTGAGTCGATTTTGGCCAACTTCTTCGTGTTCGACAACTTCCGCTTGATGGACAGTGGCGCGCAGATGGAGTTTGTTTCCGAGCGCTTGCGCGGCGAAGTAGCACGTTTTGACGTGACCGACAAAGCTGGCAAAGTAGTCATCGCCAAAGACAAGCGCGTCACTGCACGCCATACCCGCGAGTTAGAGCAGTCGGGCACCACCCATATCAGCGTACCAGAAGACTTTTTGGTGGGCCGTGTGATCGCACGTAATATTGTCGATGCAGATACCGGTGAAATCATTGCCAAGGCTAACGAAGAGTTGACAGAAGCATTGCTCAAGAAGCTGCGTAGCGCAGGCGTCAAAGACCTGCAATGCATTTACACCAACGAACTCGACCAAGGTGCGTACATGTCGCAGACATTGCGCGTGGACGAAACCGTGGACGACTTTGCTGCGCGAGTAGCAATCTACAGGATGATGCGCCCAGGCGAGCCACCTACAGAAGATGCAGTGCAGGCGCTGTTCCATCGTTTGTTCTACAACCCAGACACTTACGATCTGTCCCGCGTAGGCCGTATGAAGTTCAACGCCAAAGTTGGTCGTGCTGAGTCAACTGGCGACATGGTGCTGTCTAACGAAGACATCTTGTCAGTCGTGAAGATTTTGGTGGACTTGCGCAATGGCCGTGGCGAAGTGGACGATATCGACCACTTGGGCAACCGCCGTGTGCGTTGCGTAGGCGAGTTGGCTGAGAACCAGTACCGTACTGGCTTGGCCCGAATCGAAAAAGCTGTGAAAGAGCGTTTGGGTCAGGCCGAGCAAGAGCCTTTGATGCCGCACGACTTGATCAACAGCAAGCCCATTTCTGCTGCACTCAAAGAATTCTTTGGTGCATCGCAGTTGTCGCAGTTCATGGACCAAACCAACCCATTGTCTGAGATCACGCACAAGCGTCGTGTCTCCGCCCTTGGCCCTGGCGGTTTGACCCGCGAACGTGCAGGCTTTGAAGTGCGTGACGTGCATGTGACCCATTATGGTCGCGTGTGCCCGATTGAAACGCCAGAAGGCCCGAACATCGGTCTGATCAACTCGCTCGCTTTATACGCACGCTTGAACGAGTATGGTTTTATCGAAACGCCTTACCGCCGTGTGAAAGACAGTAAAGTCACCAGTGAGATTGATTACTTGTCGGCTATCGAAGAAGGCAAGTACGTGATTGCGCAGGCCAACACTATCTTGGATAAAGATGGTCTGTTGACGGGCGAATTGATCTCTGCACGCGACAAAGGTGAATCCGTACTGGTGGGCGCCGAAGCCATTCAGTATATGGACGTGTCACCATCGCAGATTGTTTCCGTTGCTGCGTCCCTAGTGCCGTTCTTGGAGCATGACGATGCCAACCGCGCCTTGATGGGTGCGAACATGCAGCGTCAAGCGGTGCCTATTTTGCGTCCTGAAAAAGCGTTGGTAGGTACAGGCATTGAACGCGTATCCGCCATCGACTCGGGTACCGTGGTGACGGCTACCCGTGGCGGTGTGGTGGACTACGTGGACGCTACCCGCATCGTGGTGCGCGTCAACGACAAAGAAGCGCAGGCCGGTGAAGTGGGTGTGGACATCTACAACCTCATCAAATACCAGCGCTCCAACCAGAACACCAACATCCACCAGCGTCCTATCGTCCAGCGCGGCGACAAGATTGCCAAGGGTGATGTGGTGGCTGACGGTGCATCGACCGACCTGGGTGAATTGGCCTTGGGCCAAAACATGCTGGTCGCGTTCATGCCCTGGAACGGCTACAACTTTGAAGACTCGATTTTGATCAGCGAGCGTGTGGTGTCGGAAGACCGCTACACCTCGATCCACATCGAAGAACTCGTCGTGATGGCGCGTGACACCAAGTTAGGTGCCGAAGAAATTACCCGCGACATTCCTAACCTGTCTGAGCAGCAACTCAACCGTCTGGATGAGTCCGGCATTATCTACGTGGGTGCAGAAGTGCAGCCCGGCGATACGCTGGTAGGAAAGGTTACGCCTAAGGGTGAAACGACGCTCACGCCAGAAGAAAAACTGCTGCGCGCCATCTTCGGTGAAAAAGCCAGCGACGTGAAAGATACCTCGCTGCGTGTAGACCAAGGTTCACAAGGTACCGTGATCGACGTGCAAGTGTTCACCCGCGAAGGCATTGTGCGTGACAAGCGCGCGCAGCAAATTATCGATGACGAACTCAAGCGTTTCCGCTTGGATTTGAACGACCAGTTGCGCATTGTGGAAGCCGATGCATTTGACCGTATCGCCAAGTTGCTGGACGGTAAAGTGGCTAACGGTGGCCCTGCCAAATTGGCCAAAGGTACCAAAATCGATAAAGCCTATTTGGCTTCAGTTGAGAAGTACCATTGGTTTGACGTACGTCCCGCCGATGATGATACCGCTGGCCAGTTAGAGTCGATTAAGAATTCGCTCGAACAAACCCGCCACAGCTTTGACCTCGCATTCGAAGAGAAGCGTAAAAAGTTGACCCAAGGTGATGAGTTGCCAGCGGGCGTGCTCAAAATGGTCAAGGTCTACTTGGCAGTCAAGCGCCGCTTGCAGCCGGGTGACAAGATGGCTGGCCGCCACGGCAACAAAGGGGTGGTGTCGAAGATCGTTCCGGTCGAAGACATGCCTTATATGGCCGATGGCACACCGTGCGACATCGTACTCAACCCCCTGGGCGTGCCATCGCGCATGAACGTGGGCCAGGTGCTGGAAGTGCACTTGGGCTGGGCTGGTAAGGGCATTGGCCAACGTATTGGCGACATGCTGCAAGCCGAAGCCAAAGCTGCCGAATTGCGTAAATACCTGGAAGGCGTGTACAACGCATCAGGCCGCAAAGAAGACCTGAGCAAGCTGGCCGATGGCGAAGTCATCGACATGGCGAAGAACCTCACCAGCGGTATGACGTTTGCGACCCCTGTGTTTGACGGCGCCTCTGAAGATGAGATTCGCGCAATGCTCAAACTCGGCTATCCCGATGCTATCGCTGCGGTCAAGGGATTGACTGCAACCCGCACACAAGCGCATTTGTTTGACGGCCGCTCGGGCGATCAGTTTGAGCGCCCTGTGACGGTGGGCTATATGCATGTCCTGAAGTTGCACCACTTGGTGGACGACAAGATGCACGCGCGCTCTACCGGCCCCTACAGCTTGGTGACACAACAACCGCTGGGCGGCAAAGCCCAGTTTGGTGGCCAGCGTTTCGGCGAGATGGAAGTGTGGGCGCTGGAAGCCTACGGTGCTTCCTACACGCTGCAGGAAATGTTGACGGTGAAATCCGACGACGTGCAAGGCCGTACCAAGGTGTACGAGAGCATCGTCAAGGGCGAGCACACGATCCAAGCTGGTATGCCAGAGTCGTTCAACGTTTTGGTCAAGGAAATTCGTTCCTTGGGCCTGGACATTGAACTCGAACGTTCTTAATTCAGAAGGGAAAGAATCGCTATGAAATCTTTACTCGACCTGTTCAAGCAGTTTACGCCGGACGAGCATTTTGATGCTATCCGCATTGGTATTGCCTCGCCAGAGAAAATCCGTTCGTGGTCTTTTGGCGAAGTCAAAAAACCCGAAACCATCAACTACCGTACCTTCAAGCCTGAGCGTGATGGTCTTTTTTGTGCCAAGATTTTTGGCCCTATCAAAGACTATGAGTGCCTGTGCGGCAAGTACAAACGCTTAAAGCATCGCGGCGTGATCTGCGAGAAGTGCGGCGTAGAAGTGACCCAAACCAAAGTGCGCCGCGAGCGCATGGGCCATATCGACCTGGCTGCTCCCTGCGCGCACATTTGGTTCTTGAAGTCCTTGCCATCGCGTCTAGGCCTCGTGCTGGACATGACCCTGCGCGATATTGAGCGCGTACTGTACTTTGAAGCCTACGTAGTCACCGATCCTGGCATGACTCCGCTGAAGAAATTCAGCATCATGTCCGAAGACGACTTCGATGCCAAAGAAAAAGAGTACGGTGATGAGTTCACGGCCAAAATGGGCGCTGAAGGCATCAAAGAACTCTTGGCGGGTATTGAGCTGGACGCTGAAATTGAGAAGCTGCGCAATGATTTGACCGGTTCTGAAGTCAAAATCAAGAAAAACGCCAAACGCCTCAAAGTGATCGAAGCGTTCAAAAAATCAGGCATGAAGCCTGAGTGGATGGTGATGGAAGTGCTGCCCGTGCTGCCGCCTGATCTGCGCCCGCTCGTGCCTTTGGACGGTGGCCGTTTTGCCACCTCTGACTTGAACGACCTGTACCGCCGCGTGATCAACCGCAACAGCCGTCTGCGCCGGTTGCTGGAACTCAAGGCTCCCGAAATCATTGCACGCAACGAAAAGCGCATGCTGCAAGAGGCAGTGGACAGCTTGCTGGACAATGGCCGCCGCGGCAAAGCCATGACCGGCGCTAACAAGCGCACGCTCAAGTCTTTGGCTGACATGATCAAAGGCAAGAGCGGTCGTTTCCGTCAGAACTTGCTGGGCAAGCGCGTGGACTACTCCGGTCGTTCAGTGATCGTGGTGGGCCCTACGCTCAAACTGCACCAGTGCGGTTTGCCCAAGTTGATGGCCTTGGAGTTGTTCAAGCCCTTCATCTTCTCGCGTTTGGAAGCCATGGGTATCGCTACCACCATCAAGGCCGCCAAGAAAGAAGTTGAATCCGGTACGCCAGTGGTGTGGGACATCCTGGAAGAGGTGATCAAAGAGCACCCCGTGATGCTTAACCGCGCGCCTACCTTGCACCGCTTGGGCATTCAGGCTTTTGAGCCGATCCTGATCGAAGGCAAAGCCATTCAACTGCACCCGCTGGTGTGCTCTGCATTTAACGCCGACTTTGACGGTGACCAAATGGCTGTGCACGTACCGCTGTCAGTGGAAGCGCAGATGGAGTGCCGCACCTTGATGCTGGCATCCAACAATATTTTGTTCCCCGCCTCTGGCGAACCATCGATTGTGCCGTCGCAAGACGTGGTGCTGGGTTTGTACTACACCACCCGTGAGCGTACCAACGGTAAAGGTGAAGGCTTGATCTTCTCCGATATCGGTGAAGTGTTGCGTGCGTTGGATGCACGTGAAGTCGAGCTAACCGCCAAGATCGCGGTGCGTTTGACCGAGTACACCAAAGACAAAGAGACGGGTGAATTTACCGCTTTGACGAAACTGGTGGACACCACAGTAGGCCGCGCGCTGTTGTCTGAAATCTTGCCCAAAGGCTTGCCTTTCTCCAACATCAACAAGGCCCTCAAGAAGAAGGAAATTTCCAAACTGATCAACGTGTCTTTCCGCAAGTGCGGATTGAAAGAGACGGTGGTGTTTGCCGACAAGCTGCTGCAAAGTGGTTTCCGCCTGGCAACGCAAGCTGGTATTTCGATTGCCATTGACGACATGCTGGTGCCTAAAGAAAAGCACGCCATCATTGAGCGCGCAGGCAAAGAAGTCAAAGAAATCGCTAACCAGTATTCGTCCGGTTTGGTCACCGCAGGTGAGCGCTACAACAAAGTTGTGGACATCTGGGGCAAGGCCGGCGATGAAGTCTCCAAGGTCATGATGGCCCAGCTCTCGAAAGAGAAGACCATCGACCGCCATGGCAAGGAAGTTGAGCAAGAATCGTTTAACTCGATCTACATGATGGCCGACTCTGGCGCCCGCGGCTCTGCTGCGCAGATTCGCCAGGTGGCTGGTATGCGCGGTTTGATGGCCAAGCCGGACGGTTCGATCATCGAGACGCCCATTACCGCTAACTTCCGTGAAGGTCTGAATGTGCTGGAGTACTTCATCTCCACCCACGGTGCGCGTAAGGGCTTGGCTGACACGGCTTTGAAAACAGCCAACTCCGGTTACCTGACCCGCCGTTTATGCGACGTGGTGCAAGACTTGGTGATTACCGAGCTTGATTGCGGTACGCACGACGGTCAAGTCATGCGCGCTATCGTCGAAGGCGGCGAGGTGATTGAGTCCTTGCGTGACCGCGTGTTAGGCCGTACCGCTGTGGAAGACGTGGTGCATCCTGAGAACCGCTCGGTGCTGGTCAAAGCTGGCCAGATGCTGGAAGAAGATGAGATCGACATGATCGAAGCCGTGGGAGTGGATGAGATCAAAGTGCGTACCGCATTGAACTGCGAAACCCGCTTTGGCCTGTGCGCTACCTGCTATGGCCGTGACTTGGGTCGCGGCGGTTTCATCAACCACGGCGAAGCGGTCGGCATTATTGCTGCCCAGTCCATCGGGGAGCCAGGCACGCAGCTCACCATGCGCACCTTCCACATCGGTGGCGCGGCATCGCGTGCATCGATTGCATCGAGTGTCGAGGCTAAGAGTAACGGATCGATCGGCTTTAACGCCACGATGCGCTATGTGACGAACAGCAAAAAAGAGCTGGTGGTGATTGCCCGCTCTGGTGAGATCATCATCAGCGACGACAATGGCCGCGAGCGCGAGCGTCATAAGGTGCCATATGGTGCCGTGTTGGCTGTCAAAGCCGACCAAGCCGTGAAAGCTGGCGCTATTTTGGCCAACTGGGATCCGCTCACGCGCCCTGTGATCACCGAGTTCGCTGGTAAAGCCAAGTTCGAGAACGTGGAAGAGGGCCTCACCGTCGCCAAGCAAGTGGACGATGTGACCGGTTTGTCTACTATGGTGGTTATCGATCCCAAGCGCCGTGGCGCTACCAAGATCGTGCGTCCGCAGGTCAAGTTGATTGACGCGTCGGGCAACGAAGTGAAGATTCCTGGCACCGACCACTCGGTAACCATTGGCTTCCAGGTCGGTTCACTGATCCAGGTGCGCGATGGCATGGACGTGGGTCCCGGTGAGGTGCTTGCACGTATCCCGGTCGAAGGCCAGAAAACCCGAGACATTACCGGCGGTTTGCCGCGTGTGGCCGAGTTGTTTGAAGCCCGTTCGCCGAAAGACAAAGGCATGCTGGCAGAGATCACCGGTACCGTGTCCTTTGGTAAGGAAACCAAGGGCAAGGTACGGTTGCAGATCACCGATCCAGACGGCAAGGTGTGGGATGAGCTGATCCCCAAAGAGAAGAGCATCCTGGTGCACGAAGGCCAAGTGGTCAACAAGGGCGAGAGCGTGGTGGACGGCCCGGCCGATCCGCAAGATATTTTGCGCCTGTTGGGCGTAGAAGAGCTGGCCCGCTACATCGTGGACGAAGTGCAGGACGTGTACCGTTTGCAAGGCGTGAAGATCAACGACAAGCACATTGAAGTGATTGTTCGCCAGATGCTGCGCCGCGTAGTGGTAGAGAATGCAGGCGATTCCACCTACATCAACGGCGAGCAAATCGAGCGCTCGGAGATGCTGGACACCAACGACGCCTTGCGCGCCGCTGGCAAGATCCCTGTCACCTTCACCAACTTGCTGTTGGGTATCACCAAAGCCTCTTTGTCGACCGACAGCTTTATCTCTGCCGCCTCGTTCCAGGAAACCACCCGTGTGCTGACTGAAGCTGCCATCATGGGCAAGCGCGACGAGCTGCGTGGTTTGAAGGAAAACGTGATCGTGGGCCGCTTGATTCCTGCTGGCACTGGCTTGGCGTACCACAATGCACGCAAAACCAAAGAAGATATGGACGATGCCGAGCGCCGGGCAATTGCTGACTCCGAGGCCGCTGAACTGGCCGAGGGTGAACAAACTGCTTCTGCTGAAAGCGAATCAGCTCCATAGCTTGATTTTTCGTGAAATGGCAAGACAACAAGTTTGCCGTATAGAAGCCGCTAATTTGAAAAAAGCGCCTTGCAGTACGCAAGGCGCTTTTTTTTTGCCTCTGAAGCCTTGCCCCGCCGTGAGGCCACAAGCCGATGACGAGCAAGTAGAGAGGGCTAATCGTCGCAGACAACGGACAACCAGGTTGGTCTGGGTAGGTCTGATTCCATTTCTAAATCATTACTGTCGTTGTTGCGTCGCCTTGCCGTGCTACAGCACTGTCTGCGGCTCCGCGCCTAGACATTAATGATGTAGAAATGGA
>JAYVGI010000192.1:0-14874 GCA_043772355.1 Polaromonas sp.
GAGCCTGCGTATCGGCTGCACATTGCAAATACACCTGTTTGAGCGCGGTTTTTAGATCTTATCGGGCAGTAGCCAGCAAGAAACGTGCGGGAGACGCTATGGAATAGAGAGTGCCTGTTTTGCCGAAGAGGGTCACTGGACGGTCTGTGGGGCAGGTTTTCGGTGCGCAGCGGCTGCGTACGGTACAAAACTCCAATTTTTAACCCACCCCAGTGTACCCCACTGGCCTGCTTAGACGGAGTGCTACGGTAAAGAGAGTGAACGCATTGCCGGAGCGCACACCACCGTAGCGCCTGATGGGTTGGGTGCTGGGGGATGCCCTCACCCCAGCCCTCTCCCGCAATGCGGGAGAGGGAGTCGGAAATGTGCTCCGGCCAGCGCGCTCTACAGACTCCAATGCGCAACCAAGTTCGAGCCCGTCACACAGCGGGTGCAAGACAAAAGCAGCCAAGTTCGAGCCCAGCACACAGCCGGTGCGAGACAAAAGCGACCACGCCAGCAAGCGGTGATGGAGCGTGTTTGCGATGAAAAATCTGGAGAAAGGCGCGGGGAGCACCTCAAGATCACTACTCACGCAGTCGCGTGTTTTCGTAAGATTTTTGCAGCGCAAATTCCTCCATCACCGCAACGTGACCAAGGTGGAAAGGCATCTTCACAACGAAAAGCAACGTGACCAAGGTAGAAAGGCATCTTCACAACGAAAAGCAACGTGACCAAGTACGAGCAGACATCCTCCCAACGGAAAACAATGTGACCAAGTACGAGCAGACATCTTGAAAAGCCAGGCCAGAGAAGCAAAACGACACGGTTTACAGGAGCAGTATGGGCATTGAGCCCTGAGCGGCGATCTTTGCGTCAATACAGGCACTACATATTCAATAGCTACAACCCTTTTATTTACCATGGCTAATGCCTGTTTTAACCATAAATCAAGTCAAAAGCATGGTTTTAGATCTCGCAGCGCCCAGTTTTCAGCCGTTTTACACAAAGTAGAGACGTTTTCTCACCTGCTTCGCGGTCTACCCTGACCCGTGCTCAATGCCTGGTTTTCCAAGCCAAGCCCAGGTTCACCTCGTCCCAGTGGATGCCGCATCGCATAAAGCCAATTTTCCGACCTACTGCATTTCACATATCCCCCATGTTTTCTACCTGAAAACAGGCCCAACATCGCCGATAATTGATGCCATTGAATAACCAGCTCAAGGACAGGCCCCCATGGCAGCGCATAAAAGAATTTTGTTGAAATTGTCGGGCGAAGCGTTGATGGGCGATGATGCCTTTGGTATCAACCGCGCCACCATCATGCGCATGGTGCAAGAGATCAAGGAAGTCACCGAGCTGGGCGTGCAGGTGGCGGTGGTGATTGGCGGGGGGAATATTTTTCGCGGTGTAGCGGGTGGCTCCGTGGGTATGGACCGTGCCACGGCCGACTACATGGGCATGCTGGCCACCGTGATGAACGCGCTGGCCCTGGGCGATACGATGAACAACGCCGGCCTGATTGCCCGCGTGATGTCGGCCATCAAGATCGAGCAGGTGGTGGAGCCCTATATTCGCCCCAAGGCTTTGCAGTACCTGGAAGAGGGCAAAGTGGTCATTTTTGCAGCAGGCACGGGTAACCCGTTTTTCACCACCGACACGGCAGCTGCATTGCGCGGCGCGGAGATTGGTGCCGAGATTGTGCTGAAAGCCACTAAAGTAGACGGTGTGTACACCGCTGACCCTAAATTGGACCCCACAGCCACCCGTTACACCAGCCTGACGTTTGATGAGGCGATGCGCAAAAACCTGGGGGTCATGGATGCCGCAGCGTTTGCGCTGTGCCGCGACCAAAAGCTGCCCATCAAGGTATTCAGTATTTTCAAGAACGGCGCACTTAAACGGGTGGTGATGGGCGAAGACGAAGGCACCTTGGTGCATGTGTAGTTCGTTAAAAAAATATCGCCCGCGTTGATCAGGATCAGTTGTATAAAGCAAGGTATGTGGAGTAATTTATGAGCATTGCAGACATTAGAAAAACTACCGACAGCAAAATGGGGCTGTCGATTGAAGCCCTCAAGAGCAATTTGGGCAAAATTCGCACCGGCCGTGCCAACCCCGCCATTCTGGACAGCGTGCAAGTGGACTACTATGGCGCGATGGTGCCCATTACCCAGGTAGCCAACGTCAGTCTGCTGGATTCGCGCACCATCAGCGTGCAAGCTTGGGAAAAAGGCATGGCTGCCAAAATTGAAAAAGCCATTCGGGACAGCGACTTGGGTGTGAACCCGTCGGCGATGGGCGATCTGATTCGCGTGCCCATGCCCGCCATGAGCGAGGAGCGGCGCAAAGAGATGACCAAGCTGGTACGCAACGAAGGCGAGGGCACTAAAATTGCCATTCGCAACCTGCGCCGTGATGCCAACGAGAGCGTGAAAAAACTGGTGAAAGACAAAGACGCTTCAGAGGACGATCAAAAGCGTTCTGAGGCCGACACCCAAAAAGTGACGGATAAATTCATCACTGAAGTTGACCGGCTGGTGGCAGACAAAGAAAAAGAGATTTTGTCAGTCTGATGCTTTCTCCACTTCCACTCCCCCAATCGATGGCCCAGGCGTTTTGACCACCATGAGCTCGATCCCCCATCACATCGCTATCGTGATGGATGGCAATGGTCGCTGGGCCAAGCAGCGCTATCTACCGCGTGTGGCAGGCCACAGGCAGGGCGTGGAATCGCTACGCCGCTGCGTGCGGGCGTGCAGTGATCGGGGGGTGAAGGTGCTGACGGTGTTTGCGTTTTCGTCTGAAAACTGGAGCCGTCCCAACGAGGAGGTCTCGGGCCTGCTGGATTTGCTGGCCGGTGCCTTGACGCGCGAAGTCAAACCCATGCACGAGAGCGGCGTGCGCATCTGTTTCATCGGCGACCGCAGCCGCATGTCGGACAAAGTGCGCGCAGGTTTTGCCAAAGCAGAGCTCGATACGCAGAACAATACCCGCATCACCCTGAACGTGTGCTTTAACTATGGTGGGCGCTGGGATATTGCGCAAGCAGCTAGTAAATTAGTAGCGCAAGGCCTGCCCATGACCGAATCCAATCTGGACGCCGCCATGGCCTTGGCGCATGTACCCGATCCGGATTTGGTGATTCGCACTGGCGGTGAATACCGCATCAGTAATTTTTTATTGTGGCAAAGCGCCTACAGTGAGCTGTACTTTACCGATGCTTTGTGGCCTGATTTTGACGATGCGGCGCTGGATGCGGCCATGGCAGACTTTGCTGGGCGTGAGCGGCGATTTGGTAAAACCTCTGACCAAGTGGCCGTTGCGCCTGGCGTGCAGCAGACGGTCGTAATGGCCGCTTTGGCTTGATCCCCTCCATGCTTAAACAACGCATCATCACCGCCTTGGCTCTGTTGGCTATTTTGTTGCCTGCCTTGTTTGCCGCCCAACCTGAGTGGTTTATCGCCCTGGCCTTGGTGCTGATGTGCCTGGCTGCGTGGGAGTGGGGGCAGTTAAATGGTTACAGCAAAACCGCATCTTGGCCACTTGCGCTGGCTTGCCTGGTTTTGTGTGGGCTGGCGTGGCAGTTCGGGTTGCCTTACCGCAGCACGCCGATGCTGTGGGTAGTCTCGGGCAGCGCCTGGGTGCTGGTTGGCGCACTGTTGCTGCGCAAGGGTGTTGCCGGATGGCCGCACATTCCTCGCTGGCTGCGCGTTGGCGGCGGCGTGTTGGTACTGGCGCTGGCTTGGCTGGCGGTGGCGCGGGCGCGGGTGATGGGGATTAATTTTTTACTCTCGGTGCTGGTGCTGGTGTGGGCGGCCGATGTGTTTGCCTATTTTGCGGGCAAAGCCTACGGGCAACGCAAGCTGGCTCCGGGTATCAGCCCGGGCAAAAGCTGGGAAGGCGTGTGGGGCGGCATGGTGGGGGTGCTGGTACTGTCTGGTGCCTGGGTGTGGGGCGATGGCTACTACCAAGCCAGTGTGGCCAGCCTGTACACCCGCCTTGCGGCGCAGGGCTGGCTGCTGCTGGTGCTAGGGGCCTTGTTTTTGTCTTCCATGAGCGTGGTGGGTGATTTGGTGGAGTCCCTGGTCAAGCGCAGTGCTGGTGCCAAAGATTCGAGTAACCTGCTGCCCGGCCATGGCGGCGTGCTGGACCGGGTGGACGCGTTGCTGCCGACCTTGCCTCTGGCCTTGATGCTGGCATCGCTGCTGGCTTGACATCGGATTGCTGCTGTATCTATGACCAAACAACGCGTGACGGTATTGGGCTCTACAGGCTCGGTGGGTAAAAACACACTGGATGTGGTGGTGCGCCACCCAGAGCGCTTTGAAGTGTTTGCCTTGTCTGCCAACACCAATGTCGATGAGATGCTGGCCCAGTGCCTGCAATACAAGCCACAAGTGGTGGTGATGGCAGATCCGGCAGCAGGGCAAGCCCTGGCCCTTGAGTTGAAAAAAAAGAGGGTTTCTACCCAGGTAAATACAGCACCAGGCGCTATGGAGGAGATAGCGTCGTGCAGCGAAACCGATGTCGTCATGGCGGCTATCGTAGGTGCCGCCGGGCTGGCACCCAGCTTGGCTGCTGCGCGAGCAGGCAAGCGCTTGCTGCTGGCAAACAAAGAAGCTTTGGTGGTGGGTGGTGCCTTGTTCATGCAGGCCGTTGCCCAGGGCGGCGGCGCTTTGCTGCCGATTGACAGCGAGCATTCCGCAGTGCTGCAAAGTTTGCCGCAAGACCGCAGGACTTGGGCTAGCCGGGTAGAAAAAATTATCCTCACGGCATCCGGTGGGCCGTTTCGCACGCGTGATGCGGCTACGTTCGCCGCCATCACACCCGAGCAGGCAGTGGCGCACCCGAACTGGGTCATGGGGCGCAAAATTTCAGTGGACTCTGCCACCTTGATGAACAAGGCGCTGGAAGTGATTGAGGCGCATTACCTGTTTGGCATGCCGCCAGAGAAAATCGAGGTCGTAGTGCACCCGCAGTCCATCATCCATTCCATGGTGCAATACCACGACACCTCGGTGGTGGCCCAGCTGGGCAATGCCGATATGCGGGTACCGATTGCGTATGGGCTGGGGTTTCCAGAGCGCATACACAGCGGTGCCAAGGCCATCGATTGGCAAACCATGGGCGCCATGACTTTTGAAGCGCCCGATGCCAAGCGCTTTCCTGGCTTGCAATTGGCGTGGCATGCCATGCGCGCACCAGAGGGTACTACGGCGGTGCTCAACGCGGCCAACGAAGTTGCGGTGCAGGCGTTTTTGGATTGCACGATTCGCTTCGACCAGATTCATGCCGTTAACTTGGAAACTTTAAGCCGCATTGCACCGTCCAAGCCTGACTCCCTGGAGAATTTACTGGCGATTGACGCGCAAAGCCGTGCTTGCGCCTGGCAGTTCGTCGCTACCTTAAAGCCTTAAATGATACTCACCCTCATCTCGTTTGTCGTAGCCTTGGCGCTGTTGATTGCCATCCACGAGTATGGCCACTACCGTGTGGCCGTGGCCTGCGGTGTGAAGGTGCTGCGCTTCTCCGTGGGTTTTGGCAAGCCACTCTTTACCTGGAAGCCCAAGAAGCAGCACCCGGGCCAAGATACGGAATTCGTGGTGGCCATGTTGCCTTTGGGCGGCTATGTCAAGATGCTCGATGAGCGGGAGGCCCCCGTGCCGCCTGAGCTGCGGCACCTCGCTTTTAACACCCAGCCCTTGTCATCGCGCGCCGCCATTGTGGCTGCGGGGCCGATAGCCAACTTATTGCTTGCCGTGTTGTTGTACGCGGTAGTCAATTGGCTCGGCGTGCAAGAGCCGCGCGCCATTATCGCCAGTCCCTTGGCCAGCTCGGTGGCTGCACAGGCGGGACTGCGTGGGGGCGAGCAGGTTCAGGCTGCCGCTTTTGCCGGGGACGCCTTGCAGGAAGTGCGCTCGATGGAGGACGTGCGCTGGATCGTTACCCAAGCCGCGCTGGATGGCAAAGACTTGCAGTTGGAGGTGCGCGATGTCGCGCGCAATTCGGTGCGCAATGTGGTGCTGCCGCTAAGCCGCATGGATGTGCGCGAGGCGGACGCCCAGATGTTTCGCAAAATCGGTATTGGCGCACCGTGGACGCGTCCCGTACTGGGTGAATTGGTCGCAGGCGGCGCGGCCGACGTATCGGGGCTGAAAAAGAACGACATAGTCGTCAGCGTTGCTGGCGTAGCGGTGCTAGACGGCATGCAGCTGCGCGAGCTGATACGTGCCAGCGCGGCTGGGGGCCAAGCTGTGATGCAATTGTGGCAAGTGCAGCGACTGGGACAAACGCTGCCCATCGAGGTGACATCCGCTGCGGTGCAAGAAGGTGCCGTGTGGGTGGGCAAAATAGGTGCCTATGTAGGCGCACCGCCTGAGATGATTCAAACGCGGTACGGGCCTGTCGATGGCTTGTGGCGCGGAGTGGTGAAGACCTGGGAGATTTCCGCATTGACCTTGCGCATGATGGGCAAGATGGTCATTGGTGAGGCCTCGCTGAAGAATTTAAGTGGCCCTCTGACCATTGCCGATGTGGCAGGTAAATCGGCCAGTTTGGGTATCGTTCAGTATTTACTTTTTTTAGCGCTGATTAGCGTCAGCCTAGGCGTACTCAATTTGTTGCCCTTGCCCGTCTTGGACGGTGGGCACCTCATGTATTATGTGTGGGAAGCAGTGACGGGTAAGCAGGTCTCTGAAGTTTGGCTAGAACGCTTGCAACGCGGCGGCGTGGCTATCTTGATGGCCATGATGAGCATTGCCCTGTTTAACGATGTGACCCGAATTTTTGGATGGTTTTTGTAAAAGTGCTTCGTAGGCTTATGGCTTATTGAAAAGGGCGCTCTATGGTGTATGAATAAACAAGCAAAATACGTATTTTACCGCTCTGCATGTGCGTTGGCAGCTATAGCTTTTGTAGCCAATGCATGGGCCGTAGACCCTTTTACGGTGCGTGATATTCGGGTGGAGGGTTTGCAGCGTGTGGAGCCTGGCACCGTGTTTGCATCTTTGCCTTTTCGGGTGGGCGAGACCTATAACGATGAGAAGGGTTCGTCTGCGATTCGTTCGCTGTTTGCGCTGGGCCTGTTTAAAGACGTGCGCATCGATGTACAGGGCGGCGTGCTGGTGGTGATCGTGGAGGAACGCCCCACGGTGGCGGATGTCAGCTTTACCGGCACCAAAGAATTTGACAAAGAGGTATTGACCAAAGCGTTGCGCGAAGTAGGCATCAACGAGGGCCGCCCGTTTGACAAAGCGCTGGCCGACCGCGCCGAGCAAGAACTCAAGCGCCAGTACATTAACCGTAGCTTGTATGGTGCAGAAGTGGTCACCACGGTCACGCCGATTGAACGCAACCGGGTGAACCTGAACTTCAACGTCACCGAAGGTGATGTCGCCAAGATCAAGGAAATCAACATTGTGGGTGCCAAAGCGTTCAGCATCGGCACGCTGCGAAGTTTGTTTGATTTGGACAGCGGTGGTTGGCTTAGCTGGTATACCAAAAGCGATCGCTATGCCCGCACCAAGCTCAATGCTGACCTGGAAACTCTGCGCTCTTACTACCTGACCCGTGGGTACCTGGAATTTAAAATTGAATCTACCCAGGTGGCTATTTCGCCAGACAAGCAAGATATTTCATTGACGGTAAATATCGTCGAAGGCGAACGCTATGTGATCTCCGGCGTGAAGCTGCAAGGCAACTATCTGGGCAAGGATGAAGAGTTCAAAACGCTGGTGGCTATCAAACCCGGCCAAGCCTATAACTCAGAGCAGGTGGCGCAAACTACCAAGGCGTTCACCGACTACTTCGGTAGTTTTGGTTATGCTTTTGCCCAAGTACAGGTTAAACCCGAGATTGACCGAACTACTAATCAAGTGGAGTTTGTGTTGCAGGCAGAGCCGTCCAGGCGCGCCTATGTACGCAAGCTCAATATTGCAGGTAACAACCGTACCCGTGACGAAGTGATTCGCCGTGAGTTTCGCCAGTTTGAAGCCAGTTGGTATGACGGCGACAAAATTAAATTATCGCGGGATCGGGTAGACCGCTTGGGCTATTTCAAAGACGTGAATGTCGAGACCGTGGATGTCCCGGGTGCCCAGGACCAAGTGGACTTGGTCGTGACGGTGTCGGAAAAACCCACTGGCAATTTGTCCTTGGGCGCTGGTTTTTCGAGCAGTGAAAAACTTTCCTTGCAATTTAAAATTGCGCAGGAAAACGTGTTTGGCTCGGGTGAGTACCTGGGCGTGGATGTCAACACCTCCAAGTTCAACCGGCAATTGGTGCTCAGCAGCATCAACCCATACTTCACCAACGATGGCGTATCTCGCACGGCAGATGTGTACTACCGTAAAACCCGTCCCTTGAACGACCAAGGCGGTGACTACCAACTGACCACTACCGGTGCCAGCATGCGCTTTGGCGTGCCGTTTACCGAGCAAGATACGGTCTATTTTGGTGGTGGCGTGGAAGGTACCAAAATTATTCCTGGCACCAATATTCCAGCAGCCTATTTGGCCTACGCCAACCAATTTGGCTACTCCAGCCGCAGCATCCCGTTAACGCTGGGATGGTCCAGAGACACCCGCGACAGCGCTTTGGTGCCCAGTTCTGGGGTATTGCAGCGTGTCAGTGGCGAATGGGGCGTGGCGGGCGATGCCCGGTATCTGCGCAGCAGCTACCAATACCAGCAGTACGTTCCGTTAAACAAGCAATTTACCATTGCGGTGAACGGTGAAGTGGGTTGGGGCAAAGGGCTGTCAAATCGCACATTTCCAGTTTTTAAAGGTTACTATGGTGGTGGATTGGGATCTGTGCGTGGTTTTGAGCAGGGCAGTTTAGGGCCGCGCGATGTGACCGGGTCGTTTATTGGCGGGCCGAAAAAGGTAGTGGGAAACATAGAGTTACAAACACCTTTTCCTGGCGCTGGCAATGACCGCACTTTGCGATTGTTCGGTTTTGTCGATGCCGGCAATGTCTTCTCCGAGCTGGAAAAATATGACTTTGGCACGCTCAGATCGTCTGCTGGTGTGGGGCTAAGCTGGATTTCTCCGGTGGGGCCGCTAAGATTTGCGTACGCGGTTCCCGTACGCAAGTTCCCAGGGGATAGAATCCAGAAACTGCAATTCCAAATTGGTACATCTTTCTAATGAAGTTCTCACCTCGTCATTTGCTCGTTGCTTTAGGTTTGGCCGCCATCACGTTCTCGTCTGTGGCGCAAGAGTTCCGTATTGGGTTTGTCAATACGGATCGCATCTTCCGCGAAGCCAACGCTGCCAAAGCTGCGCAGGCCAAACTGGAAACTGAGTTTGCCAAGCGTGAAAAAGAATTGGTTGACATTGGCAATACGCTGAAAACAGCGTCTGAAAAGTTTGAGCGCGAAGCGCCCACCTTGGCCGAGAGCCAGCGCAATACACGCCAAAAGCAATTGGTGGAACAAGACCGTGACTTTCAACGCAAGCGCCGCGAGTTCCAGGAAGATTTGAATGCCCGCAAAAACGAAGAGTTGCAAGCCGTGCTTGAACGCGCGAATCGTTTGGTAAAGCAAGTGGCCGAAGCTGAAAAATACGATGTGGTGCTGCAGGAAGCCGTGTATGTCAACCCCAAGCACGACATCACCGACAAAGTGCTCAAGGCACTTAACGCAGCCAACGGTAAATAAGCCCCCAGCTTAGGATCGCCGCGTGCCCTCCACGCTCGAAATCATCGTCCAGGCTCTAGGCGGCAGCTTGTATGGCCCAGCTACATTGGTCATACAGCGACTGGCACCCTTGCAATCCGCAGGCTCTGCGGATTTGTCATTTTTAAGCCATCCCAAATATGCTGCGCAGTTGCAAACCACGGGCGCAGCCTGTGTCATTGTCTCGCCCGCTGCGGCTGAGGCCGCCAAACAGCGTGGTGCTTGCATTGTCACTGACGATCCCTATTTGTACTTCGCCAGGTTGACGCAATGGTGGAAGCGCCAGTCAGCCCAGAACCCACACGCTGGAGTGCACCCCAGCGCGGTAGTAGATGCCAGTGCACAGGTGCACCCCAGCGCCAGCATCGGCCCCTTGTGCGTCATTGAGCGCGGGGCGCTGATAGGCGCGGATACGGTGCTGACATCGCGGGTGACGGTGGGCGCAGACTGTGTGCTGGGCCAGCGCTGCATTGTGCACAGCGGGGTGGTGATAGGTGCCGATGGTTTTGGGTTTGCACCCGACAAAACGCGCGGCGGTGCATGGGAGAAAATTGAACAACTGGGTGCGGTACGCATTGGGGACGATGTAGAGATTGGTGCCAATACCTGCATTGACCGGGGTGCCCTTCAAGATACCGTGATTGAGGACGGCGTGAAGCTGGATAACTTGATCCAGATCGGTCATAACGTCAAAATTGGCAAGCACACGGCCATGGCGGGTTGTGCGGGTGTCGCGGGCAGCGCCACCATAGGCGCGCACTGCACGGTGGGTGGCGGCGCGATTGTGCTGGGACACCTGACTATTGCTGACCATGTGCATATTTCGGCGGCGACTACGGTCACGCGGTCCATCTCCCAGCCTGGTAACTACACGGGCTTGTTTCCCATCGACGACAATGCAAACTGGGAAAAAAATGCCGCCTCGCTCAAGCAACTGCACAAGTTGCGTGAGCGTGTCAAAGAACTTGAAAAAACACTCGAAACGAAAACGCCAACACCATGATGGACATCCACAAAATACTTAAACAACTCCCGCACCGCTACCCCTTCTTGTTGGTAGACCGGGTGCTGGAGATCGATAAAGGCAAGTCGATCAAGGCTTTGAAAAACGTCACTATCAATGAGCCATTTTTTGTGGGCCATTTCCCGCACCGACCAGTCATGCCGGGGGTGTTGATGATTGAGGCCTTGGCCCAGGCGGCAGCGCTACTGTCGTTTGACATGCTGGGCACCACGCCCGACGACAAAACGGTGTACTACTTTGCGGGCATTGACGGCGCGCGCTTTAAGCGCCCAGTCGAACCCGGTGACCAATTGATTTTGAACGTGACGCTAGACCGCATGAAGGCGGGTATCTTTAAATTCAAAGCGCGTGCCATGGTGGGTGAAGAGCTGGCTGTGGAAGCCGAGCTGATGTGCACCATGCGCACCATCGCGTGATGGGGGCAGCAGTGAGCGGCACCTTCATCCATCCTACGGCCTTGGTAGACCCTGGCGCGCAGCTCGACAGTTCGGTCACCGTGGGGCCCTACAGCGTGATTGGCCCACATGTGAAGATTGGTGCGGGTACTACCGTGGGCCCGCATGCCGTGATTGAGGGCCACACGACGATTGGCAAGGACAACCGCATCTTTCAGTTCACGTCATTAGGCGCGATACCGCAAGACAAGAAATACGCCGGCGAGCCCTGCGAGCTGGTGATAGGCGACGGCAACACCATCCGCGAGTTTTGCACCTTCAATATCGGCTCCCCCGGTGGCGGCGGCATAACCCGTGTGGGCCACCGCAACTGGCTGATGGCCTATGTGCATTTGGCGCACGACTGCATCGTGGGCAACGACACGATTTTTGCCAACAACACGCAGCTCGCGGGCCATGTAGTGGTGGATGACTTTGTGATCTTGGGCGGTTTTACCGTGGTGCACCAGTTTGTGCGCATTGGCGCGCACAGCATGACGGCCATGTGCTCCCTGCTGTTTGCCGATTTGCCGCCCTTTGTGATGTGCCAAGGCCAACCCGCAGCCGCCCGCAGCATGAACTATGAAGGCCTGCGCCGCCGGGGCTTTAGCGCCGAGCGTGTGAGTGCCGTCAAAGCCATGCACAAGGCTTTGTACCGGGATGATTTGCCCTTGGATACGGCAATAGCCAAAATCCAGGAGCTGGCCACTGGCCAGCCCGAGGCATTGCCCGATGTGCAAATGATGAACGGTTTTTTGGCCAACGTGTCGGCGCAGCGCGGCATCGTGCGATAGCGCGGCCGCCTGCGCCCCTGATGTCCTGTCGCCTCTAGCCTCTGCCCTATGACTAAATCTGCCTTGCGCGTAGCCATGGTTGCGGGCGAGGCCTCTGGCGATTTGCTGGGCAGCTTGCTGCTGGGTGGTCTACAACAACGCTGGCCTACGGTAGAGGCCTTCGGTATTGGCGGCCCACAGCTACAACGCAAAGGTTTTCAGGCTTGGTGGCCCAGCGACAAGCTGGCAGTGCGCGGCTATGTGGAGGTGCTGCGCCAATACCGTGAGATTGTGGGCATCCGCAAACAGCTCTTAGAGCGTTTATTGGCAGACCCACCGGATGTATTTATCGGTATTGATGCACCGGATTTCAACCTGGAACTGGAAACCCAGCTCAAAGCGCGGGGCGTGAAAACCGTGCATTTTGTCAGCCCCAGCATCTGGGCTTGGCGGCCCGAGCGGATAGAGAAAATACGCGCAGCGGTAGACCATGTGCTGTGCATCTTTCCTTTTGAAAAACCACTGTATGACAAGGCAGGCATTGCGGCCACCTATGTGGGGCACCCCTTGGCCAGCGTGATCCCGATGCAAAGCGACCGTGCTGCGGCGCGCTTGGCGCTGGGTTTGAACCCCAGCGACACGGTGGTGGCAGTGCTACCCGGTAGCCGCGCCTCGGAAGTGCAGTACCTGGGCGAAGTGTTCTTTAATGCAGTAGCCAGCATAAATAAAGCGCAAGCAGCTATTAAATATATAGTGCCCTGTGCACCAGGCTTGGTCAACGCTATCCGTGCCCATGCAAAGCAGGCGGGCGTGGGCGATGTGGTGCAACTGCTGGAAGGCCAGTCGCACGCCGCGCTGGCCGCCTGCGACGTGACTTTGATCGCCAGCGGCACCGCCACGCTGGAGGCCGCGCTGTTCAAACGCCCGATGGTGATTGCCTACAACATGCATTGGCTTAGCTGGCAAATGATGCGGCGCAAAAAGCTCCAGCCCTGGGTGGGCCTGCCCAATATCTTGTGCCGCGAGTTTGTGGTGCCCGAGTGTTTGCAAGATGCTGCCACGCCCCAAGCGCTGGCGCAGGCCGTTTTGGAATGGCTGGCACAACCTGAGAAAATACGCGCTTTAGAACAACGCTTTACCGCCCTGCACACCGAGCTGCAGCGCAACACCACACAGCTCGCCAGCCATGCTATCGCTCAAGTCATCACCGCTTAAACCAACTCAGGCGTTCGATCTACTGCCTGTGCCCAAGCCCACCCGCAGCCGCAGCAAGCCTGTCAAGCAGCGTAAAGCGCCTGCCCTGCAGCAGGCCGCCCTGGTGTGGGACACACCGGGCTTGATAGCCGGTGTTGACGAGGCAGGCCGTGGCCCGTTAGCGGGCAACGTGGTGGCGGCGGCCGTGATACTGGATGAACTCAACCCCATCCAAGGCCTGGCCGACTCCAAAAAACTCACCGCCCTCAAACGCGCCAAACTCTACGACGAAATCCGCGCCAAGGCTCTGTGCGTAGGCGTAGGCGAGGCCAGCGTGCAAGAGATCGACACACTCAACATCCTGCAAGCCACCATGCTGGCCATGCAGCGCGCAGTAGCCAACCTGCGCCTAAAACCCAGTTTGGTGCTGGTCGACGGCAACCGCATCCCCAAGCTGGCCGTGCTGGCCGAGGCCATAGTGCAGGGCGATGCCAAGGTGCAAGCCATCTCTGCTGCCTCCATCATCGCCAAAGTCACCCGCGACCGGCAGTGCGAGGCTATGCACGCCCAGTACCCGCAATACGGCTTTGATGGGCACAAGGGCTACGGCACGGCAGTGCACATGGCCGCGCTTAGAGCGCATGGTGCTGCGCCTGTACACCGCAGAAGCTTCGCGCCCGTGCGCCAGGCGCTAGAAGCCGCCCAAGGTGCGGCGGCATGAGCGAGATCGTGCACATCAGCTCCCGCGACAACCCGCTCCTTAAAGAGCTGCGCAAGCTAGCGCAAGACGGCGCGGCCTACCGCAAAACTGGCCGCGTATGGATTGAAGGCGAACACCTGTGCAGCGCCTACCTGCAGCGCGGTGGCGTGCCCGCTATTGCCGTAGTTTTAGAGTCAAAACAGGCGCTAGCCCAATCAAATATTGCGCAAACAGCTATTAAAACGGTAGTGGTTTCCGATGCTTTGATGGCAGAAATTAGCCCGCTAGACTCACTGGCAGGCATAGGTTTTGTCTGCGATCTGCCTGCGGACACCGCGTTGGACATAGGTGCCAGCACCGTCGTATTCGACCGCCTGCAAGACCCCGGCAACGTAGGCAGCATCCTGCGCAGCGCAGCGGCCTTCGGTTTTAAGCAAGTGGTCGCCCTTAAAGGCAGCACGGCACTGTGGTCGCCCAAAGTGCTGCGCGCAGGTATGGGCGCACACTTCGGGCTGCGCCTCATCGAAGGCGCTTCGGTGGAAGACATCGCCAGCTTGCAGCACCCCCTGGCGGTCACCAGCAGCCACCAAGGTCAGTTTTTGCATCAACTGCTACTAAATAAAGAGCTGCCCACGCACGTCAACTGGACGCTAGGGCACGAAGGGCAGGGTGTCTGCGGCGAATTGCAGGCGCTGGCCAAGCTGCATGTGCGCATTGCGCAGCCGGGTGGCGAAGAGTCGCTGAATGTGGCCGCAGCGGCGGCGATTTGTTTGCATGCTAGCGGTAGTGTGCAAATCGAGAATGACCTGATATGACAATTTTTAATTCATGCATAGAAAAGGATTAATTTAATCGTGTTTGTCCCTGTCATTCTGACTATCTCTTACTGCCTCATCGTCTATCTAGTGTGGAAAGCAGTGCCGTTCACAGGAAAACGAAAAGTTATCCTCATCCTGACCATCTTTCCCGTGTTTCTAGGCTCAATGTTTCTAATTCTATTTCGTTTTCAATAATGCCATAATATAGGAATCCAAATCACCAGGATTTCACTATGGCTCGAATTGCACGCGGCGAAGAATTTGTACAGCAGG
>JAYVGI010000193.1:0-7332 GCA_043772355.1 Polaromonas sp.
CTTTTACCCATGTACCCCACTGGTCTGCTTAGACGGAGTGCTACTATTTAGTGAGTAACGATCAACGGGATATTGGTTTTTTCCATCTCCCTTAGCGGCCATTGGGCTCCCGGCTGATGGAGTCAGCTGCGGCGAGGAAACTTTAAGTCGTACCCCAAGGCTCAGGGCTTATTTTTTTTGAGACTCTATGATGCCAGACATCAACGGCATAAAGGGCTCGGTCGCGGCAAACCCGTCGAACTGCGAGGTGCGTGACTCACTAAAGGCCTCAGCGTCTAACAATGAGCCGTACTTTAAAGCGATGGCGCTGCCACCTGCCTGCTGATTCGAATGCCCATTGATACCGGGTGCCGGCGGCATGAAAGGTTGCGTCGCGGCAAACCCATTGAACTGCGAGGATCCGGTTTCGCCAAAATCGTCCCCATCGAGTAATGAATCGTACTTCGAAGGCATGGTGATGCGATCTGCGCGTTCGGCCTCATCGGCAATGCCTGACATCAAGGCATGCGCTATAGCGCCGGCACCGGAGTGGCTGTTGGCATACAGCTCGCGGTGAATGCGGTCGCGCACCACGCCGCGTTTTTTCACTGCATCGGCACTCCAGGCCTGCGCTTCGGGCAGCGCATCGTAGGGGCAGCCTGCGTCCGGCGACATGTGCCACAGCACTGCGCGCAAGGCGCGGCCTACGTCGGTGTTCGCCTCGTCGATGTGCTTGACCACCGTTCGCTCAAACGCGTAGCAATGTGCTGCCAGGTATTCGTCCCAGTGATGCGTCATGACCTGTAGCTGAAAGTACGCCTTTTCCTCGTCTGCAATCGTCACCACTTCAAAGGTAAGCCAGCGGGCTGGTATGCCGTACGCCTGGACTGTTTGCATGGCTACGGCGTTGATCAGCTCGCGCGCTGCACGCAGCTCCACTGCGGTAGGCTTCATGGGCACGGGGTCGCCGTCTAAATCATGAAACCCCGTGCTGTGCGAAGGCCCTTGGGCTCTTCTCGGTGATTTGAATAGATTTGCTAGCCAGCCCATTTTTTCTTACCTAGTTACGATTTGCTGAAACCATTTGAACGCAATTGAGTGCAAACAAACATGGTTTCAGAGGGATTTATCCTGATTGCCGCAACGGGGTAACTGTAGAGACCAGGATTAGTGCTTTGAAAAACTTTTTTCATCAAATTTGAATCGCATCCGCAGATGCCAGGCATTCCAGCTTTGGTTGCTGCTGAAAGTCTCTACATCGCTGTAACGGCCGCTCGTGTACCCCAGTGAAAGCCACAGATTATCGATGACCCGATAACCCAACTCCAGGCCCACACCGGTCAAGTCAACGCCTTGGGCAGTTTGCCAACTGCCGTAGGCACTGGCATCAAAGCGTTCAGCAAAATCCCATATGACGCGGCCGCTGAGTAAAGTACCGTTCCAGGTGCTTGCATTGCCTAGCTGCGCAATCGCAGTGCCGTTGGCATTGACTAGGCCGCTTGGACTGGCGAAACGCTCATTCACACCCTTGTAAGCCACTTGGCCAGAAAATGTCCAAGGTCGGCTGGGCTTGTGGTTGCCGTGCAAGCTGGCGATCCACGTGCTCGCATCCACGGGGCTGCTGATGGCATCAGAGCGCTCCACCTTGTACTCCAAGCGGCTCAAACCATACCAACGGTTTTGCAGGCTGTCACGATATGCCAAGCCAAACTGCAAGCGATCCTGCACTTGTGTGCCGTTGCCTTGGGATAATGCAGCACCGTGAGCGCTTTGGGTCATGTACAGGTTGCGCACCAGGGCAGTCCAAGAATCTGAAAACTTGCGATCATACGCAGCCGTCGACAGCCATGCGTTTTGTACACTGGAAGTGCGGTATTCCAGCTTTCCACCCACTTTGTACAGGGCATTGGCCGTGTAATCCGCACCCAAACTGACCGCAACAGCTTCCCGGTGCGCCGCAGCGGCGGGTGAAACTGCTTGTTGTTCAAAAGCAGTAGTAATGTTGAAGCCTTCGCCAACGCGCCACAGATTTCGCACCCCCAAAGCCCGCGCGACATCCTGGCCGCTTTGCGAGCCTGCAAGCCGGTACTCCGAAAATAGCTGCCCATCTTGCATGTAGGCCGTATCGACTCCCAAGACTGTGTTGCTGGTCTTGCTGCCATCTGAAGTTAAGCCGTAGCTACCACTCAGGCTATTGGCAAATTCGTGCCGAAGATAGGTGCGACTTTTTTCATTGATGCGGTACTCACCTCCGAGGGCAACCCGCTGGCGATCATCCGCAGACCTTTCATATTCACCATATGCACTAGCAGCATCTGAAATTTTGCCAGTCAAACGCACTCGTAGGCTGGTGTAGCTATTGCTGACCAGTGCTGAGGGCGTTGCGTTAGGATTTAGACCTGCCAGATTTGTAGGACTGGCCAACAAGCCCGTCCCATTAAAACCGAAACTCGTATTACTCCCCCAACCCAAGCCTGGCAAACTATTTTGCTGGGCCTGTGTAGCATCCAAAAATCCACCACTCCCCGCAACTTGTACTTCTTTGACGTTATTGACGCTCACGTTGAGCGTTAAGCGACTCGTTAATTTGAGCGCCATGCCCAAGCTCAAAGCATCCCGTTTGGCGCCGTCACTGGCGGTGTGGCTTTCGTCTTTGGTTTGTTGCAATTCGCCCGTCAGGGTAATGACATCGTTGACCCGACTTTGCAGACTTATTCCAGCTTCTTGACGACCAGGGGCCATCCCCGCGCTGGGGTTTTGAAATGTAGCATCCGATTTGGCAATGTAGGCTCGTCCGCTGATATCGGTGCCGGCATGGCGCACTTCTATGCGCGCAGCTTTACCACTCTGGTCTATCGCAGGACTCAATACCGATCCGAGCGCAGCCGTGACACTGCTGTTGACAAACTGGGTGCCATTACTTTTAGCGACTTCAGCGACCAAATATGTGCGCGAACCCAATTTTATTTCCGCATTCACTCCTGTAATTTTGTAAGGAGCAACCGGATTACGATCCTCTGCGTAACTCGACCCCAATGCGATACCTTCTGCCAGTTTAATCTTGGCATCGACCCCACCAATCCAGTACTTTTCGCCGCCCTCCTCCAGTTCATAGGCAATACGAATGCTGACAGGATTGCCGTTTTCGTCCACACTGGGCACAGGTTGACGAAACAAAATCCGGCCCGTAAAAGGCTCAAAATCGTAATCGACAAATCGATTGAGCTGCTGGCGTTTAAGCACCAGAGCAGGCGCGTTGCGGTCACGCACTAACAATTCAATTTGCTCGCTATTGGCAACGGCATTGGGCTTGCCAACTGCATAGGGCCCGCTGATACCACGCCCGGCTTGCTCATCGACATAGTTTCGATGGTTATCGCGTGCAGCAAAAGTGCTGACGCTGACACTTTGATTTTCAAAATGCCATTTAGCGCCCGTAAGGCTTCGG
This sequence comes from Polaromonas sp., assembly GCA_043772355.1. GTDB lineage: Bacteria > Pseudomonadota > Gammaproteobacteria > Burkholderiales > Burkholderiaceae_C > JAAFIP01. The sequence continues at coordinate 3,428 of JAYVGI010000193.1, forward strand.
TTGTAGCTGGCAAGCTTATTGCCCTCATCATGGCTGGCAGTACTATAGTCTCCGTACAGCAGGTAACTCTTGTCTTTATCAATGCGCACATAGACTGGGCTTTTGCTCTGGGCGTCGAATTGCTTGACACTGGCATCCCCATAGATGGGATAAAACGCGTTTGGGTCGATGTCGCGAAATAACTTCTCACGCGTAATTTTGTCACTGTCAGCTGCTGCCGTCAGCAAATACTCACCCTTGATCGTACCTTTGGCAAAAAACGCTACTCGTCCTGCCAGCGTCTGCTCACCCGAGGCATTGCTTTTACTCCAATTTTTTAGGGATTCCTCAAACTGGGTGTTGACGATCGCGGGGCCATCGGGATCGGTTTTCTTGATTTTCCTAAAATTGATAGCACCTTCTACGATACCCACCAACAACATAGGCCGCAAGTCCGGTACAAAGCTGACTTCGCCTTGCACCCCTAGCGCACCGCTTGATACTCGCACCTTGGCCTGGCCCGGCTCGTTAGGCGCCATAAGGTAGACCGTTGCTTGCCCTTGCGATAAAACAAGCTCTGCGCTGGCGAGTTCAGATACATTTTGACCAACCGGGCTAATCGAACCAAGTTGGGCAACACCAGGCAACTGGAAACGACCTAATGTTGTCTCTAGCAAAAGCTTAACGGGCGCATTGTTAAGCGCTGTGAGCTTTTTGCCTTCACTGTCAAAAACCTCAATATGCACCTTGAGCGCGCTCTTGCCGTCTGCTGGTGCTTTGGCTGCACTCACAGTCAACAAAATCTGGCTGCCTGCCGGTAGGTCTTTGCTACTGCGCCACAGCCCTTCATCCGCAGAGACAGGCAAATTGCTGTTGGCACTGCTTAGTGCAACGCCATCAACCCGCCTAAATGCCACACCCTCGTTGGCCAAAGTGGGCATCGTTGCGCGGCTATAGGCGCTGGTCTTTGAGTCGGCTTGTTGCGCCTGCTCTACTGATGTGATGGCACCACCTGTCACGTTTTGCGCCAAAATATTCGAACTGTAAAGCATGGAAGCCAAACCCAACACGCTCATAAAACCTGTGCGTAAAAGTGCCTGCGGCAAACCGGCCAGCGCGCGGCTATTTATGCCTGGAGCGACGCGCAGCGTTGCGTTCTTTGTCAATTCAATCGTCGTGTTATGCATAGAGGTGTCCAAAGTCATGTGGGTAGTGCGGCGTGAGGTTTGCATTACTTGCTACCTCCTACGGCTGCACCATCACGGTTGACACCGTTTGCATTTGGCTTACCCGGTTTGGGTTGATCGCTGCTGAACTGCACAGCTTTTGACTCAACCTGGCCACCCTCTGTGCCTGCCTCATAAGCTAGCCCAGATCTACGACGAATTTCTACCTGTTCAAGAACTTGGGGTGAGCAGCTTTGTTCACGGAAATCAGCGCGGTGTAGTTCACCATTCTTCAAATCCAGGAAGAGGCTATCGCCGTCGCCTGCATTGCGGCTGCTGGTAATGCCAAAGCGCGCGCCCTTGGGAACCGAGGTGGCGTCAATTTTCAGTACATGGGTAATGGGTTTCAGACCACAGAGACTGTACTGGCCGTTCTCATCGGTCGTGATGTTAGATCCATCCTCCAGATACATCCGAACACCGGGGATGCCCGGCATCATGGTGGCATTTTTGTCGCTCCGGCAATCCACAAAAACTTTGCCAAAAACGCATGCATCGGCAGCAAAAACGCCCGCAGTGACACGCACTACCGCTCTGGCCACCAGCGACTTGATAGTGCCCGCGCCATCGCTTGCCTGGGCCGTATTGATGCCCGTCCCTTTGTCGGCACCGACCCCCAAACGCACACGGTAAGTCAGCACCAATTCTGAGTTAGCCGCCAGATTGCCAGTAGCAAAGGTTAATGCAGCGCCCGGGAAGCCTGCAATTGCGCGGTCGGCGATGGCAATGGCAGTAGCAGTCCCCTGTTGCAGCGTCGTGGTGCCTGCGATAAGTTTGAAGCCTAACGGAAGTTTGTCGGCAATTTTGACAAGCGGAATGATGAAAGTATTTGGGTTCCTGACCTTGATGCGGTACAGCACCGAGTCACCGACTTCCGCACGATTTTTGTCAACCAGCTTTTCAATGAACAGTGCTTGCGCGTTCACCGGATCCAAAGGAATGTGGTTGTTAAAAACTTCACCAGGTGCGGAAAAATTAAAATTCAGACTCAAGAAGTATTGGGTACCCAGCTGACCCACCGAGTTAGCACCGTTCGTTCCCAATGCTGGGGCTGTAGACTGTGGCTGAACATTTGTGAGCCCCACAGGAACTACAAAGGTACCTTGCGGTAAAGCGACCCCACCGATCAAAGCCTGTGGAGGCAAGTAGCCTCCGGGCGGGGTGACTTCCAGTGAATAAACTCCACTTGGAGGGGTATTGACAAACAGGAACTGGTACAAGCCAGCCGCATTGGTCATAGCTTCGTTGCCACCACCCAATAGATGAACCGCAGGATTAAAGCCAGCCGGCCCAACTAAACGTACTTTGGCACCAGCAATAGGAAGCCGCGTGACAGAGTCGTAGACTACGCCGCTTGGATCCAATGGCAAGTTCTGCTGAATGGCGTTATCGCCAGCGTACAGCGTGACACCGTCAATGTAGCCCGCCACGGTTACTGTACTAGCCGGCGACAGTGCGGCAGTCAGTGAGTTGTTGCCGGTAGATGGGTTGCCATTGGCCGTCAGTCCGCTTTGATTAAAGGGCGTGCCCACGACCAGATTGCCGCTCGGATCGCGGAACTGCACGCGATAACCAGCGCCCGGAAATTGTTTGTCTATCAGGTATCTGCCTGATGCATCTGTGGTTGCAGTGCCCACCACGGTAGTCGAAGTACCATCAACTCGGATGAGCTCAACCCGATAACCGGCCAGCACTTGATCGCCGGCATTAAATACCCGATCCCGGTTAGTGTCAAAAAACACAATGCCCGACACGCTGGCATCACGCGCCAACACTGCCATGCTGGCGCGGGCCGCATTGTTGGTCGTATCCGACTCAGGGGTACCGCTTGCAACGGTGCTGGTACCCAACAACACAGTTGGCACAGTCACGTTGGGTACCGTAATACTGAATGTCCGCGTCACACTGGCGCCCGGGGCCAGATCGCCCAATGTGAACTCAACTATTTGCCCGTTAGATAACGTGACCTTACCTGTCGCCTTGGTGGCCGTTGCACCTGCCGCAGCACTATTGGTAAACACTGCCGTGCCGGACACGGTACTTCCAGCCAGCGCATTAATCGGTAGATATAACGATGTCGTCACATCCGCAAATAGGGCATTGACAATCGCTGTGGCAGTGTTGTTACCCAGATTGCTGTCTGGCACGCTAAGGGAGCCCACCGCTGCGTTGACGACTGCACCTGTTGTCGTAATTGGCACTGAAACAACATAGGTGGTGGAGACGTTAGGCGCCAAAGTGAAACTTCGCGTTTGCTGCACCCCGTTGACCGTCACCGTTGAGATGAATGTTGCAGTAGCACTACCCAGGTTGCTTAACGTAATCACTGTACTGGCCGTGGTACCGGCTGGGGTCGCTGGGATCGGCGCAATTTCAACAGCGATATCAGAAAACAAAGACTGAACCAGGCGAGTGGCTGTGTTGTTGGCGCTGTTGGTGTCGTTGGTGGCGCTGCTGCTGGCGGTGATGCCTACCGGGCTGTTGGGTTGCAAGTAGCTGATGGCCACGCTCAGTGCGCTGCCTGCGGCCAGGCTGGCTGGGGCTGCGCCGGGGAAGCTGACCAGGCCTGTGGCGCTGTTGTACACGCCTGCGCCCAAGGCGCCGCCGTTGATGACGACACCGCTCAGGCCGGGGCTCAGTTGTAGGCTGACCGTGGGGTTGATGGCCGCGTTGGCGCCGATGTTGGCGAAGCTGATGGTG
>JAYVGI010000194.1:0-7907 GCA_043772355.1 Polaromonas sp.
TTGGCAGAAACAGGTATCGGCGTGCCCGGCCCATAGATGCCTTTTACCCCCGCTGCGTACAGAAAGTCATAGTCTTGCCGTGGAATCACGCCGCCTACGAAGACGATGATGTCGTCTGCGCCTTGGCGTTGAAGCTCGGCGATGATGGCAGGGACTAGGGTTTTGTGGCCTGCGGCTAGGGTGCTTACGCCTACTGCGTGCACGTCGTTTTCAATGGCCTGGCGGGCACACTCTTCGGGGGTTTGGAACAGCGGGCCCATGTCCACGTCAAAGCCCAGGTCGGCGAATGCGGTGGCTACTACTTTGGCACCCCGGTCGTGGCCGTCTTGGCCTAGTTTGCTGATCATTACGCGGGGGCGACGGCCTTGCGCTTCGGCGAAGTCGGCTATGTCTTTTTTGAGCTGGTTCCAGTATTCCATGGTGTCACCTTGGCTTGCGTCTGCGTCGTAGGCTGCGGCGTACACACCGCTGACTTTGTGGATGTCGGCGCGGTGGCGGCCAAACGCTTTTTCTAGTGCGTCGCTTACCTCGCCTACGGTGGCGCGCAGGCGGATGGCCTGAACGGTGAGGTCAAGCAAGTTGCTGCTGCCTTGCCCAGCGCCGCCCGCATTGCTACCCGCTGCACCTCCAGCACCAACACCGCTGCTTGAGCCACTTACAGCGCCAGCAGCCGCACCAAGCGAGCCACCCATGCCCTCATGCCCCGCTGCAAAAGTAATAGCTGCTAGCGCAGCATTTACTTGGACATCATCCCGTTTTTCCTTAATTTCTTTCAACCGCGCAATCTGCCCCTCCCGCACCGCCACATTATCAATATCCCGCGCCTCAATTGCATCCTCAGTCTTCAGCTTGTACTTATTGACACCGACTATCACGTCTTGCCCGCTGTCAATCCGCGCCTGCTTCTCCGCCGCAGCCGCCTCAATCTTCAGCTTGGCCCAGCCGCTGTCTACGGCCTTCACCATGCCGCCCATGGCTTCTACTTCTTCAATAATTTTCCACGCCGCGTCCGCCATGTCTTGCGTGAGCTTTTCCATCATGTAGCTGCCGGCCCACGGGTCTACCACCGCGCCAATGTGCGTTTCTTCTTGGATGATGAGCTGCGTGTTGCGCGCTATGCGGGATGAAAATTCAGTAGGCAGTGCAATCGCTTCATCAAATGAATTCGTATGAAGAGACTGCGTGCCGCCAAACACCGCCGCCATCGCCTCAATGGTGGTGCGCACAATGTTGTTGTACGGGTCTTGCTCCGTAAGCGACCAACCTGATGTTTGGCAGTGCGTACGCAGCATCAGGCTCTTAGGCTGCTTGGCATCAAAGCCCTTCATAATGCGGCACCACAGCAGGCGCGCGGCGCGCATTTTGGCTACCTCTAGATAGAAGTTCATGCCAATCGCCCAGAAGAAGCTAAGCCGCCCGGCAAACTCGTCCACATCCATGCCTTTGCCAATGGCCGTCTTCACATATTCTTTGCCATCGGCCAAGGTAAAGGCAAGCTCCAGCGCCTGGTTAGCGCCCGCCTCTTGCATGTGATAACCCGAAATCGAAATCGAGTTGAACTTCGGCATGTTCTTGGCCGTGTATTCAATGATGTCGCCAATAATGCGCATGCTGGGCGCGGGCGGGTAGATGTAGGTGTTGCGCACCATGAACTCTTTGAGAATGTCGTTCTGTATCGTGCCACTCAGCTGCGCCTGCGATACGCCCTGCTCCTCTGCCGCCACGATGTAGCCCGCCAGCACCGGCAGCACCGCGCCGTTCATCGTCATGCTCACGCTCACCTTGTCCAGCGGTATCTGGTCGAACAAAATCTTCATGTCTTCCACGCTGTCAATGGCCACGCCCGCCTTGCCCACGTCGCCCGTCACACGCGGATGGTCAGAGTCGTAGCCACGGTGCGTGGCCAGGTCAAACGCCACGCTCACGCCCTGCCCGCCGGCTGCCAAAGCCTTGCGGTAAAACGCGTTCGACTCTTCAGCCGTAGAAAACCCCGCGTACTGCCTGATGGTCCAAGGCCGCACCGCGTACATGGTGGCCTGCGGGCCGCGCAGGTAGGGCTCAAAACCGGGCAGCGTGTGGGTGTGCGGCAGGTCCTTCACATCGTCCGCCGTGTACAGCGGCTTCACCGCAATGCCATCGGGCGTGTGCCAGTTAAGCGCATCTACATTGCCACCGGGGGCAGATTTGGCAGCCGCCTTGGCCCAGTCAGCCAGCGTGGCGGTTTTGAAGTTGTCAGGCGCAGAGTTAACGGGCTTAGTGTTGTCAGTCATAGCCCACATTTTACCCAAATTTTCATCCGTAATTATGAATTCAAAATTCAGTTTCGTGTAAACTTAAGGCCAATGAACGCCCCTCTGCTCCACAGCCGCCTAAAGCCCAGACCTTTGTACGAAGAGGTAGCCGAGCTCCTGCGCCAGCGCATCTTCGCCAGCAAAACAGGCGACCTAGAACCCGGCGCATGGATAGACGAACTCAAGCTGGCCCAGGAGTACGGCATCAGCCGCACCCCCCTGCGCGAAGCCATCAAAGTGCTGGCCGCCGAAGGCCTAATCACCATGAAAATGCGGCGCGGTGCCTACGTCACAGAGGTCAACGCCAAAGACCTGCGCGACGTGTTCCACTTGATGGCTGTGCTAGAAGCCGACGCCGCAGGCACCGTGGCCAGCACCGCCACAGATAAGCAACTGCAAGAGCTGGAAGCCCTGCACCAGCAGCTAGAAAAATCCACCAAAGACCGCGTCAAGTTCTTCACCATCAACGAAGCCTTCCACGTCAAACTGCTAGAAATCGCTGATAACAAATGGGCAGGCCAAATGGTGGCCGACCTGCGCAAAGTGATGAAGCTCAACCGCGCGCAGTCGCTGCTAAAAGCCGGGCGCATTGAAGAGTCTCTGGCCGAACATGCCGCCATCATGGCGGCATTGAAAAAGCAAGATGCAGTGGCTGCGCAGGCGGCGATGCGCTCGCATATTGAGAGTGGGCAGGAGGCGGCGGGATAACTCCCCATCTTCACCTATGCTATATATTTAATAGCTGCTCCCGCAATATTCTATTGGGCTATTATCCCTTTAGAGTGTTAATCAACGCCAGAATTTGCTGTTTCATCCCTGGCAAATCGTTGCGTATTGTTGCCCATACGATTTCCTGGTCTATAGAAAAATAAGCATGCGAAACGCGGTTGCGCATCGCTACCATCACCAGCCACGGCACTTCCGGGTGACTGTCTGTCAGCAGCGGATCGGCCTTTTTGACATTATTGGCAGCCTCACCCAAGATTTCGATATTACGAATCACAGCGTCCTGCAACTGCTCATCTTGCAAAAATGCAGCCTCATCCTTGCCCAGCGTGTAGCGCTCAATACGCTCAATCGCCTGCACGATATGGCCCAGATAATCGTCGACCCTCAAACCCTTTTTACTCATACCGGCACAGCCTCTGCCAGAACGGTGCCACGAAACTTCTCTGGCAGCGCTCTGGGGGTGAGTACATCCACAGTTACGCCTAGCAGGCGCTCTAGCGCCACCTGAATGCCAGCTACATCCATTAGCGTGGTGTCTGCCATCGGGTCAATCAAAATATCCAAATCGCTCTGCTCGGTATCGTCGCCATGAACGACCGACCCAAATACACGCGCATTGCTGGCGCGATGGCTCGACACGATATGCCGAATGGCAGCGCGGTGGGCGTGCAATGCAGTGGATGGCTTCATGCTATTACCTCAAAAATAGGCATAGCTTGCAGTTTAGCGTAAATGGACAAGGTATTCACCCCCTAGAGGAGCTAAAGCTAGCAGCCAAATACAGCATCAGCCGCACCCCCATGCGCGAAGCCATCAAAGTGCTGGCCTTTGATGCCCTGGTCACCATGAAAATGCGGCGCGGCGCCTACGTGACCGAAGTCAACGCCAAAGACCTGCGCGACGTGTTCCATCTCATGGCTGTGCTAGAAGCCGACGCTGCAGGCACCGTAGCCAGCACCGCCACCGCAGCGCAACTGCAGGAACTTGAGACTCTGCACCAGCAGCTAGAAAAGTCAACCAAAGACCGCGTCAAATTCTTCCAGCTGAACGAAGCCTTCCACGTCAAGCTGCTAGAAGTAGCCAACAACCGCTGGGCAGGCCAAATGGTGGCCGACCTGCGCAAAGTAATGAAGCTCAACCGCGCGCAGTCTCTGCTGAAGACCGGACGGATTGAAGAATCGCTGGCCGAACATGCTGTCATCATGGCGGCGCTGAAAAAGCGGGACACTGCGGCTGCTCAGGGCGCGATGTGCGCACATATCGAGAGTGGGTTGGGAGCTGCGGGTTGACTGCTCGGCACGCCAGTGACTCAGCGCGCCACGCGCGTATGCCCGCAAGCGGCGGAAGCTTGGCTTGGCCTGAGGGTATGTGAGCCGTAACACCAGGGCGGATTGAAGGAGCACTAGTTGCGCATGCCGCCATCGTTGCGGCGCTGAAAAAAGCATTCCATTGCGGTTACGCAGACACACATTGAGAGTGGGCAGGGGTCAGTGAGTCAGTGAGCCAGTCAATAGGTTAGCAATAATTTATTATCATGCTTCGTTTAATTTACAATTAATTTGCTTTATTGCGAATCTTTTCAATCGATCTTTTTAGGAGTGTCACATGCAGCCAAGGTTTTTGGTTCAACTATTGCTATGCACGATTTCTTTGTCTGCAAATGCAATATCGGTGTTCGGGGATGACAAAGAATTAGGTTTTACAGGTATTTGGCGTGATTCAAAATCTTCAGAAATCGTAGAAATTGTGAAGAATGAAAAGTCATTTATTTTTTACGATGCTAAGCAGGAAAAAAAGCTTCCCGCTTCGTTGAATCCAGACAACACGTTAAAAGTTCATGATTACGGGTTGACATTCAGTTACGTTAAAGCTACCGACAGTCTTATTGGCGCAGGTCGCGAACTCAAGAGGGCGAAAACACCTTCCAAACTTACGCTCGAGGCGTATACAGAAAATGCAATCAAAATCAGACAGTTAAGTAACATGATTTACGCTGGCAATATTTGGTTAAATGAAAAGGCAGATACTAATTCTGTGGAATGGAACAGCTTGGCTCAACAATGGTTTATTGGTAAAAATCAATTTGACAAGTTGAAAAAACTACAAGCTTCGGGTTACTTCACAAGCGAAAATCCAAGAAATTTCGGGGCATTTATGCCTACTACTTTTGCTCAACCAACGGAAAAATTTTGGCGAGAGATGAAGGATAGATTTGTTGATGATGCTGGTGCGAAAAAGACAGACTTCGGTGAACCTGGCAGTAAGCGCTACATTTTAAATGATCCAGTAGAGTTCGCAAATTTCAACGTCACAGAAAAAGGAAGTGGTTTAGATAAAGTAGCACTTTTAAAATATAGAATAATCGACCACAAGCAACGCTCACAGTGGCTCGAAGCCACATCAGGCGGTGTCAAGTTAAAGAAAATGAGTGTTTTTACAGTAGTCAAGTATGAGTATCAAAACGATTTTTGGCGAGCATATCAATGGGTACTGTCCACTGATAAATCGATAGACGAATTGGAAAAATCGGACGATGTTCGAAAACTAAAACTCAAATTTGGATTTGAATGACGAGTCATATTGCTGGTATTGTTAAATTTTCCATTGTTGTCCTAAGCTGATTGTTGGCGATTGCCAATATCGCACTCCTTTGATTAATTTTTCTTTAAAAAAAGTGATTAGATGATCAAAATTAAGGGTTTACCAACCTACTTTCAAACAAGGCTCTTACGCAAGATGGCGGTTCGTAGCGTTCATGTGCCTTGCCAGCCGCTGGCTGGCGGCGTGCAGGCAGCTTATTCACTACACATTTAATAGCTGCTTGCGCAATATTTTATTGGGCTGCAGCCTGATTTATATCTGAAATCAGGTCGCATACTGTATCCGTGGCACTGTAGGCATGGCTCTACTGTACCCTAGGGTTCTACCGGCTAGTTGGTGGTGGCAACGCCCACGATGACTCGCTGGCTTTGCACAGCCAGCCGCGCTCGCAGGCGGGTTGTCAGTGGGGGCACGGTGCAGGCCAGGCTTGAGCTGACCGACTGCAAGCCGTTGGGCGAGGTGGCTGGGCTCAGCGGATGCAGATGGACACTGCACATGCGCCACACTGCACATGGCCACACCTCTCAGCCGGGCGGTAACGTGTTGGTAGCGCGCGGTCTCCTGCCTGCTGCAGGCTACGGCGCTTGCAGGCAGCACCCGGCAAGCGATGTCGCCCAGCGCCGCAGCAAACAGGCCGGAGCTACCGCCCTGCAGTACAAGGGACATCCGCATCAAGCAGGCCAACGGCACCAAGCGCGTGATGCTGGACTAAAGCCTAAACATGCAAAGGCTGCGCCGTCAATTTGACTCCCAAGGCCTTGCACACCCGCGCAATCGTGTCAAAGCGTGGCTGCGCGTCGGCGCGCAAGGCTTTGTACAGCGCCTCGCGGCCAATGCCTGCGTCTTGTGCAATTTGGGCCATGCCGCGTGCGCGCGCTATGTCGCCCAGCGCTGCGGCCAGCAGGCCGGGGCTGCCGTCTTCGAGCATGTCGGTCAAATAATCTGCAATAGATTGCTCGTCGTCCAGGTATTTGGCGGGGTCAAACGGGATGGTTTTGACGGTCATGGTAGATTGCCTTTCGTGGTTTGCGCAGCTTTAAGCTGCGCGGCTTTCAGAATGGATGCCAGCTCGATGGCGCGGTCAATGTCTTTTTGTTGATTGGACTTGTCGCCCCCGCCTAGCGCCACCACCAGCACGGTGTCTATTTGCGTGACGTAGATACGATAGCCTGCGCCAAAATGCTCTCTAAGCTCAGTGACACCTAGCCCAACGGCTTTGCAGTCGCCCCACAAACCGGTAGCCAGCTTGGCCAGCCGGGAGACCATGCGAATGCGGGTGCGCTTGTCAAGCTCCTGAACCCATGTTTCGAATAGCTCGGTAGTTTCTATCTGGTACATTGCTGCAATTGTATTCGATCGAATACTTTTGTCAAGTTGCAGATGTGTTCTGCGCAGGCGAAACACGGATTATTGTTTGGTGGTGTGAAGACAACTTCAGTTATCCGAAATTTTTGGATAACTGCTGCAGACGGCAAAAAGCCAAGTAATAAAAAAAGCTTCGCTCCATTTTTAGTAGCCCCTTCTACTCTATTCTATTGGGCTAATACCTGATTAGACATACTTTGGATGCAATGCGCGGATCACACAGTCACTGCATACTTTATAAGCGTGGCCACCGAAAAGCGCGTGCTGGCCTGCGGCCTCTTGCCTGGCGCTGACGCCTCGGGTGGTGCCCGTGCGCTGGGGGCACTGGGTGGTGCAGCTTGCGCGAGGCTGGCCCTAGGTTGCGCTTGCTACCGCGCCAGCGGGTGTGCAAAACGGATGGACGGCGTTGGATGGCTTGGCTCCCCTGCGATGGCTTTTTACATAAGCGCTGGGGTCTCATCTATGCGCCATGCAGTGCCCCACACAGCTTTGCCAGCGCCCGCGCGCAGCGTGGACGGTGTGGCGGGCATGCTGGCACCGCACTTGCGGGGTGGGCGCATTGACTGGCGCGCGGTGGCCGCTAGCCCGCGCCAGGCCTTGGGGCATTGGGTTGATCGCCGTTGACGATGGGCTTTGCTGAAGGTACAGCATGCGGGCGGCGTATTTGCAGCCATGGCGTCCGCGCAGCAGGGCTTGCCGTCGAAGGATGCATGGGTTTTGGTGTTGAGCGCGCATAAGCTAGTAGCACTGGGCTGTGGCAGCTTGCATCAGGTGTGCATAGCGTCAAATACTGTATTTACTCATGGGGTATCCCTTTAGCTCCACATTAGCAGGTACTCGATTTTTCCTTGATTTCTACGATTTTCCCATACGTCACTGGCTTGGTCATCACTGCCTGTTGGAGCAATCGATAAAACAGCA
>JAYVGI010000195.1:0-2535 GCA_043772355.1 Polaromonas sp.
CCAGATACTTTCAGCAAGCTCATGGCAGCGCCTTTTTGGCCCGGCTACGCCAGTCCCATAACTGGTTTGCAAAGCCTGCAATGCCTTGGGGAAACAGCAGCACCAGTATCAAAATAATCGCTCCCAGCATAGCGCGCCAGTAGTCGGTGCTGCGGGCCACCGTGTCATGCAGCCAGGTAAACGTGACAGCACCTACCACCGGGCCCAGCAGCGTTTGCACGCCGCCCAGCAGCACCATCACCAAGCCGTCGATGGAGCGGCTGACGTGCAAACTTTCGGGCGAAATACTGCCTTTGGAAAATGCATTGAGCGCACCGGCCAGACCGGCAAACGTGCCTGCGATGACGAAGGCTACCCATTGCATGCGCTTGGCGTTCATGCCCAGCGCATCGGCGCGCAGTGCAGAATCCCGCGCGGCGCGCAAGCCGTAGCCAAAGGGCGAATACAGCATGCGGTGCATCAAGAGCACGCCCGCCATCACCAGCGCCAGCGTGAGGTAATAGTAGCTGCGCTTGTCGGCCAACCACTCTGCGGGCCACACGCCTGTGAGGCCATTGCTGCCGCCCGTGAAAGCATCCCACTGGTAGCAAATAGCCCAGGTAATTTGCGCAAACGCCAGCGTGAGCATGGCCAGGTACACGCCCGACAATCGCACACAAAACCAGCCATAGAAAAATGCACCCAAGGCGGCGATGGCAGGTGCAGCTAACAGCGCCACTTCCATCGGCATGTTCAGGCTGCGCACCAGCAAGGCGGCTGCATAGGCCCCTAGGCCAAAGTAAGCCGCATGGCCAAAGGAGTGCATGCCCGCAGGCCCCATGATGAAGTGCAGGCTGGCTGCAAACAGCACCGCCACCAGCACGTCGATGAGCAGCACCGTGACATACGCAGACTGCGCGGCGATGACGGGTACCAGCGCTAACAGTACCAACACTGCAGCGCCTGCATATTTATAAACCCAACCTAAAGGCCGCAGCGGCGCTTCGGCCACAGCCGCATGGCGGCTGACCGACTGCGGCTTGCCAAACAAGCCCCAAGGGCGCGCCACCAGCACAACGGCCATCACCACAAACTCCACCACCAAGGTGAACTTGGAAAACGACACACTGATGCCCGCAATCTCCACCAGGCCAATCCAAATGCAAATTGCTTTCAGCTCGGCAATGAGCAGCGCCGCCACATACGCCCCGGGTATCGAGCCCATGCCGCCCACCACCACCACCACAAAGGCCGCGCCAATGATGTTCAAGTCCATGTCCAAATTGGCAGGCTCGCGCGGCAGCTGCAGCGCGCCACCCAAGCCAGCCAGTAGCGCGCCCAGCGCAAACACTGCCGTGAACAACCACGCTTGGTTGACGCCCAGGGCACTGACCATCTCGCGGTCTTGCGTGGCGGCGCGCACCAAGGTGCCCCAGCGGGTTTTGGTCAGCAGCAGCCACAGCAGGCCCAGCATGGCGGGGCCTGCCACAATTAAAAACAAATCGTAAGAAGGAAACTGCCGCCCCAAGATCATGACCGAGCCCGTGAGGCCGGGCGCACGGGGCCCGAGCAACTCCTCTGGCCCCCAATACCATAGCACCGCGTCTTTGATGACGAGGCCCAGCGCAAACGTGGCCAGCAACTGGAACAACTCGGGCGCGCGGTAGATGCGGCGCAGCAGCAAAATTTCTACCAGCGCACCCAGCACGCCCACCGCCACCGCAGCCAGCAGCAAGGACGGCCAAAAACCTATGGAGCCACTGAGGTGCGCCACCAATGAGTAGGCTATGTAGATGCCCACCATAAAGAAGGAACCATGGGCAAAATTAACCATCCGGGTGACGCCAAAAATCAGCGACAGGCCCGCCGCCACCATGAACAAAGATGCCGCCCCCGCCAGCCCATTGAGCAGCTGAACGATCAGGCCCGAAAAGCTCATGCATCCGCTTTCATGGTGTGCTGGCGCGTTTATTCAGCAGGGCGGAGTTTTTTCACCTCAGCGTCTGAGGGTTGTACTTTGGAGCCGTCCACATAGCGGTAGTCCACCATAGTGCCTTTGCCGCCGTCGTTTTTGGTACGCCCCACAAACGCACCCATGGTGGACTGATGGTCTTGCGTGCGGTACACCACGGGGCCAAAGGGTGTAGACACTCGCAGGCCACGGAAGGCGGCAATCATTTTCTCCGTATCGGTAGAGCGGGCTTTTTTCATGCCTTCAGCTAGCGATTTGATAGCCGTGTAGCCCACGACAGAGCCCAAGCGCGGATAGTCTTTGTATTTGGCGTGGTAGGCCAAAAAGAAGGCCTTGTGCTCGGGCGTTTGGATGCCGTACCAAGGGTAGCCTGTCACCAGCCAGCCGTTGGGCGTTTCGTCTTTGAGCGGGTCCAGGTACTCTGGCTCGCCCGTCAACAAGCTCACCACATCGCGGCCCTGGAACAGGCCACGGGTGTTGCCTTCGCGCACAAACTTGGACAAGTCTGCGCCAAACAGCACGTTGAACACGGCGTCGGGCTTGGCATCGGCCAGCGCCTGCACGACACTGCCTGCATCGACTTT
>JAYVGI010000196.1:0-22721 GCA_043772355.1 Polaromonas sp.
CATTGCTGACCATATAGCCGCAGGCATGAAGGCCATGAACTTGCCCCAGCGCCCTATCCTGCTGGGCAACGGTTATGGCGGTTTTATCGCCCTTATCACCGCCATCCGCCACCCCGGCATTGCAGCGCGCTTGGTGCTGGCCGACTGTGGCGCTGCCTTCTCCGAGCCCGGCCGCGCTGCCTTCAAGGGGATGTCGGCAGCGGCCAAAGACAAAGGCCTGGGCGCGATTGCCGACGTGGCCATGCGCCGCCTGTTTGCCCCGGAATTCCAACAGCAAAACCCCGACCTGATTGCAGACCGCAAAGCGCGCTTTTTGGCGGTGGATGTGCAAACCTTCCATGGTGCCTGCGAAGCCCTGTCCACGCTCGATCTGCGCCCTTCTTTAGCTGCTGTCACCGTACCCGTGCTGGTACTGGTGGGTGAGCAAGACGAGGCCACGCCACCGCCCATGTCCCGCGAGCTGGCCGCTGGCCTGCCCAACGCCAAATTTGTCGAGCTCAAAGGTTGCGCCCATGTGCCGCAACTGCAAGCGCCCGACGTGTTCATGGCCACGATCAAGGACTTCATCGCTGAGGAAAAATCAATCTAGGTGCATCGTTGCAGCGGCGCAGTGCCAGCAATTGCACCCCAGCGCAATTTGCATTACCTTTTTTTAGAAAGCGTTTTTCATGACAGTCACTCTCTACGGCTACTGGCGTTCCCTGGCCAGTTTTCGCGTGCGCGCCGCGCTGAACATTAAAAACATTGCCTACACGGAAAGCATCATTGACCTGAGCAAGGGCGAGCAATTTGCACCCAGCTACCACAGTCTGAACCCCCAGCATGTCCTGCCCCTGCTGGAGCACGACGGGTTGCGTTTAAGCCAGTCGCTGGCGATTATTGACTACATCAACGACACCTGGCCGCAAAACGCCTTGCTACCCGCCGACGCTGCCGGCAAAGCGCGGGTGCGCTCACTGGCGCAGATGGCCAGCGCCGATGTACACCCGCTGATCGTGCCGCGCGTGCGCAATTTTCTGGAGCAGGAGTTGGGCCTGGACGAGCCCCAGCGCATGAAGTGGATCAGCCACTGGATCACCAAGGGCAGTGAAGCCATCGAAGCACGACTGACAGCCGACAAGGAAACGGGCCTGTACGCCCACGGCGACCAAGTCTCCATGGCCGACCTGGCGCTGGCATCGCATGTGGTGGGCGCACGCCTGTTCAAAGTCGATCTGTCCCACGCCCCTCGGCTGGAAGGTATTGTCAACCGCTGCTTGCAGCTGGAGGCATTTGCAAAGGCCCATCCCTTGGCGCAAGCTGGTGCGCCAGCAGCATAAGGACAAGGCCTGGCGGATACAAACCGGTTCCGCCCTGACGTGAAAAAGGCCTCCGAGTATCGCTACCGAGAGGCCTTTGTTTCATCTATTGGTCGGTGTGAAAGGATTCGAACCTTCGACCCCTTGCACCCCATGCAAGTGCGCTACCAGGCTGCGCCACACACCGAAGCCTCAAATTATAGCTTGATACGGTGCGCTCCATCAGATCGCAACAGCCAATAGTTCTCGAATCTCATACAACTCGCGGCGAAGTTGCAGCAGCGGCACATGGATAGAGTCGGGTTCGATCTCGGCCAAGCTGTCCTGGAAATCGCTATCAAGCATGTCTTGCGGAAACTCTGAGTCAGCGCCCTCGATCACATCGATGCCGTCCAGCATCACCTCGCCCGCCTTGCGGCGGTCACGCTCGGTTTGCACCAAGTCGTGCAGCTTGTTGCGCGCGCCGCTGATGGTAAAGCCCTGGTCGTACAGCAGGTCGCGGATGCGGCGGATCATGAGTACTTCATGGTGCTGGTAGTAACGTCGGTTGCCGCGCCGCTTCATGGGCTTGAGCTGGGTAAACTCCTGCTCCCAATAGCGCAGCACATGTGGCTTGACGTCACATAGCTCGCTGACCTCACCGATGGTGAAGTAGCGCTTAACAGGAATGGCGGGGAGGGATTTCTCCATTGAAATCAACGTTCTACAAGCAAGTCCTCGAAATTTACTCCAACTTGAGGCAAGTTGCAAACTACTTTGACTTTACACGCTAACTCTTTGAATTTGTTGTAAATTTGCGCTCAGAAAATTAGAGCGAGCTTTGTAACTGCCATTTGCGGAACATGGCTAAAAATACCCCCAAAGCGCTACAGCACTGGGACTATACAAATAATGCATTACGCCGCTGGCGGGCGTGCTTAACACTAAAATTTTAACGCCGCGCTTGGCAGAGTCGAGTATCACGCCAATGCGGCTCAATTGGAGCCGTTTACCCTGAGCTATCGCAGGGCTCGCGCAGGCTTCGCCAGGCTGCTAGCGCCCACTGGTAAATGCGCTACGCCAATCGTGCTACGCCTTAGCCTTGGATCTGCTCTTTGAGCTTGTGGCTTGCATGGAAGGTGACCACGCGCCGTGCGTCGATAGGAATGGCCTCGCCTGTGCGCGGGTTGCGCCCTGGTCGCGGAGCCTTGGTGCGGATTTGAAAGTTGCCAAAACTGGAGATTTTCACATCAGTACCGTCAACCACGCTGTCCGCGATGAGCTCAAAAAATGCGTCAATCATGTCTTTGGATTCACGCTTGTTCAAACCGATTTGATCGAACAATAAATCTGCCAACTGCGCCTTGGTTAGCGCGGGTGTCTCTAAACTTTCGACAGTAAACTCCATGGATAAGCTCCTTTTTTTATAGCTGCCACCGCAATATTCTACGCGGCTACAGCTTTATTTTACTGAAATATTTGCCAGACACTCCGATTTACCACGCCCTCAGGCCCGCAAGCGCGCACCAAGGTCTTGCTGTAACTGCGTGAGCACCGCAGTCATCGCAGCCTCGATCTGCGCCTCGGTCAGTGTGGCTTCAGGGCTGGCCAGGGTCAAGCGTACGGCCAGGCTTTTTTCGCCCGGCTCCATGCCCACGCCGGCCTCTTTAGGGCGGTACACGTCAAACAGCAAGGCATCTTGCAGCAAGCCTTGGGTGGGCGCGGCGTGGATGGCGGCCATCAGCGCAGCGTGGCCTACGCCCTCGCGCACGATGACGGCGATGTCGCGCTCTACGTCCTGGAACTTTGCAATCGGCTTGGCGGCAGGCAGGTCACGCTGCATCACGGCGGCCAGGTCTAGCTCGAACAAGATGGGCGCTTGCGGCAACTCATAGCCCTGCTTCCAACGCGGGTGAAGTTCACCGATCACGCCTATTTCTTTGCCCTCTACCAACACCTTGGCGCAGCGGCCGGGGTGCATGGCGGGGTGCTCTGCGGCTACAAAGGTGGCTTGCACTGGGGCGAGCAGGCTTTCTACATCGCCCTTCACGTCGAAGAAGTCTGCGGCTGCGTCCTTGGCACTCCACTGGCGCTGCACGGCCCCGCCAAAGGCCAGGCCAGCAATGCGCAGCGGCTGCAAGATGCCTGCCACCTGCGTGTCGCTGGTCTTGACCGAGGCATCGCGCATGAACACGCGGCCTAGTTCAAAAATCCGCACGCGGTCGGCCTTGCGGTCCAGGTTGTGCTTCAAAATTTGCAGCAGACTACCTAGCAAGGACGAGCGCATCACGCTCAGTTGGCTGGCTATCGGGTTAAGCAGTTTGATCGGGTTGGTGTTGCCCGCCAGCTCAGTTTCCCAGCGCTCTTCGACAAAGCTGAAGTTGATCGTCTCTTGGTAGCCCAGGCCTGCCAAGGCGCGGCGCACGGCAAAACGGCCCCGCTGCGTCTCGCTACGCGCCTGCGGCTCTACGGGGGCGATAGGGGCGGTGGTGGGCAGGTTGTTCAAGCCGATCAGGCGCACCACTTCTTCGATCAGGTCTTCTTCAATGGTGATGTCAAAGCGATAGGCCGGCGGCGTGACAGTGATGACCGCATCGTCAGGTGCGCTAGTGTTCTTGCCCTGCTCTGCGTCGCTAGACTTTGCTTGAGTAGCGGGCAGACCCAAGCGCTTGAACGCGTCCAGGCACTGCGCTGCGGTCACGGGCATGCCAATCACTTTGCTGGCCCGCGCCACGCGCAGTTGCACGGACGTGCGCACGGGCATGTTCGGCTGTTGGTCGTCAATGCTGCCTGCTTGGCCACCGCAGATATCCAGCACCAGTTGCGTGATGCGCTCGATATGCTCCACCGTCTGGCTCGGGTCTACGCCGCGCTCAAAGCGGTGGCCTGCGTCGGTGGAAAAGTTAAAGCGGCGCGAACGCCCCGCCACGGCCTCGGGCCACCAGAATGCCGCCTCGATATAGATGTTCTGCGTGTCGTCGGTGACCGAGGTGCTGTCGCCGCCCATGATGCCTGCCAGCGACTCGACGGCTTGGCTGTCGGCTATCACTCCAACTTTGTCGTCGAGAGTGATCGTGTTGCCGTTCAGCAGCTTGAGGCTCTCGCCCGCTTTGCCCCAGCGCACATCCAAACCGCCATGGATTTTGTCCAAGTCGAAAATATGCGATGGTCGGCCGTATTCAAACATCACGTAGTTGGAAATGTCGACCAGCGCGGTGACACTGCGCTGGCCGCAACGCGTCAGGCGGTCTACCATCCACTGCGGTGTTTTGGCTTTAGTGTTCACGCCCTTGACGATGCGGCCGGAGAAGCGGCCACACAGGTCGGGGGCGGATATTTTGACGGCCAGCTTGTCGCTGTGCGTAGCAGGCACGGCAGGAAAGCTGGCTTGTTTTAATGCAGCACCCGTAATGGCCGACACCTCACGCGCCACGCCAAACACGCTCAGGCAATGGCCCAAATTCGGCGTGAGCTTGAGTGTGAACAACGTATCGTCCAGCTTCAAATGCGCACGCAGGTTGGTGCCAATCGGCGCATCCACAGCCAGCTCCAGCAAGCCGCTGGCATCTTCGTCAATACCCAGCTCTTTGGCCGAGCACAGCATGCCTTGGCTTTCCACGCCGCGCAGCTTGCCCAGCTTGATGGCAAATGGCTTGCCGTCAGCGCCCGGTGGCAACAACGCGCCTACGGTGGCGACAGGGATGCGAATGCCTACCCGCGCGTTGGGCGCGCCGCAAACGATATTGAGCAATGTGCCCGTGCCCGCATCGACTTGGCAGACGCGCAAACGGTCTGCATCCGGGTGCTGAGCGCACTCTTTGATCTCGCCCACCACCACGCCCGTGAAAGGCGGCGCAGCGGACGCAGTTTCTTCCACTTCCAGCCCGGCCATCGTCAGCGCGTCGGCCAACTGCTGAGTGGACAGGGGTGGGTTACAGAACTCTCTCAACCAACTTTCAGGGAATTGCATGGTGGGCTAACTTATTTAATTCGGGGTTGGAATACGGGGTCAAATTCGGGGTCAGGACTTCCGGACGCAGAGGACGCAAAGGTTACGCAAAGGACGCAAAAGGAATACAAAAGAAGAAATTGAAAAATTTACACAAAACGAATTGCTACTAATTTAAAAAATTATTTTTGTATTTTTTTGGTATTTTCTTTTTTGCGTCCTTTGCGTAACCTTTGCGCCCTCTGCGTCCGGAAGTTTGGTATTTGTATCTCTACTGAAACTGCGACAAAAACCGCACATCGTTTTCAAAGAACAATCTCAAATCGTTCACGCCATAGCGCAGCATCGCCAAACGGTCAATACCCGAGCCAAAGGCGAAGCCAATGTACTTCTCAGGGTCCAGCCCCATGTTGCGCACCACCGTGGGATGCACCTGCCCAGAGCCTGCCACTTCCAGCCAGCGGCCCGCCAGCGGGCCGGAGCTAAACGCAATGTCAATCTCGGCACTCGGCTCGGTGAAGGGGAAATAGCTGGGTCGGAAACGCAGCGTCAAGTCGTCCGTCTCAAAGAAGGCTTTGCAGAAATTGAGGAAAGTGACTTTGAGGTCTTTGAAGTTGACGTTCTCGCCAATCCACAGGCCTTCAAACTGGTGGAACATGGGGGAATGGGTTGCGTCGCTGTCCACGCGGTAGGTGCGGCCAGGCGCGATGACCCGGATTTCCGGCATGCTGGCAGATGCGCCTGCGCCCTGCGCGGCGGCAATATGCTTTTTGGCATGCGCCACGGCGTAGCGGATTTGCATGGGGCTGGTGTGGGTGCGCAGGCAGTAGGGCTGGCCTTGCTCGTCGTTCATGTCTACGTAGAACGTGTCTTGCATCGAACGGGCCGGGTGGTTCGGCGGGTTGTTCAGCGAGGTGAAGTTAAACCAGTCGTTCTCGATCTCGGGGCCGTCGGCTACGTCAAAGCCCATGCTGTTGAAAATGCTCTCCACGCGCTCCCAGGCCAGGGCAATGGGGTGCAAACCGCCCTGCCCGCCCTGGCGGCCTGGCAAGGTGACGTCTAGCGCTTCGGCTTTGAGTTGGGTTTGCAGCTCGGCATCTGCCAGCGCGGCGCGGCGGGCGGTCAGTGCCGCTTCTACCGCCTGCTTGGTGACGTTGATGGCTGCGCCGCGTGTTTTCTTCTCGTCTACGCTCAAGGCGGCCATGCCCTTCATCAGCTCGGTGAGCTTGCCTGCTTTGCCCAGGAACAGCGCCTTGGCGTTTTCCAAGTCAGCAGGCGTGCTGGCGGCGGCAAAGGCGGCTTGGGCACTGGATACGATGGTGTCTAAATCACTCATAAGCGGCTGTGGGATTAAAACAGTAAATGGTTCAGCCGCAGGGTGGCTGCGGCTGAAAAAAGATCAAATATAAAGCAAATCAGCATCACGCTGCACAAATAAACAAGGGCTAGTGCCTTTTCAAGCGCTAGCCCTTTATTTAATTGCGGGAGCAGCTATTAAAAAAATAGCAACTCTGCGCGTGAATCACGTAGCTGGATTAAGCAGCCAACGTAGCGAGCTTGGCTTTCACCTGGTTCACGACAGCGGTGAACGCTGGCATGTCATGGATAGCCATGTCGGACAGCATTTTCCGGTCGATTTCGATACCGGCTTTGCGGATACCGTTGGCGAACTGGCTGTAGGTCAGGCCACAGGTGCGGGCGGCGGCGTTGATACGCGCAATCCACAACTGACGGAACACACGCTTTTTAGTGCGGCGATCACGGTAGGCGTATTGGCCCGCCTTCATGACCGCTTCTTTGGCGATACGGAAGACGTTGCCACGGCGACCGCGGAAACCTTTAGCGAGGGCTAGAACTTTTTTGTGACGGGCACGGGCCGTTACACCACGTTTAACGCGAGGCATAGTATTTCTCCTTGTTCGTGTTAAGCAACGCCCATACCGGGCAACATTTGAGCGACGGAGGCCATATTGGTCTCATGCACTGCAATGGCACCGCGCAGATGGCGTTTGTTTTTGGTGGTCTTCTTGGTCAAGATGTGACGTTTGAAGGCTTGGCCGCGTTTCACGGTGCCGCCTGGACGGACACGAAAACGCTTTTTGGCGCTGCTCTTGGTCTTCATTTTGGGCATTTGGATGCTCCTATTGATGTACTCGTGAGGTGTCGGCAAAAAAACTTGCCGCCTTGTAGACCCCGAGCGTGCGCAACCGCCTTGCGATGGATGCGCATGCAGCACCCATGAGGGTACTGCGTTCAGCAGCCCTGGGGCCGCTGAGTTTGCAGCAAACCGGTGACCTGTACCAGTTTGCGCAAAGCCATCGATTATAAGCTATTTTGAAGCTGCTTCGCCCACCGCTACGCTCTCAACGGGCGCTGGAGCCGCTGAAGGGGTGGCTGTGGCAGTCACCGCTGCGGCGCTTGAGGGTGCGGGCGCTTTGCTGGCTGGCGCCGCCGGGGCCCCAGCAGGCTTGGCACCACCACCGGCTTTTTTCTTGCCCGGCGCGATCATCATGATCATCTGGCGGCCTTCCAGCTTGGGCATGCTCTCAATCACGATGGCATCGGCCAGGTCGTCCTTGATGCGCATCAGGAGGTCCATGCCAATCTCTTGGTGGGTGATCTCGCGGCCACGAAAACGCAGCGTGATCTTGCATTTGTCGCCATCGTCCAAAAAGCGGCGAATATTGCGCATTTTGATGTGGTAGTCACCGTCGTCGGTGCCGGGGCGGAACTTGACTTCCTTGATCTCGATGACGGTTTGCTTGAGCTTGGCCTCGTGCTCGCGCTTTTGTTCCTGGTATTTGAACTTGCCGTAGTCCATGATGCGCACCACGGGTGGCGTGGCGGTGGCTACGGTCTCAATCACATCCAAATCCAGCTCTGACGCTTGGCGCAGGGCCTCGTTCAAAGTCATCACGCCTAGGGGCTCATTATCCGGGCCAGATACCCGAACTTCGGGTGCCATGATTTCACGGTTGAGGCGGTGTTTACGCTCTTCACGGTGATAACGTGATGGGCGCGGGGGGCGCGGCGGGCGGGGAGCCAATGGCCGAAATGGTGCGGTAGCGATGGTTCAAATCCTTCTAAATAACTATTACAGCATAGTTGCTTTGCAGCTACTTATTAGATAGCTGCTTGCGCACGGTTTACTTGGGCTGGCAGATGAAAAGCAGGTCAAAAAGACTCGCTTTCAAATTTGCTTTTCTGCGTATGGGTTAGGCTTTGGAGGCAATGTCGGCAGTGAGCTTTGCAATAAACGCATCTACCGGCATTACGCCAAGGTCTACATTACCCCGGGCGCGCACTGCGACTGCGCCTGCCTCTTTCTCTTTGTCACCCATGACCAAGATAAAAGGCAGCTTCTGCATCGAATGCCCCCGTATTTTAAGGTTAATTTTCTCATTACGCAAATCGGTGGCTACCCTAAGCCCTTGATGGCGCAGCTTTTTCGCCACTTCATTGGTCTATCTGGCGCTCAAAGCCACGAATTGGTCGCATTCACGCCCAGCGACCAAGCATCAGGCATCAGGCATCAGGCATTCACAGTGCGTTCATCTCTGGTTCATTTTGCAATTTGTAAACTTAGGATAATAGAGCGTGTTCAGCAAAAGACTCACCATTGCTTTTGGAATTTTGGCCCTGGTTGCGCTGTGTCAAGGCGCAATCGCCTCGTGGGCTATCCATTCAGCCTCCAACAGCGTACTTCGAGGGCGTATGGCCAGCGACGTATTAACCGGCTTTATTGAACTCTCCGCCACAAAACAACGCCTGCGTACCTGGTTGTCCCAGGCACTTTTAGACGCTGGCGCTGATCCGCAACAACGCGATGGCTACCAAAATGACATGGCAGCAACCCTTGCCAAGATTGAGGTGCTGGCTCAAACCAGCGCCATGCTCGATGCCGGTGAGCCCGGGAAAAGGGTCGAGCACCAGTTGCGCAGGGACGCTCTAAGCGTTCTTCGAATTAGCCTGGAAGAATTGAAAATTGCAATGGCCAACACACGCGCCATACCGCCCGACTCAGATGCAAAAGCAGCATGGACAGAAATCACGCGCGTCTTTAATGTTTCGCAGGGATTGGATCTTAGAACATTACTAATCGATAGCATTGCGCGTGAAAGAGTTGCAGTAGAAAGAGAGCGCGCGGCCGCGGACAAGTCCTTGGGCTTGGTTCGAGGACTCGCATTAGGCGCCACGGTAGCCATGGCACTTGCAGCTATTTTGTTGGCGGCCTATTTTGTCCGTGCATTACACCGTCCGCTGAAAGAACTTACTGCGGGGGCGCAAGCGCTCCAGCGGGGTGACCTTACCCACCACATCTCGGATGAACTTGACGATGAATTTTCTCAATTGGCGACCAGCGTCAACGCCATGGCCGCTGAGCTTGCGCAGCACAGACAAATCGAGGCTGCGACGAGGCAGCGGCTTGAAGAAATTGTTGCTGTGCGCACCACTGAGCTTGAAAAGGCATTGCATACGCTACAGCAGGTAGACCTAAGGCGACGAAAGCTTTTTGCCGATATCAGCCACGAACTGCGAACGCCTACGACGGCCATACGAGGAGAGGCTGAGGTAGCGCTGCGTGGCGGCGAAAAACCTACGCAGGAGTACCGTGCATCGCTGCGGCGCATCGTCGAAACGGCTGCGCAGCTTGGCACCGTGATTGATGATTTACTGACCATGGCGCGCAGCGATATCGACACGCTCGCCTTGAACCGGATCCCACTAGACGTGCAAGAGCCGTTGCGCGATGCTATCGATCAAGCGCAGTCCTTGGGGCACCAACGCAACGTTCGCATCCTGTGTTCGCATGGCATCACCAATGGAGTTCGCTTGCTGGCAGACTCTCAGCGGCTGCGACAGCTATTCATTTTGCTGCTGGATAACGCTGTGCGATATTCTTATGCGGATGGCGTTGTGCAGGTGCACACCAGACTTGTCTCGAACGCCGAGACCGCCGTATGGTGGGAGCTACAGATAACAGATTATGGAATTGGCATCCCTGCCGACGATATACAACACATTTTCGAGCGCAATTTCAGAGGTGATCGCGCTCGCCTGCACCAATCTGGTGGAAGCGGTTTGGGCTTGCCAATCGCCGCCACTTTGGCCCGAGCGCACGGCGGGAGTATTGTTTTCGCAAGTCTACTACCCTCGGAGACTCAGGTAACTTTGCGCCTCCCAGTCCTCATCACCTAAGCGTTTAAGTCAACCCCCTATTTATGAACATCCTAATTATCGAGGACGACGACCGGGTCGCTGATTTCTTGTACCGTGGCTTGCGGGCTGAGGGTTATTTTGTGCAAGTAGTACGCGACGGAATTGAGGGGCTGGCTAAGGCACGCGAAGCCGCAGCACACATCGACAGCGACGCATTGCCCACTTTATTGATCCTGGATGTCATGCTGCCCGGGATGACGGGCCTGGAAATTTGCCAAACATTGCGTGCGACAGGGGTACAGATGCCAATTCTCATGCTGTCCGCCCTAGGCGGGCTGGAAGACCGCGTGGCTGGCTTGCGCTTAGGGGCCGATGATTACCTTGCGAAGCCTTTTGCATTTGAAGAGCTGTTGGTTCGTATCACGGCTTTACTACGGCGCTCGCGTCACATCGCACCTGCCGTAGCATCGCAGTTGGTAGTGGCTGACTTGATCATGGATCGGCAGAGTATGCGCGTCACCCGTGCCGAACGCTCCATTGCACTCACAGCGCGGGAGCTCGCCCTGCTGGAACTACTGATGTCTGCGCCGGGTCGATTGTTCAGCCGCGAGAGAATTTTATCGAACGTATGGGGTACCAACGAGGACCCGCTGACCAACATCGTCGATGTCTATATCCGCCGATTACGCAACAAAATTGATGAAGACAGCAGCCAACCACTGATTCACACGGTGCGCGGTTTGGGTTACCGATTGGAAAAACTGCAAGCTGAGTGAGTTGCCGAGGCATTTGTTCATCTGGCGTTCATCCAGACAGCCGTCTAAATTAATTTGGCAGCTATCTCTTGGTTCATTATCCGGGACCATACTACTTTTTGTGTAGCACAGAATGGGTGCTTGCAGTTGGCTATCAGTTAGCCAACTTCTTGATTTTAGACATATCACCAAGGAAATTTCAAATGATCAATCGCCGCACATCGTTTGGCCTATTGGCAACGGCTTCTCTCGCTCTAGCATCCAACGCCAATGCAAAAACCACGGAGAGTTGCGCTGTATTCACGCCAGAATCGCAAACAAACGCTACGCCCGATAGCGCTTTGCAGCGCCTTAAAGATGGCAATGCACGTTTTGTGGCCGGCAGCACCGTCAACTGCGACCTGAGAATGCAAGTCAAAGATACGGCCAGCCAACAATCGCCTGTTGCGGTGGTGGTTGGCTGCATTGACAGCCGCGTTCCGCCTGAATTGGTTTTTGACCAACGTCTTGGCGACATTTTTGCCGCGCGCATCGCCGGTAACTTCGTCAACACCGATATCTTGGGAAGCCTGGAGTTCGCTACCAAAGCTGCCGGTGCAAAGCTGATCGTCGTTCTCGGCCATACGGAGTGCGGAGCCATCAAAGGAGCCGTGGATAACGTGAAGCTGGGCAACTTGACGGCCATGCTGGGCAATATCCGTCCCTCGCTGGAAAAACTCAACTACAACGGCGTGGCCACATCGAAAGACAAAGTGCTGGTTCAAAAGCTGGCTGACCAAAACGCAAAAGATGCAGTCGCACTCATCATGCGTAAAAGCGAAGTCATCGCCGAATTGGTCGCACAAGGCAAAGTCAAAATCGTCTCTGCCATGCACAACATCTCGACAGGCCAAGTCAGCTGGTTTGGCTAAGCTTTAAGCTTGGACGCAGTCAAATCTTTTGCGTGATATCGGTGGCGATCATTTCCATAAAACTCGCCACCGCCATCACTCCCAAGTCTTTGTTCCCACGGGCGCGTACCGACACAGCACCCGCATCTTTTTCCTTGTCGCCCGCTACCACAATATAGGGCAGCTTCTGTAGCGAATGCTCCCGAATTTTTAAGTTGATCTTTTCATTACGCAAATCGGTAGCCACTCGCAACCCAAGTTTGCGCAGCTTGGTAGCCACTTCGACCACGTAATCGGCCTGCGCATCGGTGATTCCGCACACCACCACCTGCACCGGGGCCAGCCAGGTAGGCAACGCGCCCGCATGCTGTTCGATCAAAATACCAATGAACCGCTCCAGGCTGCCCACAATGGCGCGGTGCAGCATGACCGGGCGCTGGCGGGAGCCGTCTGCTGCCACATATTCGGCATCCAACCGCTCGGGCATGGAGAAGTCCACCTGCATGGTGCCGCACTGCCACTGGCGGCCAATCGCGTCTTTCAGGGTGTATTCGATCTTCGGGCCGTAGAAAGCGCCGTCACCCGGTGACAGCTCGTACTGGCAACCGCTGCGCTTGAGCGATTCGATCAGCGCGGCCTCGGCTTTGTCCCAGCTTTCGTCCGAACCAATGCGTGCCTCGGGCCGCGTGGCCACTTTGTAGATGATGTTTTTAAAGCCAAAGTCGGTGTAGACCTTTTGCAGCAACTCGGTGTAGGCCACGCACTCGTCCAAAATCATGTCTTCGGTACAGAAAATGTGCCCATCGTCCTGCGTAAAGCCGCGCACGCGCATGATGCCGTGCAGACCGCCCGTGGGCTCGTTGCGGTGGCATTGGCCAAACTCGCCGTAGCGCAGTGGCAGGTCGCGGTAGCTCTTGATGCCTTGCTTGAAGATGAGAATGTGGCCAGGGCAGTTCATCGGCTTCAGGGCGTATTCGCGCTTTTCACTCTCGGTGGTGAACATGTTGTCGCGGTATTTGTCCCAGTGGCCGGTTTTCTCCCACAGGCTTTTGTCGATGATCTGCGGGCCCTTCACCTCCAGATAGCCGTTGTTTTGGTACACCCGGCGCATGTATTGTTCTACCTGCTGCCACACCGTCCAGCCCTTGGGGTGCCAAAACACGGTGCCGGGCGAATGTTCGTCGATGTGGAACAAGTCCAGCTCGCGGCCCAGCTTGCGGTGGTCGCGCTTTTCAGCCTCTTCCAGCATGGTCAGGTGCTGCTGCAACTCGTCTTTGGTGGCCCAGGCCGTGCCATAGACGCGCTGCAGCATCTCGTTGCGGTGGTCGCCGCGCCAGTAGGCACCGGCCAGCTTCATGAGCTTGAAGTGTTTGAGCTTGCCGGTAGATGGCACGTGGGGGCCACGGCACAGGTCTTCAAACGCGCCTTCGCGGTACAAAGACACGTCTTCGCCTGCCGGAATGCTGCCAATGATCTCGGCTTTGTACAGCTCGCCCATGCCTTTGAAATATTCGATGGCTTCGTCGCGCGGCAGCACACGCCGCGTCACCGGCTCGTCTTTGTTGGCCAGCTCGACCATCTTCTTTTCTATCGCGGTCAAGTCGTCGGGCGTGAACGGGCGCTTGTACGAAAAGTCGTAGAAAAAGCCGTTTTCAATGACCGGGCCGATGGTGACCTGCGCGTCGGGGAAGAGTTCTTTCACTGCGTAGGCCAGCAGGTGGGCGGTGGAGTGGCGAATCACGTCCAGGCCGTCGGCATCTTTGGCGGTGATGATGGAGAGCACGGCGTTGCTGGTGAGCTGATAGCTGGTGTCCACCACCTTGGCATCCGCGCCCTGCCCCACTTTGCCGGCCAATGCCGCCTTGGCCAAGCCGGTGCCAATGGAAAGCGCCACTTCGGCTACCGTCACCGGGCCGGGATAGTCACGTTGCGAACCGTCGGGAAGTGTAATTTGAACCATGGTAAATCTCTGAATGTGTGAATTTGGGAGTGTGCCGCAACACCCGTTACGGCTGTAAAAACGCAAAAACGCGGCCCAAGACCGCGTTTTACTATGAAAGAGGTAGCTGCTTGCGCTAGTCTACACGCGGACTCCTGCCATGATCGGCATCAAAATTGTCTGCGTAGTTCGCGGTGTCATAACCAGCTTGCCTTTCTCGCTCTTACCAAGGGTGAATATAAAAACCCGATTTTACCCCGCAAAACCGTCCACTCGCGTGCAGCCCAGCCAAGCCAAGGCTTGGCTGGGCTAGCCTGGTGCAGGCTCAATGCCATACCTGCCGGGCCACGCGCACCATGTTCTGGCCCATCACCAGCGCCACTTCAGCGGGCGACATGCCCACCTTGGCCAGCGCGTCGGGCAGCAACTGCCAGGTCTCCACCGGGGTGTAGCGCATGCGCGCAATGGTGTGGCTGTAGCCCGCCTCGCGCGGCCACCAGTACACAGGGTCGTAGCCACCCGGTGGGTCGTCGTCCAGCTCGTCCTGGCGAAAGCTGATGTCCAGCCCAATGCCCACGTGCTGCACGCCCACCAGGTCAGCCACATAGGCGGCGTGGCGCGCCATGTCGGTAGCGGTGGGCTGGGCGCTGCCCAAAAAGGCCGATACGCCCGACAGGCACACCAC
Organism: Polaromonas sp.; assembly: GCA_043772355.1. Classification (GTDB taxonomy): domain Bacteria; phylum Pseudomonadota; class Gammaproteobacteria; order Burkholderiales; family Burkholderiaceae_C; genus JAAFIP01. The sequence goes on from JAYVGI010000196.1 coordinate 14,656, forward strand.
CCCGCCGGTCGCCGCGCTGGCCTTGATCTGCTCGTCGGTGATATTGCGGCCATGCTCGGCCAAAGCCAATGGGTTGGCATGGCTAAAAATCACCGGCTTGCTGGAGGCGGCCATGATGTCCAGGCTGCAGCGCCTGCCGGTGTGCGAGCAGTCCATCAACATGCCGGCGGCGTTCACCGCCTGCACCATGCGCTGGCCCAGCGGGGTCAGGCCGCGCTCTACGTCGTGGCAGCCATCGGCGACGCTGTTGTTGCGGTTGTAGGCCAGGTGAATTTGCTTCACCCCCAGGCTGGCGTACAGCGCCACCATCTCGGGCCGCTCCATCAGGGGCATGGCACCTTCCAAATCAAAGCCCACGGCCAGCACGCCCGTGGCTTGGGCTTTTTCTACATCGGCCACCGTACCGGCCAGTAAAAACCGCTCCGGGCTGGCCGCAATCCTGGCCCGGAAAGCACCCAGCACCGCCAGCACCTGGGCCACCGGGTTCATGTCCATCCCCACGTTGACCGACACGTAGTGCACCCCCGCGTCGCGCAGCCGGTCCAGCGGCGAGAAGTCTGCATCCGGGTGCAGCGGCAGGCAAGCGTGAGATTCCCAGTTAATCATAGGCTGTGGCTTTCATTTTCAGGCGGTTGAAGGCAAAGTATACTATTGAATACATAGCTGCTCCCGCAAGACTCCAAGGGGCTAGGAGCTGATTTGACTATGAAAGTGGCGGCTGGGCAACGGGTCTATCCGCCGTCTTGGGCCGATTTTCAGCCGCGCAGGGCCTCTGCCAGGCTCCAAAACCTCATTTTGAGCGGTTTTAAGATAGATATCGGCTGTTAGCCATGAAGAAATATACCTTGGCAGCTACGTAATGCATAGCGGGCAGTGTCTCGTCAAGCGCCCGCCATGCTGGCCAAATCAGGCCTGGCTGCCGGTGCCTGCCTGAATCACCTTGGCGCACGAACTGCGCTATGCGCCCTTACCCAGCGACGCGTGCGCGGCCAAAGCGGCCAGATCTTCGGGCGATAAACGGTCTAGCCCTTTGGCGTAATTGGCCGCGCTGAGCTGGTAAAACACCGAGTTGAACAGGTTGGCTTTGGAGTTGTCGCGCGTCGCTACGCGTTTGGCTGGAACCCCTGCAATGACGGAGTTCTCTGGAAACTCGCAGCCCTCGGTCAAAATCGAATGCCCCGCGACGATAGAGTTGGCCCCCACCTTCACGCCGTCCATCAAGGTGGCGTTGATGCCAATCAAACACCGGTCCCCGATAGTGCAGCCATGCAAGGTGACATGGTGGGTGATGGAGCAGTCTTCACCCACCACCGTGGGCGTAAAGTTGCCCACATGCAGCATGACAAAATCTTGAATATTGCTACGCGCTCCAATGATAATCTCATGCATCTCCGCGCGCATCACCACATGCGGCCACACCGATACACCCGGGCCGATATAGACTTTGCCGTAGATCAGCGCAGACTCGTGAATGAATGCGGGATGGTTCAGGGTGACTGAACTTCCGATATGTGCCATGCCGGGTGCCTTTGGTAAAAAATTAAAGTCTAGCGCTGCGCCACGTCTATTCTAAATACCCACCAAGGCTCCAACCCACCATGGGCATGAACAAAGGCAGCGCCAGAGCCCGTACAAAAGCCCATACACCACTGTAAGGGCTTTTTAGAGGCCTACAGGGCGATGGATGACTAAAAAGCAGGTAGCAGTCGCCATTGGGGAGCGCTGCGGAGCCACTGAATGCCTGGACATCGGCTGGAGACTCAGAATATATCTGTTTGAGCGATTTTTGTAGATCTTATTGCGCTATAGCCAGCAAGAAACATACCGTAGCCGCTATGGAATGTGGAGCGCCAGTTTTTGCCGAACATGGTCGGTGGACGGTCTGTGGGGCAGATTTTTGGCCTACAGCGGCTCTGTAGCCTGAAAACCATCGTTTTTACCCTCCACCCCATGTACCCCACTGGCCTGTATAGACGCAGTGCTACTATTTAATGAGTAAGTGTATTTTCAAGTGTATTTCCAAGCGGCCCACTCGCAGGCGTGCGCTGCGGGGGTCGGTGCGCTTGACCGCTGACACGTCACCAGAACTCTGCAATCAAGCGGCGTTTTGAAAATGCGCGTCCAACTGGCCCAGCAGCTCCAGGCCGCGCACGCGGTCGCCACGCGACTGGCTTAGCTCGTAGCGGGCCAGCGCCTCTTGCTGCACCAGCGCGATGGTGGCCTATTCTTCAAACAGCTTGCTCACACTCACGCGCTTGCTGCGCGCCAGGCCTTTCAGGCGCTCATGCTTGGCATTGGGCAGGCGGATGGTGCGTGTAGACATGGTTAACTCCTCGGTCATTGCAGCCACTGGCAAAGGCTCATGATGTGCAATGCTGGAAATTTTGGCTAGTCTAATGGATAGCTTGGAAATAGGCTTACTCACTAAAGCGTAGCACTCCGTCTAAGCAGGCCAGTGGGGTACACAGGTTAATGATAATATTTCGCCCTGCCGCACGGTTTGGAGCGTTCGACCGCATTTTGAGCCGCCCCCGCCGCGCCAGCAGCACCCCATCGGAAAATTAACGCTATGTATTGCGTAGCTGCTACCACTTTATTCTAGATGGCTACAGGCTGATGGGTACCAAAAATACGGCAAAAATCGCCGCTTGGGAGCGTTTCCAGGCCCTCAGGCGAACTGAAAATCGGCTGGAAACTGCAAATCCACCGGTTGATTAGCCATTTTTAGGTACCAATCCCGCTATAGCCATCTAAAATAAAGCGGCGGTAGCTATGGAATATGCAGCAGACGTACGGTCCAAAATCGCTTGGCGATAGGACTGCCCAGCGGGTTTTCAGCAAAACGAGGTTCCGTCAACCGCAGCATGCCAATTTTTACCCTGTACCCATGTACCCCACCGCCCTGATTACACGGAGCGCTACGAATTAGTGAGTATCCAAGAAAGCAGCAGCCCTTGCTCACACCGCCAGCGACAAACGCGGCTGCATACCCAGGCGGGACGCCAGAGTAAGCAGCATGTCTACGCTGAAGTCTTTCCACACACCTTTGAGCAGTGCCGATACACGCGGCTGGGTGACACCCAGTTGTTTGGCCGCCTGCGCTTGTGTCAAGCCTTGTTTTTGCAGTTGCTCACGCAGTTGCACCATCAGCTCCACGCGCAGCGCCATCACACTGGCCTCGGCAGCGTCAAAGCCCAGGTCTACAAATACGTTACCGCTGCTGTTGGTGATGCGGGTATCGTTAAAGCGAGGGTCGGTAGTTTTCATAACTTGGCTCCAATGAGTTTGTAGCGGTGGGCGGCTAAATCTATATCGGGCTTACTGGTCTTGGGCGATTTCTTTTGGAACGCGTGCAGCACATACACAGCCTCTGCAAATTTAGCCACATAGATGGCCCGCCAAGCACCGTGTATGTTGACCCTTACCTCGTAGGCACCAGCGCCTACAGTGGGCATTGGTTTAAAGTCGCTAGGCATGCCGCCAAACTGCACCACCATCAGCTCGATACCCATCGCCTGGCGCACAGCAATAGGAAAGTCGCGTAGGTCATCTTGGCTACCGCCAATGAACTTAAGAGGCTTGAGAGTGGGCATTGCAAATGAATTATACAATTATTTGAATAAACTGCAATTTCATGCTTGCATTGGCTCCTAGCTCAATGAAATATTGCGGGAACAGCTAGCTTATTCATAGCATATACATTTCCACAAAAGCTAACACAGCGCCGCAGCAGCGCGCTTTGTACAACTTACTGCAACCGTCTACCCGCTCTACACGCATCCACCAGCTTGGCCAACCGTGCCACCCGCGTCTCAGGCTTCTGGGCAGTGGTCACCCAGTGCAGCATCACCTTTTTGTAGCCCGCAGGGCAGGCCTCAAAGAACACCCATGCCACCGCGTCCCGCTGGAACGCCGCCTGCTCGTAGGCGGACAACTCCGCCGTGTGCGCCTGCTCGTAGGCGTAGATGGCGGTTTTGCCATCGGTGCGCTGCGCAAACGCCTGCGCCCCAGCGGGCGTGATGCGGCCCTGCGCCTGCAAGGCTTGGTATTTGGCGATGTTGACCGCACTCCAGACAGACCCGCACCGCCTGGGCGTGAACCGCACCGAATACGACACATCGTCCAAGCGCCTGCGCACCCCATCAATCCACCCAAAGCACAGCGCCTCATCCACCGCCTGCGGCCACGTCATGCTTGGGTGACCCGAATCGATCTTGTGGAAACATACCAGCAGTTCATCTGCGATGGCTGCGTTGGATTGGAGCCAACGGGCGAAGGCTTGGGCGGTTTTGAAGAACTTTGGGGTGGTCATGCAGGGGGGGCTAGGTGACCAAAACCAAGAGTTCAAACACCAAGTGGGTGTTTGCACAAAACAACCAAAACCTAGCATTACGCGGTTGATGATTCAGGGAGCCTAGCGTCATTTACTATCCTTATCCACGACATTCTGCCTAGGCGTGCCCAATCAATTGCGCCGGCAAGCTGCGCTAAGGCTGCACCGAACCCCACACCGGGTCTGTCAATTACTTGATAACCTGTGGTGGAATCTGGGATGTAATGCAAAGAGGGCAGATTTTGGCCATCCTCTTTGCGATGAGCCGGACTTAAGTAATTGTCAGGGCCGGCCACAATTAGGTCAGGTGGATGGGAACTTCGTTTCATACACTCAAGTTGAGCTCTAAGAAAAGCATCAATATCGCTAGAACTTGTGGCCCGCGAATTACCATCGCAACCAACTGAATATCGACTCAGAATCATTCCGAAAACAGGACTTCGATGTTTAGGCCAGTGCAGCACTGTTGGAGGTAAAAGGGTATTGCACTCAACATACGGATCAGTCTGATAAATGCTGACGGGTTCACGCTGTGAGCAGAGCAGTTTAACAGCCTGCACTTGCGCCACAGCTTTATGGAAACTTTTTGCGTCAAGAGTGTGTTTTGCCTCAATGTACGCGTAGATCGCTTCAATAGGAACCATGTCCTTTTTATCGAAAGCTCTATTGGTCATTGTGCGCAAGGTCGGGAAACGCTCTCTATCGTAAATGATTATGTCATCGCCAGCGGTAACACCTTTTGCATTGACCGCAAATCCTCTACATATTCCAAATTTTTTTTGGTAAAAAATCAGAAAGCATCTCGCATACAGCGACCTCAAATTCAGATCCCAAGTCAAAGTTGAACTGCGCTGAAATATCGCCGAGTCGCTTCTCAAAAGCAGTCTGTAGGTTACTGATGTCATCTTTATAAATATAAGTTTGCATAGAATTAAAATTCGTCGATAAGTTAGCGCAAATGCAGCGTCTCTACAGCGCCAGTTGCGGATGTCCGGTAACTTCCGAGTTATGCCAAGTCGCTAACATATGGCCGATACACATAGGTGCGTTCAGGATTTGAACTATAGCCCAAGCAGGTAAAAAGTTAAGCGCATCGGGTGGAATTTTTCGTTCGATTCCGCAATAGTTTTTAAAAAAATAATTTGATTCTTTTGCCAATCATTTTTTTCGGAGCGATACGATCAATTTAAGTGTTGAATTCCGTCGTCGCCCAATAACTTATAGCGTAAAGAGCTACGAAAATAGTAGCGTTTTTATTCACCCTCCATGCACCCAAAGCGCACTGCTGCGGTGCAATGCCTACGCCACCCAATAAGAGCGCCGGGCTCGAGGAACGGAGAAATTTGGGATCAGAAACGTCGGTGTCTGAGGCGATAGCCGAGTTTCGACGTTTCCCCAAATTTTGAGTACCGCAGATGCTTACCGCGAAGCGGGCCGGAGCTCGGGTGGCGTGGGCATTGCGCCGTAGCAGTGCGCGCGCCAGTACGCAGGGATGCGCATTGCGAGAACACAGAGGACAGAGGACAAAGAAGGGTACGCAGAACCCACAGCATGAGCTTTACTCACGTAATGTCTAATGGTTTTCTCAGCAAAAACGTGCATCATCAAGGCTAGCAAAAGCCCCCTACAAACCCCCGAGACTATGAGCAAAAACACCTGCGGCTACCCCGACCTGCACGACCATTTGGAAAGCCTAAAAGAGCGCGGCCTGCTGCAAGTGATAGACCGCCCGATTGACAAAGACTCTGAGCTGCACCCGCTGGTGCGCTGGCAGTTTGTGGGCGGGATGGACGAGGCGGAGCGCAAGGCGTTTTTGTTTACCAACATCGTCAACGCCCAGGGCCGCACATACAGCATGCCCGTGGTGGTGGGCGCGCTGGCGGCCAACCGCGAGATTTACAGCGTGGGCATGGGCTGCTCGGTCGAGCAAATTCAGGCCAAGTGGGACAAAGCCCTGGCCAACCCGATTGCGCCGCGCTTGGTGGACCAGCCCGTGTGCCAAGAAGTAGTGCACGAAGGCGCGGCCCTGCAAGGCGAAGGCCATGGCCTAGACATGCTGCCCATCCCCATCTCCACCCCGGGCTTTGACAGCGCGCCCACCCTCACCGCCACCAATGTGATTACCGTAGACCCGGTAACCGGTGTGCAAAACATGGGCACCTACCGCTGCGCGCTCAAAGCCCCCGACCGCTTGGTGGTGCGCATGGCCACGCGGGTGGGTGGCGCGGGCGGCTACCTGCACTACCAGGCTTGGAAGGCCGCTGGCCACAAAACCATGCCCTGCGCCATCGTGCTGGGCTGCCCGCCGCTGGTGGCCTTTATGGGGCCGCAAAAGCTGCCGATTGGCATGGACGAATTTGACGTGGCCGGTGGCCTGGCTGGCGTGCCCATTGAAGTAGCCATGGCACGCACCGTCAAGCTGCGCGTGCCCGCGCAGGCCGAGATTGTGATTGAGGGCCAGATTGACCTGGAGTTTTTAGAGCCCGAGGCACCGTTTGGCGAGTCGCACGGCCATGTGGCGCTGGAAGAATTTAACCTGCCGATGACGATCACCGCCATCACGCACCGCCTGCTGCCGGTCATCCCCTCGTACCTGAGCCAGGTCGCACCCAGTGAGTCTAGCGTGATCAAACGGGTGGCCTACGAGCCGCTGTTTTTTGCGCACCTTAAAACCACGCTGGGCATTCGCGGTGTGAAGCGCGTGTCACTGCACGAGCCTTTGACTGGCCTGCTGCGGGTGACGGTGATTACCTTTGAAAAGGGCACGCCCAAGACCGAGATTTGGCGGGCGCTGTACGGCGCGGCTTTCTTTAAAGGCGACTGCGGCAAGATTTGCCTGGCCGTAAACGAAGACATTGACCCCGACAACGCCGACGCGCTGTTCTGGGCCATGGCCTACCGCATGAACCCCGTGGCCGACGTGCGCACCCTGGACCACCGCGGCCAAGGCCACGGCCCCAAGCGCGAGAACGATGGCGAAGAAGACTCCACCTTGCTGATGGATGCCACCATGAAGGGCGACATGCCGCCCCTGGCCCTGCCGACCAAGGAGTACATGGAGCGCAGCAAAGTGATTTGGGCAGAACTGGGGTTACCGAAGCTGCGGCCCCAAGCGCCGTGGTTTGGTTATTCGCTGGGCGACTGGTTGCCGCAGTGGGACGCAGCGGCCAAGCGCGCGGCGACGGGGCAGTATTTGGAGAATGGGCGCATTAGCCACACGCAGCAGCGCAATGATGTCAAGGCTGAGAGCAAGTTTCGGCCTGAGTGATTTGCTGTTTGTTTATGACCTTGTGCCACGCCATGACAAACGATAGCACCTGCATGGTTGGTTTTGCGCGGGGTCGTTATGTACGGGATCATGTCGGCGGTGCACTCAGCTCCGCGGCTGTCCCCCGTGCCGGCCTAGGGCCGGCAACTCCTCCTTTATGCCGCTGCACTGAGTGCGCCACCGACATGATCTTGGCGGCGTGGTGTGCCCTCCACCGTAGGGGCACAAATGATACTGCCAATATGGCGGGTATTTCACCGCTGCAAACCCACCGTACTCGCTGCCCATGCGCTTGGCTTGGACGGCGTAGCGGCATAAAGGAGGAGTGCTCGGCCATAGGCCGACACGGGGGACAGCCGCGTAGCCGTCCAAGCCAAGCGCCGGGGCGTACAAACCACATCAGGCATGTGCCTCCCCGTCAATGCCATAGAACTCAACCGCAACAGTCTAAGAACTAAACACCAT
>JAYVGI010000197.1:0-13535 GCA_043772355.1 Polaromonas sp.
GATGCCTACAGGCCCCAAGGCATCCATCATCGGCAAAATATTGGCTTCGTAGCGGCCTGCAAAGGGGTTGGTCAGCACCGCGCCAATGGCACCGCGCAGCAAAGGTATTGTCGCCGGTGGCCCGAACTCGTGGTGGATATGCTCCACATGGGTGAAGATGCGTCGTATGTCGATCATTGGTGAGTGTCCATGGTTTCAATAAGCAAACTGCGAGCCGGTTGGTTGACTGTGCGGCACATAGAGTAGCAAATTATTTTCCAGACTACTTTCTGACGTGGTGCACGCATCATGCGCCCTCACCCCAACCCTCTCCCGCAGCGCGGGAGAGGGAGCCGGAAATGTGCTGTCTTGGCTCCCTCGCTCCTTGCTGGGACTGGAGGGATTTCTGTCTTGGCTCCATCGCTCCCTGTAGGGGCTGGAGGGATGTCTGTCTTGGCTCCCTCTCCCTCTGGGAGAGGGCTGGGGTGAGGGCGCTAGCACTTGGGGCCAAATATGCAAAGCAGGCATTTCGCTGCACCGGCTTTTCTAAAGCGTTGACCCGTAGCGTTTGATTTTGGCAAACCAGCGCGGCTGACCAAATCAGCCCTTCGGCTTGCAGCGCCTGAGCGCGCAACAGCCCCACATGCAAGGCCCTTTGCACCACGTCAGGCTCCAAGTGGGGTACATCGACGGTGACCGCTATATCGCCCAAGTCACTATCGTCTTTGAGTTCACCAGCCGGTCTGCGAACGATGCGCGGGTCTTGCACATTGACCGCGTTGGCGATCACCGTGGCAGCCGCATCGGCCTGCGCGGCGGTAGCGGCCAGCACCGTCACGCTGTCGGCGATGCCCAGCGAGAAGCTGCGCCCGCGCCAGCCGCTGGTGGCCACGCCGCGCACGGGTTGCGCGCTGTGCACTTCAAACTGGCCTTGTGTCAATAACTCTCCATGAGCGCCGTCCACCCGCAAGTGGGTCACGTCAGCGCAAATGCCCACGCGCACCGATTGCGATGCAGCCAAGTACAAAGCAATATCACCGCCGTTGTTCACCCAAGCGCGCTGCACGCCGCTTGCGGCATAGCAAGCCACCAGCTCCTGCGCCACGGCTCCTGCCACTGCCGCCATCGGGGTGATGAAAGTGCTTTGGTAGGGCATGCAAGCCTCCCACATGCGCCGCGCGACTGGTCCACGCAAAGGGCACACGTTGCCGCGCACAGGCTGGCGCAGTAGTGGCAGCTCTTGCACCAGCCCGTCAAGCAGCATGGCAAAGCGCTTCCACGCGCGCTCATGCGCCAGCGCCAGCGCAGTGGGGCTGCCACTGCCTCCTATGATGATGTCCATCGGGCCGTGCTGCAGGTGCCAGCGGCCATCGGGCAGTTGCACGCGTTGGGCGGTCATGATCGTGGTGCTTTACCTAAAACCATCAACCCAAGAGCGGCGGCGTGCCCAAAGGCCAAGCCTGGGCTGCTGGCAACTGCATCCACTGACGGGCCAAGGGCGCGCCTTCCTGGTGCCACGCACCGCTGCGCAGCGCATCTTCCAGCGTGCGCACATAGTCCATATGCCCACCCAGCGCGCGGTAGTCGTCCAGCCGCATGCAAAACTCTATCGGGGCCACGATGGCGGGCGTGGGCACGGTGCCAAAGCTGTTGTCGGGCATGCGCATCACATCGACCATCACGGTAATGCCGCCGCCCGGCCACACATAGGCGGGCGCGCCGCCGCAGGTCACATTCACCAGCGCGTCTTTGATGGCGCGGGTGAGCAGCACGGGGTTATCTGTCACGCCTGCGCGCAAGCTGCCGCCAGCGCCTGCCAAGAAAAGCACAGTGGTCAATGACGGTTCGCAGTTCTCGCCAATGCGCTGCACCACTCTTTTAACGTCGGCTGGCATCGTTTGCTCTACCGGGCGCAGCGCATCGTCCAGCACATACCAGCTGGCATGCTCGCCAGTGGTAGAGGTCATCAGCAAGCGCAGGCCGGGCCAGGCCTCGCCCGCGTCCCAACCCTCGATGATCGACAGCGGATCAGCAATGTCGGTGCCGCCCCAGCCGGTGCCTGGGTTGGCCACCTGAAAATACCGCCCGGGGGTAGACTTGCGCCCCCGCATCTGGATGCCTGATGCGCGCATGTCCAGACACCGGCCCGCTTGGTGCTGCGTCAGCACCCCAGTGATGTGGTCGTCCACCACCACCACCTCGTCGGCCACACCTAAAAACTGTTTGGCAAAAATGCCCACAGCAGCAGAACCGCAGCCCACCCGCATCCGCTTTTCTTCCACGCCGTTGACAAACGGCGCACGGCCCGCCTGAATGGTGATCTGCGCGCCGCCGTCGATTTGCAGTTCCACCGCCTGCTTGTTGCCCAGCAGGTGCATCACTTCCAGCGCCAAGCGGCCTTCTTTCTTGCTGCCGCCGGTGAGGTGGTGCACTCCGCCCAAGGAGAGCATTTGCGAGCCATACTCCGCTGTCGTCACATGGCCCACCACCTCGCCTTTGCAGCGCACGCTGGCTTGCTCGTCACCTAAAAATCTGTCGGTGTCGATTTTGACCTTGAAGCTGCAGTAGCTGAATATCCCCTCGGTCACCACCGTCACCATGTCCACCCCCGCCGCCTGCGACGACACGATAAAGGGCGCGGGTTTGTAGTCAGGGTAGGTGGTGGACGAGCCTACGCCGGTGATAAACACTTCGTCAGCCAGTAGCAGGTCGCCGTTCCAGGCAGGTTGCAGGTTGCTGGCGTTTTCTCTCGTGGCAATCTTCTCGCCCCTGGTCCCCGACTCCACTAGGGCAACGTCTGCTTGTGTAGCGACGGAGCCCGCCACAAAAGGCACCAGTCGCGCTTCTTGGTCACCCAAGCTACGCCGCAAAAGCACCACCGGATCCACCCGTACCAAGCTGCCCCCTTGGTTGGCATACCGATCACATGCCCCGCTGCGGCCCTCCGATATCTGGCACAGCACCGGGCAGGCATTGCACACCACTTTGTCAACGCTGATCCGCTCGTCACGCGCGGCGGTCATTTCATTGGCCTGTGTGGGTTTGCCCTCCAGCAGACCCGGCAAGCCGTCGGTTTTTGTATGCTCTGTCATCCGGGTGATTGTCTGGCTGGTGTTTGCAAGTGATTGGGTGAAAATCACAATGTAGCGTATGTGCATGGGGGGTGCAATAGGCATTGCTGGTACTGAGACAAACAAGTGCATTCTGTTGGTATGTACTCAAATGGCAGTTTGAAAATGTCGCTCCTGGTTGGTTGGCTAGCGGCAGCTCGGGAAGTTTTGCTGCCAAACCACGCCGAACTACCGCTTGACTGGCGTCTGCTCGCCCTGTTGCGCGCAAAAGTGTGACTGTTTAATGCTGTTTGTCCCTCCAGTCCAATAGAAAATCGCGGAAGAAGCTACGTTTTTTGTAGCGTAGAGCATCGCAGAACTGTACAACCTTTGCGCGTAAAAACACCGCCACGCACCACCACCGCCCCACCGTACACCACACCCGCACGAGACAAAAAGTACACCAGCCAGCAAGCGGTGATGGAGCGTGTTTGCGATGAAAAATCTGGAGAAAGGCGCGGCGACCAACTCAAGATTGCCACTCAACCAGTCGCGTGTTTTCGCAAGATTTTTGCAGCGCAAATTCCTCCGTCGCCGCAACGAGACCAAGCTGGAACCGTACTCTTCAGACCTGACCACGAAGAGACCCTGCTAGCTCCGCAATCTCCCGTACACCGAATCATCCTACCCAAGGCAAACCCCACAGCGCCGATTTTCCTGTTGCATGCGCTACATCGGCGTGGCATATTCATATCCTTCAGAAACTCCGACGTAACGTGAAAGAACACCTCCATGGCAGACACAGCAAGCAGCGGCAAATCAGGCAAAGTCGTCATCAAAAACATCGGCCTGCTGTTGTCCGGCGATATTGACCAGCCCATTCTGGACGCAGACACCATCGTCATCCAGGACGGCATCATCACTGCCGTGGGCAAAGCCAAAGACTGCGACACCGCGCATGCCAAAAACACCATCGACGCGCAGCAAACCTGCGTGTGCCCCGGGCTGATCGACAGCCATGTGCACCCCGTGTTTGGCGACTGGACGCCGCGCCAAAACCAGATCGGCTGGATCGACTCCACCATGCATGGCGGCGTGACCACCATGGTCTCTGCGGGCGAGGTGCACTTGCCCGGGCGGCCCAAAGACATTGTGGGCCTCAAGGCGTTGGCGATTACCGCGCAGCGCTCGTTTGACAACTTCCGGCCCGGCGGCGTGAAGGTGCTGGCGGGTGCGCCGATCATTGAAAAAGGCATGGTCGAGCAAGACTTCAAAGACCTGGCCGATGCGGGTGTGACGCTGCTGGGCGAGGTGGGCTTGGGCTCGGTGAAGGCGGGCTACGAGGCCCAAGAGATGGTGGCCTGGGCGCGCAAATACGGCATCCAGAGCACCATCCACACCGGTGGCCCGTCCATCCCCGGCTCGGGTTTGATCGACAAAGACGTGGTGCTGGAGGCCGACGCCGATGTGATCGGCCACATCAACGGCGGCCACACCGCGCTGTCAGAGCAGCATGTGTGCGAGCTGTGCGAGAAGTCTTCGCGGGCGATTGAGATTGTGCACAACGGCAACGAGAAAGTGGCTATCGCCGCTGCGCAAGCCGCCTTGCAGCTCAAGTGCCCGCACCGGGTGATTTTGGGTACCGACGGCCCGGCAGGCTCAGGCGTGCAGCCACTGGGCATGCTGCGCTTGATTGCTTTGCTCTCCAGCCTGGGCAACATCCCTGCCGAGCTGGTGTTTTGTTTTGCCACCGGCAACACCGCACGCATTCGCAAGCTCAACTGCGGCCTGATCGAGGTGGGCCGGGCGGCGGACTTCGTCTTCATGGACAAAGCGCAGCACACCGCTGGTTTGAATTTACTAGACAGCGTGCAGCGCGGCGACATACCCGGCGTAGGCATGGTGATGATCGACGGCATCGTGCGCTGTGGCCGCAGCCGCAACACGCCACCGGCTACGCAGGTGCCGATGGAAGTAGGTAAATGATATAAATAGGCTGCAGCCTATTTAGATATTGCGGTAGCAGCTATACTTTAAGTAGTAAATACTGACATTTCCAGCACCCCGTAAGCGCCTTGCCGCTTCACTTCTTGCTCTTCTCCATCTGCGCAGCCATGTCTTGCATCTGCCTGGCCAAAGCTTCCATATTTTTCATATCAATCTTGACCTCGCCCTCTGGCGTTTTGATCGAGATCGAGGCGGAGTCGGGCGCAGCCGCAGCGCCGCTGGCACCCGGGGTCGCGGTGATCACGGCCTTGCCAGCGGGGGTGCTGATGGTCATGTCGCCTGCGCCCATACTGCCTGCGCCGCCCATGCCGCCCACCTTCATGCCGCCCATGGACGGCGTGAAGGCGCTGCTGAGCACCGCCATCACTACGCCAGCGATGAAGCCGCAGACCACCAGCACTACCATGTAGGGGATGGTTTTTTCTTTCGGGTTTTTCATGAGCACCGGCAGGCCCAAATACATCACGTACAACGAGTAGATAGCCGCCAGCAAACCCAAGATACCCAGGGCGGGCAAGATGCTCAAAATGCCCGCCAAAAACATCGGCGTGCCGCCAAACACTACCAGTTTGAGGCCCTGCATCAGGTCGCTTTGCCCGCCAAAATTGGGAGCCAGTGTGCTGACCAACCAACCCATGCCGAACGCCATCGCCAGGCTCAGCACATAGCTGGTCACCATCATCGCCAGGCCACTGACGATCGGTATGCGCATGCTCATACCGAAGCCACCAAAACCCACCAGTGACATGCCGATAAACGTAGCCACTGCCGGAATGGCCGCCAAAATCAGCATGTAGGGCACAAACAGGGATAGCGGCGTGTGCGGCTCGGCCTCGATCACGGGCCAGGCGGTGGCAGGGTTTAAGGTAATGCCTTTGACGCGGTCGACGATATCCATGGCGATCTCCTCTATTTTGGGCGCAGATAACAGCAGCCAGCAGCGCAGCAGCGCCAGCATACACTCAAGACGATTGTCTTGCCGGAGTTTGCAAGTCGCACCCTGCCAGGCCCAGCGCACGCGTCAAGGCCCGTGTTAGCGCCCGTGGGCCAAGCCGCTGACCAGGGTGACCAAGCCAATACCCACGGCCAGCCAGGCGACTTGCGCGGCGGTTTGGCGCAGGCTGAGGCGTTTTTGCAGCTGGGGGATCAGGTCGGCCAAGGCCACATAGATAAAGCTGCTGGAGGCGATAACCAGCAGGTAGGGCAGCAGGTGGTGCAACTGCTCCACCAGCAGGTAGCCCACCACACCGCCCACCACAGTCACTGCGCCTGCCGCGCTGAGCTTGACCACAGCTTGGCTGGCACCCTGCTTGGATTCGCGCAGCACCACCAAATCGCCCATGTGGTGGGGAATTTCGTGCACCAGCACCGCCAAGGTGGCGGCCAGGCCCAGCTGGGTGTCGGCCATGTAGGCTGCCGCGATCAAAATGCCGTCGCCAAAGCAGTGCACGCTGTCGCCCAGCAGCACGGCCCAGCCGCCGCCGGTATGGCTGTGGCCATGAGGGTGATCGATGGCGTGGTCTGACTGGCCGTGCGCAGCGCTGTGCTGTCCCTGTGCGGTCGGCTCACCGCTTGCATGGTCGTGGCTTGCATGCGCATGCGCGACGTGGTCGTGCGCGGCGTGCGGGTGGGCTGCGTGGCCCTGTGGGCTGGCCGGCACCGCTACCGCAGCGCTATCACCATGGTGGTGCTCATGCCCATGGTGGTACAGCTCGGCTTTGTCGAGCAAAAAGAAAAAAATCAAGCCCGCCAGCAGGGTAGTGAACAAGGCCTGCGCTGCGGCTTGGCTTTCAAAGGCCTCGGGCAGCAGGTGCATAAAGGCCGTGCCCAGCAACGCCCCAGCAGCCAGGCTGAGCAGGTGCTGGGTGTAGCGCGCCAGCACCCCATAGGTCAAGAGCCCGGCTACCCATACGCTGCCAATGCCTGCAACAAGGGTTCCGATGATGATGGCAAGGAGATTCATATACTATATTTTTTATAGCGGCTCGCGCAATATTCTAGGTGGCTATTGGCCTAAAAGTATTTGAAAACCGCCCGAAGGCGGTTAAAAATGGTCTGTCGCGCGAGATGGCCGCTGGCAACCGGACAATGGCCATCAGGCTACGCCGTTGGCCTTGAACCATGCCAGCGCGCGCTTGAAGCCATCTTCAGCAGGCTCCCTACGGTAGCTGGGGCGGTAGTCTGCGTGGAAAGCGTGGGGTGCGCCGTCGTACACCATGAACTCAGATTTTTTGGCCGCTGCGCTGCCGCTGGCCAATGCGGTTTTCATTTTTTCTACCGTGTCCAGTGGAATGCCTTGGTCAGCGCTGCCGTACAAGCCCAGCACGGGGCCGTTGATGCTGCCCGCCAGATCGACCGGGTTTTTAGGCATCAGGTCGGAGGGCTGGCCGACCAGGCGGCCGTACCAGGCGACGCCCGCCTTCACACTCTTGCTGTGCGCGGCATATAGCCAGGTAATACGGCCACCCCAGCAAAAGCCGGTAATGGCCACTTTGCTGGCATCGCCACCATTGCTACCTGCCCACTGCACCACCCCGTCCAGGTCTTTCATCACTTGGGCATCGGGCACTTTGTTGACCACTTCTTTGAGCAAATCAGCAATCACGTTGTACTGGGTGGGGTCGCCTTGGCGGGCATACAGCTCGGGGGCGATGGCCAGGTAGCCCATTTTGGCAAAGCGGCGGCAGGTGTCGGCAATGTACTCATGCACGCCAAAAATCTCCTGAATCACCAGCACCACCGGCAGATTGCTCTTGCCAGCAGGCGCAGCCATGTAGGCGGGTACCGAGAAACCGTCCACCGTCACCACCACTTCGCCCACTTTCAGGCCGTCAGACGGCGTTTTAATGGCGGTTTGGGCCATCACAGCGCCTGCGCTAGCGGCGTAGCCCACACCCAGCGCGGCTTTGAGCGCGGTGCGGCGGGTGGTAGTGTGGCCGCCCTCGGCGCTATCGAGTAAAGACTGGGTGTCTGCCACTTGGTTGTGATGACGCGTATCAAGCATGGAATGTCTCCTGAATGTGAAGGGAGTAGTTTAGACTTGCCGTATCTGGCTTTTGCGATCATCCCAGTATAAACAGCGCTAAGCCCACAAGACAGTGTAAGCCGAAGTTTTACGCCAAAATCGTGGTGCCTTGGCCAACGCCCTGCTGCCCTTGATTGCAACAGCTCACATTTCACTTTTATTTGAAAGAAATTGCCATGCCCACCATCCGTGTTGAAATGATGCAAGGCCGCACGCCCGAGCAAAAAACCAGGCTGGTGCAAAGCATCACGCAAGCCGTGGTGGACAGCCTGGGGGTCAAGCCCGAGTCGGTCGATATTTTGCTGTACGACATCCAGCGTGAACACTGGGCCACCGGCGGCGTGCAATGGTCCGAGAAAAAGTAATATGAATTTATCTGACGACTTGAGCGCAGGCCGGGGCAAACCCCTGCTGGAACCCGGTGCGGCCTCTACCAAGGCCAAGCGCGGCATGAAAAAAGGCTACTACGTGCGCGGCGTGTTTGTGGCCGAAGGCAGCGACATGGATCTGGAGCTGAAAAGCGAGTTTGCCAGTAGCCGCTCTGTGGCCAAAGAAGAAAGCACCGAGCTGCAAAAACTGGGCGAACAACTGCTCACCCTGTCGGTGGCGACCATCGAAAAACTCGACCTGCCCGAAAAACTGGTCGATGCCGTGGCCGAGGCCAAGCGCATCACCAATTTTGAAGGCCGCCGCCGCCAGATGCAGTACATCGGCAAACTCATGCGCCGGGTGGAGCCCGAGCCCATCCGCGCCGCCGTTGAGGCCAGCAAAAAAGGCAGCGCCGCCGACACCCTGGCCCTGCACCGTGCCGAGCTGTGGCGCGACGATTTGATCGCCAACGACGATGCCCTGCCCCGCTGGATGGCCCTGCACCCTCCCGTGCCCAACGCGCCCGAAGGCAGCAGCTACGACACCCAGCAGCTGCGCGCCCTCATCCGCCAGGCCCGCAAAGACCTGTTAGCTGGTAAACCCGGCGAAGCCCCACGCCAGGGACGCGCCTACCGAGACATCTTCCAAATGGTACGCGGCGTGCTGCGCGGCGCGCATGACACCGACGCGGCAGCCAGCGCCCTGGCTGCCAACCCAGACGACAGCCAAGCCTAAGCGTCCCCCTGTAGCCTGCATCCTGCATCCTGCATCCTGTAACCTACCACCTGGTTCCGCATGACCCTCGACCCCCTCAAAATCGGCATTGTCTCCATCAGCGACCGCGCCAGCACCGGCGTGTACGAAGACAAAGGCCTGCCTGCACTCAAAGAGTGGCTGACCAGCGCCCTGCAAAACCCCATCACCTTTGAGGCACGGCTGATCCCCGACGAACAAGCGGGCATCAGCGCTACCTTGATCGAACTGGTGGACGCAGGCTGCAGCCTGGTGCTCACCACCGGCGGCACCGGCCCGGCGCTGCGTGATGTGACCCCCGAAGCCACCTTGGCGGTAGCCCACAAGGTCATGCCCGGCTTTGGCGAGCAGATGCGCCAGATCAGCCTGAAGTTCGTTCCCACCGCCATCCTGTCTCGACAATGTGCCGTAGTTCGTGACAAATGCCTCATCATCAACTTACCCGGTCAACCCAAGTCCATCCAAGAAACGTTACAGGGTGTAGTATCAGGCGAACAGGCGATTCCAGGTATTTTTGCGGCAGTGCCGTACTGCGTAGACTTGATTGGTGGGCCTTACATGCAAACCAACGACAGCGTATGCAAGGCCTTCAGGCCCAAGTCCGCGTTGCGACCATCGACTCCCTGATAGCTAAAAGCTTGGCCACACCAAGCCCACCGTAACTCGGAGACTTTGATGAAACCACTGCCCTGGCCCCTAAACCAACGCGCCACCTTCACCGCTACAACCGGTGCTACAACTGGTGTTTTAGGGGGTGCCGTTTGCACCACCGTGTTCGCAGCCGTGGTGCTGCTGTCGCCAGCGGCATGGGCCACCGGCATGACCGAGCCCTACGCCAGCTACACCGTCACCGCCAGCGACACCGTGCCCGCTCTCGCGCGCAGCTTGCTCAGCGACCCCGCCCAGTGGGCCGCCTTGGCACGGCAGAACGGCATGGCCAATGCCAACCTGCTGCAAGCCGGCCAGGTGCTACAGATTCCCAAAAGCCTGCTCAACTTCAATTCCCAGCCCCGTATTGCGGTGCAAGGCGTGGTCAAGAGCACCATTGGCGATGTAAAAATTGGCGGGCAAAACATCTTCGCCGGCGCCGTCGTGTCTGAGGGTACCCGCATCGAGACCGGTGCCAACGGCTCGGCCATCATCGAGCTGGCCGACGGCTCACGCATGCAAATGATGCCCAAAACCCTGGCCGAGGTCGCCAGCCAGCACGGCTACGCCCTGCGCGACCCGGCCACCAGCGCCTCCACCACCTGGTTCTCGGGGGCCATCCGCCTGGTGTCGGGCGTGCTGGACACGCTGGCCAACAAGCAGGCCAACCGCGCCACACCCTTGAACATCATCACCCCTACCTCGGTAGTGGGCGTGCGCGGCACGCAATTCAGGGTGGCGTATGAAGACCCCGCCAGTGGCGCAGCCCGCACCGAGGTACTGGAGGGCAAGGTACAGGCCGACAACCCCACCCAAGGGGCCAGTGCCAGCCTGAATACCGGCTTTGGCGCGGCGGTGAAAGCCGATGAGCGCGAGATCAAAGTCGTGGCCCTGCTGCCCGCCATGCCCAGCACGCAACTGCCCCGGGAAATCCTGCGCATCGTGGGTGACCATAACGAGCCTGCGCAGGCCGCTTGGACGGTGGGTACACTGCAAGGTGCCAGCGGCTACCGCGCGCAGTTTGCTTCTGACGATAAATTCAACGCCCTGGAAGGCGACTTTAAATCCAGCACCAACGCGCTGGAAGTCAAAGCCTTGCTGGATGGCAGCTACTTCGCCCGGGTGCGCGGGTTTGACCCGGCCGGTATCGAGGGCTACGACGCTGTGCAGCAAGTGGTGATTAAAACCGCCGCACCGCAGCCCACGCTCGCCTGGCCACGCCAGATCGCCGCCCAAGCCGTTGCCGAGTATGTGCGCGGCGGTATCGTCCTCAAAGTCAGCCGCGCAGGCGCAGACAGCCCGCCCGCCCTGCTGGTGCAAATCGCGCAGGACGCAGCGTTTACCCAAGGCCTGGTGTCAGTGCCCGTGGCCGCCGACGGCTCGGCCCTGCTGCGCAGCGTGCCCGCAGGCCAGCGCAGCTACGTGCGCTTTGCCGGCACCAGCCCCCAGGGCTTGGCCGCCAGCAGCCCGGTGTTCACCATTGACATTCCCCAGCGATGGGGCAGCAGCGCACTGAGCCTGGTGTCCGCTCTGGCGCCCTTGCATTAGGCTTGGGGCTGGGCCAGCGCAGGCCACACTGGCACTATGTCACAAATTGTGGCGTTCATGTGCTATGGTTCGTGACACAAGTCGCACTCTGGGCTCAGTGTGTCAACGAAAGTACCGTCACAACACGTTACGAAGCGTATATTGGTAACTTGAAACAGTTACCGCCCCGAGGCCGATCTATTTGTAACGACCATGAAAAAACTGCCCTACGCCCTTGCCGCTACCGCCCAAGCTGCCATGACGATGGTCGCGCTGGCACTGCTGTCCAGTGGTGCCCTGGCGACGATGACCGAGCCCTATGTCACCTACACCGTCAAACCCAAAGACACTTTGCAAGGTGTAAGCCGCAGCTTGCTCAAGCAGCCCTCGCAGTGGCCCGAGGTGGCCAAGCTCAATGGCATGAAAAACCCCAACCTGCTCAGCTTGGGCCAGCAAATCAACGTGCCGCGCAGCTTGCTCAATTTCAACTCCCAGCCGCGCCTGGCCACGCCTGGCAAAATCCTCAGTGTGCAGGGCGATGTGAAAATTGGCGGGCAAAGCGTACAAGTGGGTGCCAGCGTGCCCGAGGGCGCACGCATTGAGACGGCAGCCAACAGCTCGGCCATCGTGCAGCTGGGCGATGGCTCCCAAGTGCAAATGATGCCCAAGACTTTGGCCGAAGTGGCCAGCCAGCACGGCTACGCCATGCGCGACCCGTCCAACAGCAACTCAACCACCTGGTTTTCAGGGGCCATCCGCTTGGTGTCTGGGGTCTTGGATACCTTGGCCAACAAGCAAGCCAGCCGCCTGTCGCCCCTCACGGTCACCACCCCCACTTCGATTATCGGTGTGCGCGGCACGCAGTTCAGGGTGGCTTTTGAAGACCCTGCCACTGGCATCTCGCGCACCGAGGTGATCGAGGGCAGAGTGCAGGCCGAGAACTCCTCGCAAAATGCCAACGCCAGTTTGAACGGTGGTTTTGGCGCAGCTATCAACCCCAAAGAGCGCGAAATCAAGGTGGTGAGCCTGCTGCCTGCACTGCCCCAAGCGCAACTGCCTGACGAGGTGCAGCGCAGCAATGCCCAAAGCCCCACACCCGACAGGGCGGAGTGGGTGGTGGGCAGCCTGGCCGGTGCCAGTGGCTACCGCGCGCAGTTTGCTACCGATGAGAAGTTTGCCTTGATTCAAAGCGACTTCAAATCCAGCACGCCCGCCATCAACATCAGCGCCTTGCCCAACGGCACCTACTACGCCCGCGTGCGCGGTGTCGATCCCTCGGGCATTGAGGGCTTTGACGCTATCAAGCGGGTGCAGATCAAAACCACGCCCATCGTCATCGCACCACCCCAGCTGATTTGGCCCAATGAGCTGTCCATCGGTGCCACGGCTGACTTCACGCCCGACGGCTTGTTGCTCAAGTTCTATGGCAAAAGCGCCGATCTGCCGCAGCAACTCACCGTGCAAGTTGCCCGCGATGCGGCCTTTACCCAAGACGTGCAAGCCAGCGCCATCGGTGCCGACGGCTCGCTGCTGCTACGCAACCTCAAGCCAGGTGAACGCAGCTATGTGCGCTTTAGCTCCGCCGCTACCGCTGTGCAACCCGCTGCCAATGCCGTCTTCACGCTGGATGTACCCGGTAACTGGGGCACCACGGTGTTGGGCATGACGCAGGCCTTGCAGCCCGTGCGCTAGAGCGCAGCAGGCTGTTCGCGGCTTCTTCAGCCGTACCTCGGGGCCGCCCAAGTCTAGGGAGGCATCTTCAAGTACTACACATTCCATAGCGGCTCCCGCATGTTTCTTGCTGGCTATTGCCCGATGAGATATAAAAAATAGCGTTCAAACAGGCAAATTTGCAGCGTCCAGCCGATGTGCAGGCTCCCAAGGCCTGCCGAGTGCTCGAAAACGGTGATTTGGAGCTGTTTTTGGTATCTATAAGCTGATAGCCAGCAAGAAATATACCTGAGTAGCTACGTAATACATAGCGTTTAGGTCCTCGCAAGGAGCTGGTAGTCGTGGTGATGGCGGCTAAAGCGCCGTTCAGCGCCACAGAAGCTGTAAACCTGTCAAAGTTATCAATTAAGGTAACTACTCAGGTCACCCGGCAAAGCAAGGCTGAATAGTCTGACGCTGAAAGACGCTGACCAGGCAGGCATGCAGATTGGCCTTTTGCTTGTTCA
>JAYVGI010000198.1:0-6514 GCA_043772355.1 Polaromonas sp.
CTCTCCCGCAGTGCGGGAGTGGGAGTCGGAAATGCGCTCCGGCCAGCAAGCGGTGATGGAGCGTGCTTGCGATGAAAAATATGGAGAAAGGCGTGG
Organism: Polaromonas sp.; assembly: GCA_043772355.1. Lineage (GTDB taxonomy): Bacteria > Pseudomonadota > Gammaproteobacteria > Burkholderiales > Burkholderiaceae_C > JAAFIP01. The sequence goes on from JAYVGI010000198.1 coordinate 97, forward strand.
GGACAACCTTCAGATGACTACCAAGGTGTCCGCGTGTTTTCGTAAGATTTTTACAGCGTAAATTCCTCCATCGCCGCAACGTGACCAAGGCAAGGCAGACATCTTGAGATGCCCAAGACGCAACTTGACCAAGCCAGGAGAGACATCTTGAAAAGCCCAGGAAACAACGCGATCACGCACGGGCCGACATCATCAAGCCAGCGCTGTAAATTTATCAATTTTCAGCTTCACCCTGTGTACCCCACTGTCCTGCTTAGACAAAGTGCTACGGTTTAGAGAGTATCCATCCCCTCAAGGCAGCCGATTACGACAACCGGTAAGTGTCCAAATGGATGCTGGTCTCGGTATTGCTGATGCCCTTGACCAAGCGGATGCGTTCCAGCGTTTTGCCCAGCGCTTGCAGGTTCTCGGCGCGCAGCTCTGCCAGCAGGTCCCAGCGGCCATTGGTGTCGTGCAGGGTGGCCACGCCCGGCTCGCCCAGCAGGCTGGCGATCACCGCGCGGCTTTGGTTGCCCTCTACGGCGATGCCCATCCAGGCCTTGATGGTGTCGTGCTGCACGTCAGGGCGCAGGCGCACGGTGTAGCCGACGATCACGCCCTGGTCTTCCAGCTTGGTGATGCGGTTGGTCACCGTGCCGCGCGATACCGCCAGCTTGTGTGCCAAGTCGGCAATGCTCAGGCGCGCGTCTTGGCGCAGCAGGGACAGCAGCTTGTGGTCAGTTTCGTCCATATTGGCGTATTGTCATATTTCTCTATCGGAATGGCAAACAAAGCGCGTATTTTGCATGTTTTTGCCTATTTACATTGCGTTGGAGCACCTTCAAACTCAATGCATATTGCTTTAGCCCCAGGAGTTATGAACCATTCACCCTGAGCTTGCTTGCGGGCTCGCGAGGACTGGGGCAAGCCCAGTTCCAACGTAGATGATTCCCTCAAAAGGCCAGCGCCACAGCTCACACCCGGAGAACACCATGCACGACACCACCGTAACGCCATCTACCCTGACCGCCAGCAGCCCCCAGCGCACCCACTTTTTGAGCGCCCATGACGTGGCCAGCCTGGTGCTGCATCTGGGCTTGCCGCACTGCCTGCAAGGCATGGCCGCCTGCATTCACCAAGACTTTTTGCGCTGGAAGCAGTTTGACAAAAGCGCCCGCGTAGGGGCCCACTCGGCCCACGGCGTGATCGAGCTGATGCCGATTGCCGACGACCGCAGCTTCAGCTTCAAATACGTCAACGGCTACCCCCACAACACCCAGCGCGGCTTGTCTACCGTCATGGCCTTTGGTGTGCTGGCCGATATGGCCACCGGCATGCCGCTGCTGATCAGCGAGCTGACCCTTGCCACCGCCATCCGCACCGCTGCTACTTCCTGCGTCGCGGCCCGCGCACTGGCCCGCGAGGGCAGCCGCCGCATGGCCTTGATTGGCAATGGCGCGCAGGCGGAGTTTCAGGCCCTGGCCTTTCACCACCTGCTGGGCATTGACGAGCTGCACCTGTTTGACACCGACCCGCAAGCCACCGCCAAGCTGGTGCGCAACCTGCAGGCCAACCCCGATGCGCATCACCTGCGTGTGCTCGTCCACGCCAGCGCGCGCGAGGCCGTGCGCGGGGTGGACATCATCACCACCATCACGGCCCGCAAAGGCATGGCCGCCATCATTACGCCCGACATGCTGGAGAGCGGCATGCACCTCAACGCCGTGGGCGGCGACTGCCCCGGCAAAACCGAAATCCACCCCGACGTGCTGCGCAGGGCCAGCGTGTTTGTAGAGTACGAACCGCAAACCCGCATCGAGGGCGACTTGCAGCAAATGCCTGCCGACTTTCCAGTAACCGAGCTGTGGCTTGTGCTGGCCGGCCAGGCACCTGGCCGCACCGGGGTTGCGCAAATCACCATGTTCGACTCGGTCGGCTTTGCCATCGAGGACTTCTCGGCCCTGCGCTACCTCCAGGCCGCAGCGGCGGCCCAGTCGCTGGGCAGGCCGCTGGACTTGATACCGCAACTGGACAACCCCAAAGACCTGTACCAGTTGGTCAAGCCCCGAGCCCCTGTGCTTGCCATGCCCCGCGTAAAACCCGCCGCACAGTCCCGTGCCACACCCCGCGCACCCATGCAGCCAAAGCCATCCGCCGCTATAGTGGCGGCATGAGCCACACCACGCCCCCGCGCACCGTCAGCCTGATCGGGGTGCCCACCGACATCGGCGCGGGCACGCGCGGCGCCAGCATGGGACCCGAGGCTCTGCGCGTGGCCGGTATTGCGCAGGCCATTGCGCAGTTTGGCATCACCGTCAAAGACTGTGGCAACCTGCAAGGCCCGGCCAACCCTTGGCTGCCAGCGGTCCATGGGTTTCGGCACTTGCATGAAGTGGTGGAGTGGAACCGACTGCTGCATGAGGCGATGCTGAACGAGCTGCAAGCGGGCCACTTGCCGGTGATGCTGGGCGGCGACCATAGCCTGGCTATCGGCTCGATCAGCGCCGTAGCCCGCCACTGCAAAGCGCAGGGAAAAAAACTGCGCGTGCTGTGGTTTGACGCGCATGCAGACTTCAACACCGCGACCCTCACACCCAGCGGCAATATCCACGGCATGCCCGTGGCCTGCCTGTGCGGCCAGGGCCCGCGCGAGCTGGTGGAGATCGGCGGCTTCTCGCACGACGCACCCGTGCTGCACCCCAAAGCGCTGCGCCAGATCGGCATTCGCAGCGTAGACGCGGGTGAGAAAAAGCTGGTGCACGACATGGGCATTGAAGTGTTTGACATGCGTTATATCGACGAGATGGGCATGCGCCACGCCATGGAGCTGGCCTTGGCGCTGGTAGACAAAAACACCCATTTGCATGTGAGTCTGGACGTGGATTTTTTAGACCCCGATATTGCCCCCGGCGTAGGCACCACCGTGCGCGGCGGGCCCACCTACCGCGAGGCCCAGCTGTGCATGGAAATGATTGCCGATACCGGCCGCATGGCCTCGCTGGACATTGTGGAGCTCAACCCCGCCTTGGATATTCGCAACCAAACTGCCGAGCTGGCAGTAGATTTGGTGGAGAGTCTGTTTGGCAAAAGTACCTTGATGCGGGGGTAAACCGCAGGGGATTTGCTGACCCCTTGCTACAGGCTTTTCAATGCCGCCAGGCGCCGCTGAATCTGCTGCACGATATCGCTTTGCATATTGCGGTAGAGCAAGCCTTCTTCGGCCTCTTTGGACAGCACGGCAGACTCGTTAAAGCTGATATCGCGCTGCTGCAAAATCTCGGTCTCGGGGATCAGCTCTTTACCTTCTTTGCTGCGCAGCTTGAACTTAAAGCGCAGGCGCAGCTGAAACTCACGCACCTGCCCGCTGCTGGTCACGCCCACCACGCTTTTCTCACGCTGGTCAGTCACCACGTCCAGCACCACTTGCGCGGTGTCCAGCAGTTTGCCATCGGTTACCACGCGCACCTCGCCGCCGCTTTCCATTGCGCGGCGCAGCTCAGTAAGCAGCCGCGACGCGTCCACGCCGTTCATGAAAATGGTTTTAAACGCAAACGTCTGCGCACCGCGCAGCTTGAAGCCGCAGCCGGTGAGGCTGGCCAGGGCTGCCGCCGCAGTGGCGTGTAGAAGATGGCGGCGGCTTGCTTGCGGGCCCTCAGGCTGGTCCTGGCCCTCACCCCTGCCCTCTCCCGCTGGTGGGAGAGGGAGCGGGGAGCGAAGTTTGCTGATAGTCATTGCACTACACCACGATGTTGACCAAGCGGCCGGGCACCACCACTACTTTTTTGGCAGCGGCTCCAGCGGCTTGTTTGACAAACGCTTCGTTCTCCAAAGCGATTTTTTCTATGGCTTCTTTGGTCGCAGCGGCTGGCACCAAGATGCTGCCGCGCAGCTTGCCGTTGATTTGCAGCATCAGCTCGATCTCGTCTTGTTTGAGCGCATTGTCGTCCACGGCAGGCCAGGGCGCATCGAGCAGCTCGCCGTGCAGCGCGGCAAAGCCCAGGCCCTGCCACAGCGCATGGCTGATGTGCGGCGTGGCGGGGTAGAGCACGCGCAGCAGAATACTAAAGCCCTCTGCCAGCGCCGCGTTGTCGCCCTCTTGGTTGTCTGGATTGCCATCGCCCTTAAAGTCTTCCAGCGCGTTGAGCAGCTTCATCGCGCCGCTGACCACGGTGTTGTACTGCATGCGCTGGTAGTCGTAGTGCACCTGCTTGAGCAGGGTGTGTATTTCCAGTCGCAAAGTCTTGGCTGGTTTGCTCAAACTGGCTGTAGTCCAGTTAAATGATGCGAGAGCAGCTATTTTTTCAATAGCATTGAGTTTCACGCCGAAGTTGTACACCCGGCGCAAAAAGCGGTAGCTGCCTTCCACGGCAGCGTCGTTCCACTCCAGCGTGGCCTCGGGTGGGGCGGTAAACATCATGTACAGGCGGGCGGTGTCTGCGCCGTATTTGTCGATCAGCTCTTGCGGGTCTACGCCGTTATTTTTAGACTTGCTCATGGTCGTGACGCCGCCGTAATCGACCGCGCTGCCGTCGCTTTTGAGCTTGGCACCGATGATCTTGCCGCCCGCGTCGTGCACATGCTCTACATCGTTGGGCCAGAAATATTCAATGCCACCCTTGCCGTTTTTGCGCGAGTACACATGGTTGAGCACCATGCCCTGGCATAGCAGTTTGGTAAAGGGTTCGTCTATTTTGGTCAGGCCCAGATCGCGCATCACCTTGGTCCAAAAGCGGGCGTACAGCAGGTGCAAGATGGCATGCTCAATGCCGCCGATGTACTGGTCCATGCCGCCGCTGCTGGCAGGCGCGCCGGGCGCCGCCTGCGTCCAGTAGGCCGCGCCTTCGGCGATCATTTTGTCTTTGTTTTGCGGGTCGCAGTAGCGCAGCACATACCAGGCGCTGTCCACAAAGGTGTCCATCGTGTCGGTCTCGCGCTTGGCCGCTTTGCCGCAGATGGGGCACACCACACCCGCATGGAAACCCACATGCTTGTGCAGCGGGTTGCCCGAGCCATCGGGCACGCAGTCTTGCGGCAGCACCACGGGCAGGTCTTTCTCGGGCACCGGCACCGCGCCGTGCTCGTCGCAATGGATGATGGGAATCGGCGTGCCCCAGTAGCGCTGGCGGCTCACGCCCCAGTCGCGCAGCCGCCAGGTGGTTTTTTTCTCGCCGAGGTTTTGGGCGATCAGGTCGGTAGCTACAGCATCCGCGCAGGCCTTGAAGCTCAGGCCGTTGTACTGGCCGGAGTTGACGCTGCTGGTGCCCGTTTTGTCGGCATACCAGTCTTGCCAAGCATCGGTCGAGAACTCTTTACTCCCTCTCCCGCCTGCGGGAGAGGGTTGGGGTGAGGGTGCTAGTGTGCCAGCCCCCACAGAGCCCTCACCCCGGCCCTCTCCCGCAGGCGGGAGAGGGAGCGAAGCCACGACCTGCTTGATCGGCAAGTTGTATTTCTTCGCAAACGCAAAATCCCGCTCATCATGCGCAGGCACGCCCATCACCGCGCCGTCGCCGTAGCCAATCAGCACGTAGTTACCTACCCACATCTCTACTTTGTCACCTGTCAACGGATGCGTAACGAACAGCCCAGTAGCCACGCCTTCTTTTTCTTTGGTCGCCAGCTCAGCCTCGGTCGTGCCACCGCCCTTAAGCGCTTCTATTTTGCTAGCTAGCTGTGCATTCAATTCACCAGCACGCACCGCCAACGGATGCTCCGGGGCGACGGCCACAAAGGTCACGCCCATGATGGTGTCAGCGCGGGTGGTGAAGACGTACATCTTGCCGTCCTGCACCAGCTTGCCCGCCGCGTCTTTAATGTCATGCGGGAAAGCAAAGCGCACACCCTCACTCTTACCAATCCAGTTCTCCTGCATCAGCTTGACACGCTCGGGCCAGCCGGGTAGGCCGTTTTGCACCTGCTCCAGCAGCTCGGGCGCGTACTGGGTAATGTTGAGGTAGTAGCCGGGTATCTCGCGCTTCTCGACCGGCGCGCCGGTGCGCCAGCCCTTGCCGTCAATCACCTGCTCGTTGGCCAGCACGGTTTGGTCTACCGGGTCCCAGTTGACGACTTGGGTCTTGCGGTAGGCTATGCCTTTTTCCAGCATCTTCAAAAACAGCCACTGGTTCCATTTGTAGTAGGTGGGGTCGCAGGTGGCAATTTCACGCGACCAATCAATCGACAGGCCCATGGCCAGCATCTGCTTTTTCATGTACGCGATGTTCTCGTACGTCCACTTGGCAGGCGGCACGTTGTTCTTCATCGCGGCGTTCTCAGCCGGCAGGCCAAACGCGTCCCAGCCCATGGGCATCAGCACGTTGTAGCCCTGCATGCGCAGCTGGCGCGCCAGCATGTCGTTGATGGTGTAGTTGCGCACATGGCCCATGTGCAGCTTGCCGCTGGGGTAGGGCAGCATGGAGCAGGCGTAGTACTTGGGCTTGAGCTT